>CAZYEA010000035.1:18812-23208 GCA_964646485.1 uncultured Acidobacteriota bacterium
TCAGGCAGTTCGCTCACCGCCCGCTCGATCTCCTCGAGGAGGAGGTGCCGCGCGTACGCCGCGTCCGGACCGTCATCGGGCGAGGGCAGGAGGTCCTCGAAGCCCAGGTGCTCGCCATCCTGCGTGTCGGAGCGCTCCAGGCTCCCAGGTCTCTTCCGGCGAAAGAGGTCGATGATCCGGTTGCGCGCCACCGAGAAGAGCCAGCCCGCGACGTGGTCGATCGGCATCAGCAGCCGGTTCGCCTCCACGAGTTCGGTGAAGACCTCCTGAAGGATGTCCTCGACATCGCGCGGATCGCCCACCCGTCTGCGGATGAAGCTGCGCAACCGGGACCGTTCCCGGTTGACCACCTCGGAGATCCGGTCATCCTGGTCGAGCGTCATTCGCCTAGCCGTGTCCTTCACTTGTCAGTATGGACGCACGACGGGCGGAAATATTGTGGTCGCCTTGCTACACGTGGGCGACGGTCACTCGTAACGCAGGGCCTGGGTAGGGGCGATCTTCGAGGCGCGGCGGGCGGGAACGTAGGTCGCGAGCATGGTCGCGAGGAACATCGAGGGCACCACCAGGAGATAGGCGACGACGTCGACGCGGCCGGCGTTGAACAGCATCGCGTTCATGAGGCGCTCGACCCCCGCCCCGAGGGCGAGTCCGATCAGCGTGCCAAGGGCTACGAGCGCGATCCCCTTGCCCATCACCAGAGCAAGCACGTCGCGCGCTCCCGCTCCGATGGCCATGCGGATGCCGATCTCCCGGGTCCTGCGGGACACGTTGTAGGCCATGAGGCCGTATAAGCCGGCGCAGGCGAGAAAGAGACCGACCGTTCCCATCGTCCCCACGAGCCTGACCGCCACCCCGGGACCCTCGACCGCGTGATACCGATAAAGGTCTTCGTAGGTGCGCATCTCGGAGACCGGCAGGTTGGCGTCGAGGGAACGCGCCGCCTGCTTGACCGCATCCACCCATTGCAGCGGATCGCCGCTGGTGCGGAGGAGCACCACCATCCGGGCGGCCGGGTTCTGGGTGAGGGGGAGATAGGCGAAGTCGATGTCCTTCTCGCCCCCGTCTTGATACCGGACGGTCTTCGCGACGCCGACGATCTCAACCACCGGTCCCGCGCTCCCCCCAAGGCGAATGCGTTGGCCAAGCGGTTCGGTGGCAGGCCAGTAGTGGCGGGCGAAGTGCTCGTTCACGATGGCCACGCGTGGCGAGTCTGACGTGTCCGAGGTGAGGAACGGCCGCCCGCGCAGCACCGGTATTCCCATGGTCGCAAAGAAGCCCTCGTCCACGGTGTCCATGATCGAGGTGAAGGTGAGGCGACCGGGCGGCAACTGGGCGCCATCGGGCACGAAGGCGAGGCGTCCGAAAGCATCGAGGCCCAGGGGCGGATTCTGCGTGAGGCCCGCACCCACGACCCCGGGAGTCTCGCGCAACCGCTCGACGAGCCGGCGGTAGAACTGCTGGGTTTGAGCCGGACCGTACTGGACCAGGCGCGGATCGAACCTCGCCATGAGCAGGCGGTCCTTGGGAAAGCCGGTTCCCCCGACCAGACTGTCCCTGAATCCCCGGTCCATCAGGAGGGTCGCGGTCAGGAGCATCAGGGACATCGACACCTGCGCCACCACCAGGAGGCTCCTGCCCCACAAGCGTCGCGGGCCATCGAGGTCCACGTCGGCGCTCGCCTTCAGTCCCTTCAGGAGATCCGCGCGCGTGCTCTGCAGAGCAGGGGCGAGGCCGCACGCGATGGCGCTCAAAAGGGACACGGCGAGGCTCGCGAAGAGGAGACGCCCATCCATCCGAAACGGCACCAGAGTCGGCAGCTCGGTGGGGATGCTGAAGGTCCGCATGAGGGAGATCCCGGCGAAGCCGACGATCACGCCGCCAACTCCCCCGAGGAGCGAGAGGATCAGGCTTTCGGTCAGGAGCAGGCGCAGCAGCCGGAAGCGCCCGGCGCCCAGGGCCAGCCGGATGGCGATTTCGCGGGTGCGGGTGCGCGCGCGACTCAGGAGCAAGCCCGCGACGTTGGTGCAGGCCACAAGGAGCACGGCCACCGCGAGGACGGAGAAGACCACGGAGAACTTCCAGTTCACGTCCCCCTGCTGCGTTCGCATCTCGAGCCGCGTTCGTACCGTGGCCCCCCGCTCGCGATTCGTCTGCGGATACTCGCGGGCGAAGGCCTGTCCGAGCACCGCGAGCTCGCTGCGCGCCTCGTCGAGGGTCCGGCCGCGCCGAAGGCGGGCTTTCACCGCGAGCTGCCGGTCATCGCGGTCCTCGAGGAACTTCTTCTGCGCATCGGTCGAGAAGCTCCCCGCCATCGAGAGGGGCACATAGAAGTCGGGGCGCGAGAAGATCTGCAGCCCGGGGAACGAGTCAGGGGCGACACCGATGACGGTGAAGTCCTTTCCGTTCAAGCGGACGGTCCGTCCGATGGACCCGGGATCCGCGGCGAATTCCTGCTTCCAGAAGTCGGGCCCCAACACCACCACGGCGTCCCGACCCGGGACGATGTCTTCAGAATCCAGGAAGCCGCGGCCCACCTGCGGTTCCACGCCCAGCACCGAGAAGAAATTTCCGGAGACGAGCTGGCCGCCCTTCACCCGCGGCGTCGCCCCCACTTCCGCGCTGAAGCCGACGCTCTGGCTGGGCGCGCTCGCCAGCACGCCGTCAAAGCTCCGGGTGCGGTCGCGGAGATCGAGGTATTCGCGATAGGAAAAGGAGCCGAAAGCATTGTCCCGGGTGGTGCTCACCAGACTCACCACCGCGTCCGGATCGGTCACGGGATAGGGCCTGAAGATGAGGGCGTCCATCATGCTGAATGGGGTCGCCGTCATCCCTATGCCGAGGGCCAGGGTCGTCACCACCAGCGCGGTCAGTCCGGGAGTGCGGCGGAGGCTGCGGGAGGCGAAGCGCAGGTCGTCGATGAAGTCGGTCACGACGCGCACCCGACGCGCGTCCCGGATCTCCTCCTTGCGCTGCTCGAGACCGTCCATCCCGCGCATCGCCTGAAGCCGCGCTTCCTGGGGAGAGAGCCCCCGGGCGATGCCCTCCTCGATCCGGTGTTCGAGGTGGAACTGAAGCTCCTCTTCGAGATCGAGCTCCACCTGGCGGCGGCGGAAGATGGATTTGAGCCGCAGAGGGATGGTGAACCACCAGTGTTCGAGGCGCATGATCTAAGCCTCCCCGAGGGTGGGCGCCGGCGGTCTTTCCGATTTCACGGCCACCCCCTTGAAAAGGAGCCAGAGTCCGAGCGGAACTTCAAAGGCGAGCATCGGCAGCCACGCAAAGGAGGTGATGGGCCCGCGCAGGAACCCGGCAAGCTGCAGGGGAAGACAGACGAGGAGCAACACCGACGCCACCACCCCGAGCCAGGCGAGGGGAACGGGAATGATGCGACCGCGCAGCAGGAGATAGGAGAAGAGCGTGCTGCCTGCGGCGAAGAAGGTCGCGGTGAAGGCCACGTCTCCTCTCAGCAGATACGCGGCGAGAGCGTGCGCCGCCAAAGGATCGGGGGCGCTTGGTCCGGTTTCGGTCGCGAGCCAGAACAGGGCCAGCATGCCCGGTATGGAAAAGGAGCCGACGAGCCCCTCGCCGACGCGACAGAGGAGGCCCAGCATGGCGAGGTCCGGATCCTGCTCGCGCGTGATCGCGTACAAGGTGACGCCCAGAACCAGGGCCGCGAAGCACTGGATCAGGCCGAGCAGGACCACGACGCCCACGTCGGTCGGGTGCTGGGCGAGAGTCGCAAGCTTCTCGGTAACCCCCGCTCCCCTGGTTGCCCGGCTCGACACCGCAAGGCTGGAGAGTCCCGCGGCGATATACGCGAGGAGGGTGAAGCCGGCGATTCTGGCGTTTTGGGGGAGAGTCATCGAGGACCTTTCCTAGGCTTCGCCCAGTTGAACCACGTAAGAGATCGCGGTCGACAGCCGCTGCCAGTTCGCGGTCTCGGATTCGAGTTCCTTTCGCCCCAGGCGGGTGAGCGAATAGAACTTCGCGCGACGGTTGTTCTCGGTCTGCTTCCACTCGGCGCTGATCCAGCCTTCCTGCTCCAGCTTGTGCAGGGCGGGATAGAGGGATCCTTCACTCACCTGCAGGACATCGCCCGAGATCGATCGCAGGCGCAGGCTGATGGCCCAGCCGTGCATCGGCTCGAGAGCGAGGATCTTCAGGAGAAGAAGGTCGAGGGTTCCCTGAACGAGGTCGGCGGGTTTGCTCATATCGGTTTCCGAGAGGAGGATAGACCCAACTCCCCTCGGTAAGCAAGGGGAAACCGTCGGCTAACATGTTTTTCCCCATTTTTCTGAAGGTCCGAGGTGTGTTCATGCGATATCGGTTCGCTGTTCTTGGTGGTCTCCTGCTCGCGGCCCCGTCGATATGGGCGCAGTCCCCAAGCATCGAT
>CAZYEA010000036.1:0-6883 GCA_964646485.1 uncultured Acidobacteriota bacterium
TTCGACGCCACCATCGAGATGCGCCCCTTGCCGCGCGAAGAAAGCCCGAGCCTCACTCCCGTGGCGGCGGAGCCCATTGCCCCGCAGGAGCCCGCGTCTCAAGACCGTACCGCTGAGGCTGGCAAACCCGCCGAGAGTGTGGGCGCCGACACCCGGCCGCTCTCCCAGTCCGGCCTGGAGATGGCTCTCCGCGCCGCCGCCGAGGAGGCCCGCAATGCCGGATGGGGCAAGACAGCGGTGGTCGAGGATCACGCGGCCGGAGACGCCGCGGATTCCCTCCGGAAGGTCCGCGAAGCCACCAAGACGGAATCCGAGTCATGAGCAAGGTTCGAAACCTGCTAGGTCGTGGAGTCCGACTGGTCGAGCCCATCGGCTCGTCTGAGGGGTCGAGCGAGAGACTCGTTGAGATTCTTCCCCAGTCCTACGAGGCGAGGCTTCCAGAACTTCCTCCCTCGAGACTCTCCGCCGACATCATGGACTTCGGCGAGGTCTACCGGGAGGCGCGCATCGAGCCGCCGGTTCACGGCTACGGAATCGACAAGATCGAGTCGATGCTCAACCACCCGAGGCTCGTGGCCATTCGTCCCGAGCAGCGCGCGGCCGCGGTTCTGGCCGCTCTGGAAGCGGCGGGAGTCGAGTTCACCGATGTCCTGCGCGACGCCTCCTTGAGAGACCAGGCCATAGAGCGGTTCGCGCTCGCCAAAGAAGCCGAGATGCAGGCCGAACGACAGCACGCCGAAGAGGCGGTGACCCGCGCGCGCCAGGAACTCGACGCCTTCGTGACGGAGAAGCGGACGGAAGTCGAAAGGCTTCGCCGCGAGATCAAGGAAGCCGAGGAACGCTTCGCCGAAATTCAGGAGCGCCGCCGGGTCGAAGAGCGAAGGATCGTCGAGGTTTCCGATCACCTTGCCGACACGCCTCCCACCCGCGACGAGACGCCCCTTCTCGGTTCTCCGGCGGTCCTGCGCCCCCAGGGCGCCTGAACGGCCTTTGCGTTCCGGGCGGCTCGTGTCCTCGCCCGTCCGCCACTCGCGCGCGATCAGTTTTGAGACGGGCCTGCCGCTGAGGGGGGGCCGCCGATGCAGGTGAAGATCCGCCGTCAGTCCGGAGTTCCGGTCAAGGACCAGATTCGCGCGCAGATCGAGCTTGCCATGCTCTCGGGCGAACTGTCCCGCGGCTCCCGCCTTCCCGCGATAAGGACCTGGGCCCGCAAACTCAAGGTCCATCCCAACACGATATCCGCGGCCTATCGGGACCTGAGCGCCTCCGGCCATGTGATCGTCCGATCCGGTTCGGGCGTTTACGTCGAGCCGCGACCTCGCCGCACCGCACTTCAGCCCACCGTGGCCACGCGCCTCCGGGAGGCGGTGGAGGCGGCCCTTCTAACCGGCCTGGGGAAGGAGGACATCCTCGCCGCGGTCGCGCGTTTCGCCGACCCGCAGAAGCCGCTCGGCATCCTCGTGGTCGATCCGTCCAGCGAAATGGGGGCGGTGTACGCGAGCGAGATCTCGGAAGCCCTCGGCGCCGAGGTTCGGGTCGCGACCCTCGACGAGCTGGACCAGAATCCCAGAATCGCTTCCGGGCTCGTGGTCGCGGTTCTCCCGTATCACGTGGGTCGGGTGGAGGGGGTTGCGTCCCTGGGTCGGCTGGTGGTCTTCACCCTCGGGCTCCCGAATCCGGAGACCCTGATTCCCCCCGGCCTCTCCTCCGGGATGGTTCTCGTGGTCTCGGACAGCCCTCTCTTCCTTTCCTTCGCCCGCGTCTCCCTCAAGAGCGCGGTCTCCGACGACTTCGAGATCCAAACCTGCGCCCTTGAAGATGCGAAGGCCTGGCGGCGCTTTCTCGCCGCCTCGGACGTGATCATCGCGGACGCGGTTTCCGCCCCGCGTCTCGCCTCCGCTGGAGCGAAGCACCTCACCCGGCTGAAGCTTCTCTCCGAGGAGTCCTTGGCGAATCTCCGAAACGCGCTGCGCGCTTCGATCCTCGACTGAGCTGAGCCTTTGGCGACCCATTCTCCCGGCCCGGCGCGGGGTGTTCGAGCCTTCGCGGCGGCCCTCATCTCTCTCGCCATCGGCTGCCTGGCCGCCGTGCTCATCGGCGAGGCCGCCTTCCGGGCGCTGGGGCTCAAGGGGCACGAAGCGGGGAGGATCTTCCGCATCTCGAACGGCGCCAACCTTCAATTTCCCGGCCGCGCCGGCCACACCGTCATTGACCTGTACGGCTCGAACCCTCGCGGGAGCTTCCCGATCGATCTCAACGACGAGGCCACCCGGAGGGACCTTCGGTCCCGCAAGTTCACCCGAGTGGACGAAGCGCGGAAGACGAATCCTTACGGCGTCACCTTCGACTTCAACTCCCGCGGCTTCCGAGACCGCGAGTTCGCGCCCAAGCCTCCGGGCACGCGGCGGATCGTGTTCGTGGGAGATTCCTTCACCGAGGCCCAGGGAGTGGTGGAGAACGCCACCGCGGTGCGCCTCGTCGAGTCGCAGCTTCGTCGCGATGGTCCAATCGAGACCTGGAACCTGGGCGTCCGCGGCCACGACTTTCCCGACCTGGAGGCGATCTTCGACACCGCGCTCGAACTCTCTCCCGACGTGGTGATCTTCGGGATGGTGCTGAACGATGCCGACCGGGACGCCGAACTCGTGAACCGCTGGCCGCGAGTCAACGACTGGATCATGGTTCGTCAGGAGACGCCCTCGTGGCTCGAACGGCACTCCAATCTCGTGGGCTTCGTTTCCAGTCGCTACGAACAACTTCTGGTCTCACGCGAGACAAAGGCCTGGTACGCGGCTCTGTATTCGGACGAGAACCGGGACGGCTGGGCGCGGACCCGGGCCGCCCTGCGGAGGGTTCAGGCCCGGTGCCGGGCGCACCGAGCCTCCTTCGGGGTGGCCCTCTGGCCGCTTCTCGTCGGGCTGGAATCGAGCGGAACCTATCCTTTTGAGGCGGCCCACGGGCAGATCCGCAAGGGGGTCGAGCGCATCGGCATTCCTTTCGTGGACCTGCTCGACACCCTCAGGGGCCGCGATTCCTCTTCGTTGTGGGTCCATTCGAGCGACCTTCACCCCAATGAGATCGCCCAGGCGCTGGTGGCCCCGGTTTTGACCGATTTCGCCAGATCCCGGCTCCAGGATGCGGCAACCGGCCAACCTGTGGCAAAATAACGGGCTCCCCGAGGCGTTTCGAGACGGGGCCAAAAGCTGGAGGCTACAAGTCATGGCGCGACGCTGCGCGATCACAGGCAAGAAACCGATGAGCGGACACAACGTGTCCCACGCGAACAACCGCACCAAGCGTCGGTTTCTGCCCAATCTCATCACCAAGCGTATCTTCGTCCCGGAAACCGGGCAGACGGTGCGGCTCAGGATTTCGACCTCGGCCCTTCGCACCATCCAGAAGAAGGGCCTTTTGAAGACGCTCAAGGACGAAGGCCTCAAGCTCCGCGACGTCGCCTAGGAAAGTCCTTTCGTGGCGGCGCTTCCCGTCGTTCTCGCTGACGTCGAAGCCGCCGCGGGCCGGATCCTCGGTCAGGCCCACCGCACCCCGGTCCTGACCTCCCGCACCATCGACCGGAAAACCGGGGGGTCGGTCTTCTTCAAGTGCGAGAACTTCCAGCGCGCCGGCGCTTTCAAGTTCCGGGGCGCCTACAACGCCCTGTCGAGGCTGTCGGAAGCCGAGCGCAGGCGCGGCGTCCTGACCTTCTCCTCCGGCAACCACGCCCAGGCGATCGCCCTCTCCGGTCGCCTTCTCTCCGTTCCCACCGTGGTGGTGATGCCTCACGATGCTCCGCAGGTGAAGGTCCGCGCCACTCGCGAGTACGGGGCCGAAGTGGTCCTCTACGACAAGCACGAGACCACACGGGAGGCCCTCGGGAAGCGGATCTCCGATGAACGGGGCCTCGTGACGATTCCGCCTTACGACCACGCGGACGTCATCGCCGGCCAGGGAACCGCGGCCCTTGAACTCTTCGCGGAGACGGGTCCCCTCGACTACCTCTTCGTGTGTGTGGGTGGGGGCGGGCTGATCTCAGGCTGCGCGGCGGTTTCGGCCGCGGTGTCCCCCGGGTGCAAAGTGATCGGAGTCGAGCCCATGGCGGGCGACGACGCCACCCGCTCGTTCCGGACGAAGACCCTGCAGACGGTCACCAATCCCGAGACGATCGCGGACGGCGCCCGCACTCCGTCTCTCGGCACGCTCACCTTCGCCATGATCATGGCCCACGTTCACGACATGATGACGGTGACCGACCCCGAGCTTGCCTCGACCATGTTCTACCTGTGGGAGCGCCTGAAGATCGTGGTCGAACCCACCGGAGCCCTGGCCGCGACCGCCGCCCTTTCAGGCCGCGTCGATCTGAAGGGCAAGAGAGCGGGCGTGCTGATCAGCGGCGGCAACGTGGATATGAACGCGATTCCCAAGCTGCTGGAAATCGCGCGCACTACGTCTGCGCCGTTACCTTGAGATAGCGCGGCGAGGTGCCGAGCGCCTTCCACTTCTCCGGGAGGGGATAGGACGGATTCGGCTGGTCTTCACAGACGCCGCAGCGGATGCAGCCCTGGATCTCCGGACAATGCGGTGAGAGGGCCTCGCGGCGCGACTTCTCGAGTTCCTTCCAGAAGTAGTCGCGGCTCACCCCGTTGTCGATGATGTCCCAGGGCAGGACTTCGTCCTTCGGCTTCTCGCGGTACACGTAGAACGAAGGATCGAGGCCGACCTCCCTGGTGGCCCGCTTCAGGTCGCAGTGGTTGAGCACCGCGTATTCGAGGGCGTCCGCGACCCGCCGATCCCCGAGGGCGAGGATGGTCTGATGGAAGCCCGTGCGCGCGCTCTTGCAGATCGCCTCCACGTTCGGGATCTTTGCGAAGGCCTTGCGCAGGTACTGGAGCTTCTCGTCCGTCTCCTTCACGTTCTCCATCTTGAGCCACTGGAACGGCGTCCCCGGCTTGGGCACGAAGGGATTGACCGAGGGATGAATGCGGCCGATGCGGCCGCGAGGCTTGCCGACTTCGAGCATGATCTCCCGGATCTGCTCGGTCAGGGTCACGATCGCCTCCACGTCCGCGTGGGTCTCGAAGGGAAGGCCGACCATGAAGTAGAGCTTCAGGTTCTGGATGCCGTTCTCGAAGATCCAGCGCGCCCGGGCCAGGATGTCTTCGTTGGTGAACTGCTTGTTCAGCACCTTCCGCATGCGCTCCGAGCCGCATTCGGGAGCCAGGGTCAGGCCTTCGACCCCCGTATCCACCAGCTTGAACACGAACTCCGGGGAAAGGTCATCGAGTCGGAGGGACGCCACCGACACCTGGAACCCGAGTTCAGAAAGGTCGTCGACGATGCCGTTGATCTCGGGGTGGTCGCAGACCGCGGTGGAGACGAGGCCGATCTTGTCCGTGAAACGCCGCACCTCCCGAGCCCGCTCCACGATGGTCTTGCGCGAGAAGCCGCGGACGGGGAGATAGTTGTAGCCGGCCCAGCAGAACCGGCACATGCACGGGCAGCCGCGGGAGATCTCGATCATGAACTTCATCGACATCTCGGTGTGGGGGGTGAGGATGGTGGTTTGGGGAAGGTCCATGGCGCCCGGATACGCGCGCTGCCGCATGACCCGCCCCGGACCCTCGACCGCTTTGACCGTGCCATCGGGATTCCACACCACGGTGTGACGCTCCGGCACGTAGAACCCGTCTTTCTCCTTCAGGGTATCGAGGCCGAGACGCGCGCTGCCCTGGCCGAGCCAGGCCTCTACGATCCTGGGCACCAGAACCTCGCCTTCGCCGATGGCGATGACGTCGGCAAAGGGGGCGAGGGGTTCGGGATTGAGGAAGGTGGCCGAGCCACCGATCAGGATGAGGGGATCGCGCCGGCCGCGGTCTTTCGCGCGCAGCGGTATGCCCGCCATCCGGAGCATCTGGACGATGTGGAGGTAGTCGTTCTCGAAGGCCACCGAAAACGCGACCACGTCGAAGTCGCGAAGCGGGGTGCCCGTCTCGAAGCTCGAGAGGGTCCGGATCGAGTCACGCTCCTCCTCCTCGGGAAGGAAAGCGCGCTCGCACACGATCTCGGGAATGCTGTTGAAGTGCGCGTGCACACCCTGAAAGCCGAGATTCGACATCCCCACGTAGTAGAGGTTTGGATACGCGAGAACGACCCGGAGCGAACCATGCGCCTTCTCCGGGCGCAGGTTGATCTCGGCTTGGAGGCGGGACAGCCTGAAGTCGTTGTCGGCGGGCACAGGGGGCGTCTTGACCAAGCGCGCAGGTTACAGGGGCGCGCCCGCCGGTGCCTATCTAGCCGTTGCCCTGCTTCCGCAGAAAGGTGGGCACGTCCAGATTGGAGGTGTCCGGCGAAGGTGCTGGATTGGCCAGAGGGTGGGGCGGAGTCTTTCGATAGAAGGACGACTGGTTGACCGCAGGCGCGGGCGGGGCCACGGCCGGAGGCGCCGGCGGGGCCTGAGGGGCCTGGGCGGGCGCGGGGGAGCCCTGGGCCACGGGGTCGGAGAAGCGATAGTTGGACAGATCGACCGGCGTCACCGGGAGGGCCGAGCGCCTGAAACCGGTGGCGATGACCGTGACTTTGACCTTGTCGCGCATCTGATCGTCAATGACGATGCCGTAGATCACGTTGGCCTCGGCGTCGGCCGCGCGGGTGATGAACTCGGTCGCCTCGGAGGCTTCGTCGAGGGAGAGATCGGGGCCGCCGGTGACGTTGACGATGATTCCGCGCGCGCCGTCGATGGAGCTGTCGTCGAGGAGCGGGTTCTCGATGGCGCGCCGCGCTGCTTCGATGGCGCGCTTGTCGCCCTCGGCGATGCCGGTGCCCATGACCGCGGCGCCCATGCTCTTCATCACCGCGCGCACGTCGGCGAAATCGAGGTTCACGAGGC
>CAZYEA010000036.1:6946-7661 GCA_964646485.1 uncultured Acidobacteriota bacterium
ACGGCCTGACGCACGACGTCATCGGCCATGCGGAAGGCTTCGGAAACCGGAGTCTGGCGGGCCACCGTTTCCCGCAGGCGATCGTTCGGGATCACGATGACGGAGTCGACCGATTCGCGCAGCTTGGCGAGACCGTCGAGGGCCTGGTCCATGCGCCGCTTGCCTTCGAGCTTGAAGGGCAGGGTCACCACGGCCACGGTCAGCAGGTTGTTCTCTCCACCGCCGAGCTGGCCGGTGATGGACGCGACCACCGGAGCCGCACCCGTGCCGGTGCCGCCGCCGAGGCCCGCGGCGATGAAGACCATGTCGGCGCCCTCGAGGGCGTCCGCTAGCTTCTCGGTGTCGTCCACCGCGGCCTGTCGGCCGATATCGGGATTCGCTCCTGCCCCGAGGCCCTTGGTCAGCTTGCCCCCGATCTGGATCTTGACCGGCGCCCGATTCGACTTGAGCGCCTGGAGGTCCGTGTTGACCGCGATGAACTCCACCCCGTGAAGTCCGGCTTCCATCATCCGGGTGATGGCGTTGCCCCCGCCTCCGCCGACACCCACCACTTTGATGGAGGCGCCCTTTGCCTCATCCTCGGCGAGGACGATGCGCGAGATTTTTTCTTGTGCGCTCATCAAGCCTCCCAGAAGCCTTGAACCCCGGAACTCACTCTTTTCGCGGAGGTAAAGCCGATTCCCTTTTTCTTCATGATCGGCGGAAGATGCACGCG
>CAZYEA010000036.1:7671-22951 GCA_964646485.1 uncultured Acidobacteriota bacterium
CAAGCCTCCCAGAAGCCTTGATCCCCGGAATTCATCAGTTTTGAGGAGAAAAAGCCGATCCCAGAGTTTAAGGCTAAATCCCCTCGGAGCAGCCGGTCATGAACCCGCAGCGTAAACAAATCCTCTTGCAGTGGTTGGCAATGACGGGAGCTCCGCACATCTCGCACTCGAGCGACTCTCGCAGTTCCGCCTCCGGCTGTGCGTGACCCTCCTCACCTCCGAGCAGGAAGGTCGCCGAAGGGAAGTTGGAGCCGGCGCCGTTTCCGGTCATGGTCGAAGGACTAGAAGAGCCCCGAGAACATGTCTTTGAGCCGGCCGGTGAGCTTCCCGAAGGTTCCGGTTCCGCGCATTTCCTGGAGCAGGCGGCCTTCACCGAGGCGCGCGCGGTGGCTGCGCAGCACCAGTCCGACCGCGGTGGCGTGGGCGGGCGAAGACACCACATCCACGAGTCCGGTGATGCCGGAGGGCGTGCCGAGGCGCACGGGCAGGTCGAAGATCTGTTCCCCGATCTCCACCATGCCCTCGAGCATGGCCCCGCCGCCGGTGAGAACGATGCCGCCGTTCAGCGACTGATCGAATCCGGACTTGCGGATCTCGGCCAGAACGAGCTGACAGACTTCCTCGGTCCTTGCCTGCAGCACCTCGGCCAGGAGCTGGCGGCCCATGATCCGGGCCTTCTTGGTGCCGACGCTCTGCACTTCGATCATGTCTTCTTCGGGCACGAGGGAGACGAGAGCGCAGCCGTGCTTCTTCTTCACCCGCTCGGCCTCGGTGACCCCGGTGCGCAGGGCCACCGCGACGTCGTTGGTGAAGTGCTCGCCGCCGATGGGGAGCACCGCGGTATGCCAGAGCGACCCCTTTTCGAAGATCGCGATGTCGACGGTGCCGCTGCCGATATCCACGACCGCCACGCCCAATTCCTTCTCATCCTGGGTCACACAGGCTTCGGCCGCGGCCAGCTGGGCGAGCACGGTGCTTTCGACCTCGAGGCCGGCGCGGTGCAGACACGAGATCGTGTTCTGAGTCGAGGTCGACGACGCGGTCACCACGTGCACGTTCGCCTCGAGCCGCGCGCCGCTCATGCCCGAGGGGTCTCCGATCCCTTCCTGATCGTCGACCACGTATTCCTGGGCCAGGACGTGGAGGATCTGCCGATCGGGCGGAATCGAGACCGCTTTCGCGGCGTCGATCACGCGCCTGATGTCCTCCTTCTCGATGACCCGGTTGCGCGCGGAGACCGCGATGACCCCGCGGGAGTTGACGCTCTTGATGTGGGTCCCGGCGATGCTGACGCTCGCCTGCTGCACCTCGACCCCGGCCATGAGCTCCGCCTGCTCGATGACCTTCTTGATCGACTCCACGGTGGCGTCGAGGTTGATCACCACACCCTTCCGCACACCCTTCGATTCGGTGTGGGCCGCGCCTACGACGTTGAGGCGGCGGTCGTCCATCGCCTCGGCGATGATCGCGCACACCTTGTGGGTGCCGATGTCGAGTCCAGTGATGTACCGGTCGTTTTTCCGAGCCATGGTCTATCGGTTCCTTATTCTCTGGTACTTAGTTGGAAATGTCTGGACTGAGGTCTGATTTTTCGTCGCGCGAGGCGGGCTTGGCGTAGATCCGGTCCTTGAAACGCAGATCGAAGTACTCGGCGTCGGGGCAGCGCTCGTGGAGCTTCTGCCGCAGGGCGAGGAAGGAGAGCACCCGCTTCCGGTACGGCGGCTCCGCGAGCTTCAAGACCGACCCGTCCCCGCGCAACACCACCATGAGATCGCCCGCGCGATCCACGGAAATCTCCGAAACCTCGGAAGAGAGATCGCCCAGATCCTCGAGCAGGGAGCTCGCCCGGTGCGCGCGATCGCGCCGCACCTCGACGGACACGCCGCCCAGGCCGCGGATGATCGGGAGATCGAAGCCGGCGGTGCGCGGCCCCAGCAGATCGATGAGTTCGCCGGAGGAGTCCATCACGTAGAGCTGGTCGGTTTCGGCGAGGGCGATCGGAAACCGTTCGGTCACGTCCACGAGGAGGGTGTCGGGGAGCTTGCGGCGGACGACGGCCCCGCCCACCCAGGGAGAGGCAGCCAGGTTCGACCGCAGCCCCTCGAGATCGGCGCTCATGAGGTTCGAGCCCACCGCCGGCCCCAGCATCTCGCGAACCTCGCCCTCGGAGAGGAACTTGTTTCCCTTGACCTCGATGCTCGCGATCCGGAAGCGGTTCGGAATGGCAAAGCGCTCGGTGAGAAGGAAGGCGCCCACCAGGGCCGCGCAGATGGCGGCGCCGATCTGCAAAGCCAGGACGAACCGTTTCAGACCGGAACGCTTCTCCCTCTTCGTCCTGGAAAGGCGGGCGGGGCGGAAGAAAGGGCCGTCCCCGGACATGCTCTGAAGGGGGACCTCGCGAGGCGGGGGGCCGATGGGAAGTCCGCGAACCGAGCTCATGGGCGTGCACTCTCCTCGGACAGGAAGGACTCGCCCACCTCGACTACATTGCCCGCCCCCAGGGTCAGGAGCACATCGTTCTCGCGCAGGGCGGGCAGGACGCGCGCCCGTGCCTCGTCGAGACCGCCCGCGAAACGAACCGCCAGTCCCTTCGCGGCGATCGCCTCCGCCAGACGCTCGGACGTGATTCCCTCCTCCGGGGATTCACCCGCCGCGTAGATATTCGCGAGCCACAGCTCGTCGGTGAGAGCGAACGCTTCGGTGAACTCGTTCCAGAGAGATCGCGTCCTGGTGACGCGGTGGGGTTGGAAGAGGGTCACCACTCGCCGTCCCGCGTTTCTCGCCCGCAGGGCTTTGAGAGTGGCCACGATTTCGGTCGGGTGGTGTCCGTAATCGTCCCAGACGTCGACACCATTCCGCCGCCCCTTCCATTCGAGGCGGCGCGCCACCCCCCGGAAGGAAGCGAGGGATCGCGACGCGAGGGCAGGCGAAACCCCCAGGGTCGTGGCCACGGCCAGGGCGCCGAGGGCGTTTACGGCGTTCATCTCTCCGCTCACGCCGAGAGTGAAGTCGAAGGCGCCGCCCGGGCCCTCTCCGACCACGCGCGGAAAGCCGCCTTCCTGCGTGGACACGCGACCGTGGACGTCCGCGGCCTCGTGCAGGCCGTAGGTGAGGGCGCGGGGCCCGCCGCGCTTCGCGATCTCGTTCGCGACCGGGTCATCGGCGCACAGAACTGCGCGTCCGTGGGCGGGCACGCTCAGCGCGAAGGTGCTGAAGGCGGCGGTGACCTCGGCCATGCTCTTATAAGTGTCGAGATGTTCGCGGTCGACGTTGGTCACGAGGGAGATCGTGGGATGCAGTTTCAGGAACGACCGATCGGATTCATCGGCCTCGGCCACGAAGACATCGCCCGAACCCACGCGCGCGCCCGATTGCGCGTGGTTCAACTTCCCTCCGACCAGAGCCGTGGGGTCGAGCCCTCCTTCCTCGAGGATGCCCACGACCATCGCGGTGGTCGTGGTCTTGCCGTGGGAGCCCGAGATGGCGATGCGTTCTTTGAAGGGGGCCATCACCGCGTCCAGAAGGTCTCCCCGGTGCAGGAGGCGGAGACCTTTCGCGCGCCCGGCGACGAGCTCCGGATTCGACTCCTGGATCGCGGAGGACAGCACCAGACATCGAGCGCCGTCGATGTTCAACGCATCGTGGCCGTGGTGGATGCGCACGCCCATGGCCGCGAGGCGCGCGGTTGTGCTCGAGGGCTTCTCGTCGGACCCCGAGACGTCGTGCCCGGAGGCCTTGAGGATCTCGGCGAGGGGGCTCATGCCCGAGCCGCCGATGCCGATGAAGTGGAAGGGGCCGGGAAGGGGCAGGATCTTCATGCCGCTTTCACCCAGGTGGAGAGGAGTTCCGCCACTCTCGCCGCAGCATCGGGCCGGCCCAGAGCGCGGGCGTGGTCCTCCAGGGAGCGGACCTTCGCGGGGTCGGCCACCAGATCACAAACCACCCGGCCCAGGCTGGAGAGATTCGCCTCGGAGACCATGATCGCCGCGCCCGCCGCTTCGAGTGCCCGCGCGTTCGCGGTCTGATGATCGTCGGCGGCGGAGCGCAGGGGCACGAGGATGGCCGCCTTTCCCGCCACCGTGAGTTCGGCGAGGGTGGTCGCACCCGCGCGGCACAGGACGAGATCCGCCTTCGCGAAGGCCTCCGACATGTTGTCGATGAAGGGGACCACCACGGCCTGGCGCCCGGCCGCGCGATAGGCCTGCTCGACGGCCTCGAACTGGGCCGGCCCGGTCTGATGGACGATCGACAACGAGGCCTCGCCGGGAAGGGAGGGCAGGGCCCGCACGAGAGCTTCGGAGAGGATTTTCGAGCCCTGGGATCCGCCGAAGCAGAGCAGCTGCATGGGAGGTTCGTGGGGTTTTTGAGGAAGGGCCTTGAAGGAAGCACGGACCGGGTTGCCGGTCAGCACGCCCTTGCCGCCGAAGCGCGCCAGCGTCGTTTCGAACGCGCACGCCGCTCTCTTCACGAACCGCTTCAGGGTCCGGTTGGTGAAGCCGGGAATCGCATTGGGTTCGAGAATGACCGTGGGGATGCGGAGCACGCTCGCCATCAGGACGAGCGGGCCCGAGGCGTACCCGCCGATGCCCAGGACCACGCTCGGCCGCGTCCTGAGCAGGAGGCCCAGAGCGCGAAAGAGTCCGAGGGGAAGCAGGGCGAGCCCCTTGAGCCGCGCGCTCAGCGAGGGCGTATTCAGGGGAAACACCGGCAGCAGATGCAGGGTCAACCCGGCCTTCGGAACGATCCGCCGTTCGAGGCCAAGGGGAGCGGTGGAGCCCACGAACTCGACCCGGGTGTGGGGAGAACGGACCGCCATCTCGTCGGCCACGGCGAGGCCGGGGAAGATGTGTCCTCCGGTTCCGCCCGCCGCGATGAGGATCAGGGAATTCAAGGGAGGGATCAGTCCGTGTGCTGGGAGACGTTGAGCACGAGCCCAACCGAGAGGAGACAGAGCACGAGCGAGGTGCCGCCCGCGGAGAAGAAGGGAAGAGGGATCCCCTTGGTCGGAGACAGGCCGAGGACGACGCTCATGTTGATGAAGGCCTGGGACACGATGGTCATGGACAAGCCGGCGGCGAGGAGCCGGCCGAACAGATCCGGCGCCCGCTGGGCCGTGCGCAGGCCGCGCCACAGGAAGACCAGGAAAAGTCCCACGATGAGGAAGGCGCCCACGAAGCCCAGTTCCTCGCCCACCACTCCGAAGATGAAGTCCGAGTACGGATAGGGCAGGAACGAAGTCTTCTGCTCGCCCCGCATGAAGCCGCGGCCCAGGGGCCCGCCGCTGCCCACCGCGATGACACTCTGGATGAGCTGATAACCCGGCCCCTGCCGCTGCCCCCAGGGATCGAGGAAGGCGAGGATCCGTTCGAGCCGGTAGGAGGCGGAAGCGATGCCTATGGCCACGGCCGGGAGAACCACGGCGGCGCCCATCACGAAGAGGCGGAAGGGCACGCCCGCCAGGAAGGCGAGTGCGCTCGCCACCAGGGCGATGTGAACCGCGGAGCCGAAGTCGGGCTCGAGGTACACCAGAAGGGCAATGACCCCCACGCTGAAGGCGGGGGCGAGGAGATCGCGGAAGGTCTCGAGACTTCCGTGGCGCCGCTCGAACTCGGAGGCCAGGAAGATGACGATGGCGAGCTTCGCGAACTCCGAGGGCTGGAAGGAGATGCCCCAGAGTCGTATCCATCGATTCGTCTCGTTGACGGACGGCGAGGCGAGGGCGCCCAGAAGAAGAACCATGGCCGCTCCGAGGATGGAGAAGGCCACGTATCTCGAGCGCAGGATTCGGTAGTCGAAACGCAGGCTCACGAGCATCACCGCGATGCCGAGGATGGCCCAGAAGAGCTGGCGCACCATGATGGCTTCGCCGTTCACCCGCGCGCCTACGTCGGAGAAGGGCTGAGAGGCGCTCCACAACATGAGGAGCCCGGTGCCGAAGAGAATGACGGCGGCGCCGAGGAGCACGCGATCGGTGGCGAGTCTTTTGGCCATGGGTCAGGCCGCTCCTTGCAGGGACAGGTCGCGGAACGCCTGCCGGAAGACATTTCCGCGCTCCGCGTAGTCGCGGAACATGTCGAAAGACGAGCACCCCGGTGAGAGCAGAATGGTGTCCCCGGCCTTCGCCTCGCCGAAGGCCGCGCTGACCGCGGCCTCCAGGCTTGAAGCCTCGCGGACCGGGCACACCTCACCGAGGGCGTCGCGGATGAGGCCGCGGCTCTCCCCGATGGCGTGGATCGCGCGCACTCGTCCCGAGGCCGCCTCCCGCAGGGAACTGAAGGAACCCGCCTTCAACCGGCCGCCCATGATGGCGATAACCGGAGTGTCGAAGGAGCGCAGGGCCGCTTCCACAGACTCGAGGGTAGTGGCCTTCGAATCGTTGAAGAAGGCGACGCCTTGTACCTCGCCCAACCTTTCGAAGGTGTGGGGCACCCCGCGGAACGTTCGTACCGCCCCGCGGATGGGACCGCTTCCGACCCCGAGGTGGTGCGCGGCGGTGGCCGCGGCCAGGAGGTTCGCCCGCACCGCTGAGCCTGGAATCTGCACGTCGGCCATGGAAAACAGGTTGGTGACGCCGCCTTCACGGAACCGGGCTTCTCCGTCCTCGAAGTAGGAGACGGGGCCCACGGAATCCGGGGCGGGCGGGGTGCGGGGACGGAAGGGAAGAATCCGGGCCGGCGTTGAAACCGCGAGTTCAAGCACCTTCGCGTCCTCGCCGTTCACGATGGCGGTGTCTTCCGCGGTCTGGTTCGCGAAGATCCTCGCTTTCGCCGCGGCATACGCCTCGAAGGTCGGATGGCGGTCGAGGTGGTCGGCGAAGAGGTTGAGGAAGACCGCGCAGTCGGGACGGAACTGCCGGGTCGTCTCGAGCTGGAAGCTCGAAGCCTCGGTGACGAAGACGGTTTGTTCGTCCGACCCCTCCACCCGGGCGGTGATGGGCTCCCCGATATTGCCCACCGCGCGTGCGTCGAGGCCGGCTTGTTTCAGCATCGCCTGCAGGCTCACGGTGGTGGTGCTCTTGCCCTTGGTGCCGGTGATGCAGACGATGCGCCCTTGGATCTCGGCGGCGCCCAGTTCGAGCTCGGGAAGGATGAGGACGCCTTTGGAGGCGGCCCCGCGGATCATGTCCTGAGCCGGATCCACCCCGGGGGAAAGAATGATGGCGTCGAACTCGAGGAGATTCGGATAAGCGCCCAGGGACAGGACAACCCCCGCGGCCGCGAGCTCAGCCGGCACGGTGCCAAGCTCTTCCGCGCCTCGCCGGTCCGTACCGACCACGCGCGCTCCGCGCTTCTGGAGGAACAGGCAGGCCGCGACCCCGGAGCGGGCGAGGCCGATCACGGCCACCCGCGCGTTCCGCCAGTTCCTCGCCGCACCCCTCGGCCTCATCGCAGTTTCACCGTGGCGAGGCTCATCAGCGCGAAGATGAAGGCCACGATCCAGAACCGGATCACGACCTGAGTCTCCTTCCAGCCGATGAGTTCGAAGTGATGGTGCAGGGGAGCCATGCGGAAGATCCGCTTGCCCGTGAACTTGAAGGATGCCACCTGACCGATCACGGAGAGCGCCTCGATCACGAAGAGGCCGCCGATCGGAATCAGGAGCAGTTCCTGCTTGATGAGGATCGCCACCGTGCCCAGGGCGCCGCCCAGAGCGAGGGACCCCACGTCGCCCATGAACACCTGGGCGGGATAACAGTTCCACCACAAGAACCCCATGGCCGCGCCGGTCAAGGCGCCGCAGAAGACCGTCACTTCTCCCGCACTCGCCTGAAAGAGAAGATCGAGGTAGTTCGCGAAGATGCGGTGTCCGGTCACGTAAGCGAGACCGGTGAGGGCGGCCGCGGAGATGAGGGTGGCGCCGATGGCGAGCCCGTCGAGACCGTCGGTCAGATTCACCGCGTTCGTGTATCCGACGAGGAGAATGGCGGCGAAGGCCACGTAGAAGAGGCCGAGCTCGGGCTGAAGTCGCTTGAAGAAGGGGAACACCACCCGGGTGGAGAAGCTCTCGGGGTCGGCGAGCGAGCCCAGATACAGGCCAAGGCCGATGGCGAGGGCGGCTGCGAACTGCCAGAAGAGTTTTTCTCTCGCGGTCAGCCCGAGGCTTCTCTTCTTGACGATCTTGATGTAGTCGTCGGCGAAGCCGATTCCACCAAAGGCGAGGGTCGCGAAGATGAGGATCCAGATATTGCGATTGGTGAGATCGCCCCACACGAAGGTGGGCACGAGCGTGCCCACGACGATGAGGATGCCGCCCATGGTGGGGGTTCCCGCCTTCACCTTGTGGGTCTCGGGGCCCTCGCTCCGGATCTGCTGGCCGAACTTGAGCCGGCGCAGCCGCTCGATGGTCCAGGGCCCGAAGAGCAGAACGATGAGCAGGGCGGAGAGGGTCGCCATCGCGGTTCGGAACGTGATGTAGCGGACGACGTTGAAGAGCCCGACCTGATCCCTGAGCTCGAAGAGAAGGTGGTACAGCATCAGGCCGGCCCCCCGGGATGGGCGGCCTCGATCGCCGCGACCACGCGCTCCATGCGCATGCCGCGCGAGCCCTTGACCAGGACGGCGTCCCGACTCTTCACCAGGCCGGCGACACTCGCCGCGAGCTCTCCCGAGTCGGCGAAGACCCTCTTCGCGTCCTCGGGAATCCGGTCGGCGCCTTTCGCGATCTCCTGGGCCAGGGCGCCCACGCACAGCAACAGGTCGACGCGCCGGCCCAGAGCGGCCCCCGCCTGACGGTGGAGATGGGCGCCCGTCGGTCCGAGCTCGAGCATGTCGCCCAGGCACGCGACCTTCCTGCGGTCGGTGGCGAGGGCCAGAGTCTCGATGGCGGCCCCGAGCGCCCGCGGATTGGAGTTGTAGGTGTCGTCGATGAGCAGAATGTCGCCGCGCAGCCGCCTTAGGGCGCCGCGATTTCCGCTGGGCCGGAGACGGGACGCCCGTTCCGCGATCGTCTCGAGGGGAATGTCGAGCGCCTGCCCGACCACCGCGGCGGCGAGGAAGTTCGAAATCGCGTGCGGGCCCGGCACGGGAAGCGAGACGGCCGCCTTCGAACCCATCGACTCGATCTCAAAGCGCGAGCCCTCGAGCGACATCGAGACGGAGGTCGCGATCATGGACGAGCCTTCCCCGGGACCGAAGAAGCGGGCTTCACCCCGCGATCCGAGCGCGCGGCCGCGAAGCCGCGGCTCGTCCGCGGGGGCGACCGCGGTGTCTCCCGCTCTAAGCGCCTCGAAGATCTCGGACTTGGCCGCGGCGATCGCTTCGAGCGACGCGAAGAACTCAAGATGGGCCTCGGCCACGTTGGTCACCACCGCGACCCGGGGCTGCACCAGATGAGAGAGGCGCTTCAGTTCGCCCGCGTGCGACATGCCGCACTCGATGACGGCCGCCCAGTGCTCGGTTTCCAACCGGCTCAGGGTGAGGGGCACGCCCAGGTGGTTGTTGAGGTTCCCCTTGGTGGCAAGCACGGGACCCCGCGCGCGCAGGATCTCGGTGGTGAATTCCTTCGTGGTCGTCTTTCCCGCCGAGCCCGTGATGGCCACGAAGGTCGCGGACGCTCGAGACCGGAGGAGTCGGCCCAGCTCAAAAAGCGCGATCTCGGGGTCGCCGACTACGAGGCAGAAGCGGCCGGGCACGGCGCGCGCCGCATCTTTGATCACCGCACACGAGGCTCCCTTCTCGAAAGCCTGGGCCGCATGCTCGTGGCCATCCACGCGTTCGCCCTTGAGAGCGAAGAATATGTCGCCCGGTTCGAGCGTTCTCGTATCGATGGAAGCGCCCGAGGGCGCGCGGAGGGGCGTCCCCAAAGGAGCGGCGCCCAGAGCCTCCCCGATTTCGGCCCAGGAGAGGGTCTCAAGGATGCGCATCGAAGCCTCCGCCCTTGCGCTCGAGGTCTCTGAGAATCTCTTTTGCCACCAGCCGATCGTCGAAGGGGAGCTTCTTTTCCCGGATGGTCTGGGTGACTTCATGGCCCTTGCCCGCGATGGCCACGACGTCCCCCGGAAGCGCGCTCTTCAGCGCGAGGGCGATCGCTTCACGCCGGTCGGCGAGCAGTTTGAAGGGGGTGGTGTGATTCCTGAACCCCTGGGCGATCTCTTCGAGAATCCCGTTCGGAGGTTCGCTCCGCGGATTGTCCGAGGTGGCGATCACCAGGTCGGATCGCTGTGCCGCCACCGAGCCCATCAAGGGACGCTTCGACCGGTCGCGGTCGCCCCCGCAGCCGAAGACCGTGATGATGCGTTTCGGCTGGAGCGAACGAAGGGTGTCGAGGAGGTTTCGCAGCGCGTCGTCGGTGTGGGCGTAGTCGACGATCACGGAAAAGGGTTGCCCGGCCTCCACTCGCTCCATGCGGCCAGGGACGCCTTCCAGACTGGAAACTCCGCTCGCGGCCTCGGCGGGGGTGAGCCCGAGGGCCACGGCGGCCCCGATCGCCCCCAACAGATTGCTCACGTTGAACTGGCCCACGAGGGGGGAGCGGACTCTCACCGGACCCTCGGGAGTGGCGCAGACAAACGACATCCCCTGAAGAGAAATCTCGAGCTCCTCGGGGTGGTAGTCGGCCGCGCGGTCGAAGCCGAAGGTGCGGGTACGCCTTCCCCGAAGCATTTCGGCGAGCGCCCGGCCATGGTCGTCGTCGAGATTGAGGATCGCGGCGCCCTCGGGGTGAAGGTTTTGAGTGAAGAGGAGTTTCTTCGCTTCGAAGTAGGCCTCGAAACCGCCGTGATAGTCGAGATGGTCGCGGGTCAGGTTGGTGAACACCGCGGCGTTGAAGAGCAGACCGCGCACGCGTTCCTGGACGAGGGCGTGAGACGAAACCTCGAGACTCGCGTGGGTGACCCCCTCGTCCACCATTTCCCTCAGGAGCCGCTGAAGATCGACCGACTCGGGAGTCGTGAGCGACGCGCTTTTCGGACGGCCGGCGACGCGGGTCTCCACCGTGCCCAGAAGGCCCGTGACTTTCGAGGCGTGCCGGAGGGCGGCGTCGATGAGGAACGCGGTGGTGGTCTTTCCGTTCGTCCCCGTGACCCCGGCGAGGCGAAGGCTTTGAGCCGGGCCGTGAAAGTAGGCGGCGGCGAGGTCGGCGAGCGCCGCCCGCGGATTGCCGGCCTCGATCCAAGGAAACTCGAAGGG
The DNA here is from genome assembly GCA_964646485.1 of uncultured Acidobacteriota bacterium. Classification (GTDB taxonomy): domain Bacteria; phylum Acidobacteriota; class Vicinamibacteria; order Fen-336; family JAGNNV01; genus JAGNNV01. The sequence goes on from CAZYEA010000036.1 coordinate 18,798, forward strand.
AGGGGTTCGATCGGACAGGAGGGCGACCGCGCCCCGCCTCTTCGCCGACTTCGCGAACTCGAGGCCATGCTGCTTCGCCCCGGGGAGTGCCGCGAAGAGGTCGCCTCGATTCACCAAACGGGAGTCGTAGGAGATTCCCGTGATCTCGAGTTCGCCAGGACCGTGCAGCACGGCGCCTTCGTGCGCCTGGGCCAGGGCGCTCAGCCTCACCGGCTGGACCTCGCGCCGCTCCCGCCGTGGCCGGGTGAGAGATCGAGCGAGCAAGTCATCCCGGGTTCGAGCGGTGTGCCGGGAAGCGGCGTTTGTCCGAAGACCACGCCCTGGCCGTGGATCTCGACGGAGAGGCCATGCCGAGCGGCCACAAGCGCCGCCTCGCGGAGGGAAAGGCCGCGCAGATCGGGCATGAGTCTCGGATCGTCGATCCGAGTTTTCGACGGCTCCTTCGCCCGCTCGGCCGCGAACGTGCTCGTGATCATGGTCTCGGGGGAGTAGGTCACGAGACGGATGTTGCGCGTGGGGTCGTCGGGCGGGATGGCCATGAGCCGCACCGCCTCGGTGGCGATGCGCGAGAACAGGGGCGCGGCCACATCGCCGCCCTCGTTGCGCTCGCCCTTGGGAGTATCGAGAGAGACGAGGATCACGAGGGAGGGGCGGGACGCGGGCACGAAGCCCACGAAGGAGGCGACGTGGTCGATCATCGAGTACTTACCCGAGCCGTCGACCTTCTGAGCGGTGCCCGTCTTTCCCGCGATCTCGAACCCCTCGACCTTCGCCCGCTTGCCCGTTCCCGAAATCACCACTTCGCGGAGCAGGCCCATGACGCGATCCGCGGTCTCCGGCTCGATCACTTTCCGTTCGGCCAGAGGCGCGTATTCCTGAACGAGATCGCCCCAGGGTTCCTCCACCCGCTTCACGATGTAAGGCCGCATCCAGTAGCCGCCGTTCGCGATCACCGCGGCCGCACTCGCCATCTGGATGGCGGTGACGCCCACTTCCTGGCCGAAGGACATCGAAGCCAGGGAGAGCGCGCTCCACTGCTTCGTGTTGCGGAGCAGCCCCGCGGTCTCGCCGGGCAGGCCGATGCCGGTTTTGGCCCCGAAGCCGAAGGCCCGCATGGTCGAATAGAACTTCTCCGTCCCCAGACGCTGGGCCACGCGCACGACCCCGATGTCGCTCGACTTCGCGATCACGTCCTGGAAGGTCAGGCTCGTGAACACCTTGTGGTCATTGATGCGGGTGCCCGCGATTTCGATGAAGCCGTTGCCGCAATCGATCATCTCGAGCGGAGACACCACGCCCTCCTGAAGGCCCGCGGCCGCGGTCACGATCTTGAAGATGCTTCCCGGCTCGTAGGAATCGGCGATGGCGCGGTTCGATCGATCTCTCTCGGGGAAGGCCGCGAAACGGTTCGGGTTGAACGAGGGCAGACTGGCCATGGCCAGAACCTCGCCGGTTCGCGGATCGAGGACCACGGCGGTGCCGGAGATGGAACCCGTGTCGCGGATCGCTTCGGCGAGGGCGGTTTCGGTCACGTGCTGGATGCGCTCGTCGATGGTGAGGGTGACCCGCCGCCCCTCGGTGGGCGGCTTCTCCACCTCGCCCATGGGTCGGCGTCGCGCGTCGAGGCGGACGGTCACCCGCGCCTCGCGGCCCTTGAGATCGGAGTCGAGGGCGTACTCGAGCCCGGCCATGCCCTGAGAGTCGAGACCGACGTAGCCGAGAACCGGGGCGAGGAGATCGCGCTTGGGGTAGTAGCGCCGACTCTCGGTCTCGAAGCCCACACCTTCAAGCCGTAGATCGCGCACCGCGCGCGCCATGGCGGGATCGACCTGGCGCTTGATCCACACGAACGACCGGTCCTGGTTGAGAAGGGTCAAAAGCTCCTTCTGCTCGGCCGCCGAATAGCCGAGGGCCCGCCCGATCGCCCGGGTCGCCTCCCGCGGGTCGCGCATGGCCGAAGGGTCGGCATAGATGCTGGGCGCGTCCACCGAGATCGCGAAGGGGCGCTCGTTGCGATCGAGGATGGTTCCGCGCCGCGCCCTAACAGTGATGGTGCGGTCCGACTGGTGCTGCGCTTCCTTGAGGTAGAAGCGGTGGCGCAGGACCTGGAGATGGAAGAGCTGGGCCACGATCCCAAGCGCCCAGATCGTGCCGCACATGGCGACGAAGTACAGGCGCAGGTCGTGGTTGCGCGCCGGAAGCGGTGCTGGAGATTGAGCGGAGAGCGAGTCGTAACCCGCTCTCACTGCTGGGTGCCTCCTTGGGCGGCTTTGGCGGCCATGCGCGCGTCCTTGGGCAGGTTCTGCGGGCGCTCGACCACGATGACATCGGAGGCCACGGGAGTCCGCAGGCCGAGCGAGCCCGCGGCGATCATCTGAACCCGCTTCAGGTCCTGCAGGGCCGCCCTCTCCAGGCGAAGCTCACGATTCTCTTCGAGGAGCTTCTCCTGTTCGCGTTGCAGGCGTCCGGCGACCGACCCGGTGTCGCGCAGCGCGGCCCGCGGCCAACCGAAGGCCACGAAGAGACTGATGAGAATGGAGACCACCCCCCCGATCCACAGGAGGTCCTTGGACATGCGGTCGTCGCGGGTGCGCACGACCCGCCGATTGTCGATGGAGTCCTCGACGTGGACGGCGTGGATGCGGTCGACTTTCAAGCGCCCGCCTTCTGAGCGGTCTTCTCGACGACGCGCAGCTTCGCGCTGCGTGCCCGCGGGTTCATTCGCGCCTCGTCGTCGCGGGGTACGAGGGGCTTGGCCGTGAGCACGGCGAAACCGCCCGACTGCTTGAGCTCTCGGAACAGGGTCTTCACGACGCGGTCTTCCAGGCTGTGGAAGGCGATGACGGCGAGCCGGCCGCCGGGCCGCAGGAGATGAGCGAGCCGTTCGAGGCCTTTATCGAGGCCCTGAAGCTCGGAATTCGTGGCGATGCGAAGGGCCTGGAAGGCGCGGGTCGAAGGATCGAGCCCGGGCCTTCCCCGCGCGTCGCGCCGCACCAGGTTCGCGAAGGCGCCGGTGGTCCAGACCGTTCGCGATCGCCGCTCCACGACGATGGAACGCGCGATCGCCCTCGCCTTCGGTTCTTCGCCGTACTCGGTGAGGATGCGCTCGAGTTCCTTTTCGGACGCGGTGTTGAGAATGTCGGACGCGCTTCGCCCCTGGCGCCGGTCCATGCGCATGTCGAGGGGGGCATCGAAACGAAAACTGAAACCACGATCGGGCGCATCGAGCTGAAGCGAGCTGACTCCGAGGTCGGCCACGGCGTAGTCGAGGCCGGGGGCCACGGCCGAGAGACCCTCGCGAAAGTCCTCATGTCGCAACTCCGTGCGATCGGCAAAGGGAGCGAGGCGGACTTCCGCCCGCGCGATCGCGGATTCGTCGCGATCGAAGGCGAGTAGAGAAGCCTCCTGGTGAGCGGAGAGCAGAGCGAACGAGTGCCCGCCAAGACCGAGGGTGGCGTCGAGGATGCGCGTCGCTCGCTCCGGAGCGAAGTCGAGAATCTCCCGAAGCAGGACGGGGACGTGCCCCGGAGCTTCTTGCAGCGCGCTTCCTGCGGGAGCTTCCGGCTGGTTGGAAGGGGCGTGTGGTTCCACATCAGATACCGAACTCCGCGAGGTGCTTCGCGTCCTCTTCGGTGAACGGGTCCTTCTTGAAGAGACGCTCTTCGAGATGTTTCGTGTTCCAGACCGCAACGTGGTTCTGCTGGCCGAGGACCGCCACATCGCCCTCCATCGACGCGGTCTTCCGCAGGATCTGGGGAATCAGGATCCGCCCCTGACCGTCGATCTGGGCGACTTGTCCGAAGAAGTTCACACGCTCGAGGAAGCGCTGGCGCGCGGGGTGCGCCTGGGGCATCGCGGCGAGGCGCTTCTCGATCTCGGCCCAGGCGGAGAGCGGGTAGATGCGCACGAACTCACCCGACACGGAGGTCACGAAAAAGTCGCGAGACGACTCCGTCAACGTTCCCAGGAACGCGGAAGGAATCTTCAGACGGCCCTTGTCGTCAATTCGTGCAGGATGGTGACCGCGCAGCATGTCCTCGCCCGTATCAGCCACTTTTGGCCAATATTTTCCACAGCGACTCTAGGCCAGCCCCGACGTGCTGTCAACCGAAGACTCGCGAAAGCGAGCGGGACCCTAGGCTTGGACTGTGGAA
>CAZYEA010000037.1:0-22790 GCA_964646485.1 uncultured Acidobacteriota bacterium
CGCACTCTGGATCCAGGCGAGGCTTGCGAAACCCGCGAGTGTCGTCGCCCCTTCCTTGACCATCCGACGGAGGTCCCGGTGGCCGAGCCACGCATCGACGATGAAGATTGCGGGGACGAGCAGAAGCAGACCGTCCTGTGAGCGAACGAGATAGACAAGGCCACAGGCGAGGCCGGCCTTGAAGGCGAGGGAGAGCGTCCCCGTCTCGTGAAGTCGCTTCGCGGTGATGACCACCAGAACGCCCGCGAAGAATTCGATGGCGTGGGCGAAGCTTGGAAGCACGCGCATGTAGAAGCGCAGGGGCGAGCCGAACCAGACGAGCAGGACCGCGAGCAGCGAGGCGGACGCCTCGAGGTGAAGGCGGAACTCGCGATAGAGAAGGAGCAGGCCCGCGCACCCGAGGACGATGGAGACGAGGCACGCCGAAGCGATGAACGCGGGCTCGGCGCCGGTGACGGTGAAGCCCATGACCGCGCCCAGCGCGGAGAGAATCACGTAGAGGGGCACGAGCAGGATGCCCCAGACGAGGGGCGCGCCGATGGGAAGGACGTTCGGCCCCTGGCTCGCGTGCCCGAGCAGCGCGTAGTCGTTGGCGAGGTCGAGGTCGCGGTCGCCGATCAGCGAACGCGCATAGGTGAAGTAGTGGATGCCGTCCGCGTCCAACGAGCGGGGGTGCCGCAGGTAGAGGAAGGAGAACAGGACGAGGAGGGTCAGGAGGGCCAGGCGCTCCCCTCCCCCTTCCAGCCCGGCGAGTCGGGTCCGCCACAGGACGGCCAGGGCCAGCAGCACCAGGGTGACCTGGAAAACCGGGATGCCGGGCTCGAGCGAGGGCCGCAGGAGGTCCGCCGCCACCAGAGCGAGCGCCAGCAGAGCCGGACCTGAGCGGCGGATCATGGGGGCTTTCACTATACTTTTCGCCGACCAGGAAAAGAGCCATGGGCCTCTGCGGGCGGCAATTGGGCCGTCCGGAAAAGAAAGCGAGACAGCATTGACCGAACTCACGCCGGACGTGATCCACAAACTCCCGAAGACCGACCTCCACGTTCATCTGGATGGGTCGCTGCGGATACCCACCTTGATCGAGCTCGCGAAGGAGCGAAGCGTCAAGCTCCCCTCCTACACCGTGGACGGACTGCGCGAGCTGGTTTTCAAGGACACCTATAAGAACCTTCCCGAGTATCTCGAGGGCTTTCTGTACACGACCGCGGTGATGATCGACAAAGAAGCGATCGAGCGGATCGCCTACGAGTTCTGCCTCGACAACCAGGCTGAGGGCGTGCGCTACGTGGAGGTGCGATTCGCGCCGCAGCTGTCGGTCCGGGACGGCATGACTTTGTCGGACGTGGTGAACGCGGTCGACCGCGGCCTGCGGAGCGCGGCCCGGGAGTTCAACGCCCGGCCCGAAGTGGTGGGCGGCAAAGAGCCGAAGTTCGTGGCCGGGATGATCCTGTGCGCGATGCGCTACTTCGAAGGGAACTGGTCCCAGGGCTTCGGCCGGCTCTTCGATGCCATGCCCGAAGCGGACCGCTTCGAGTTGTACTCGACGGCAAGTGTGGAAGTCGCGCGCGCGGCCGCCCGCCTGCGCGACGAGGGGTGCCTCGTGGTGGGCATCGATCTCGCCGGCCAGGAAAAGGGGTATCCCGCGGGCGATCACAAGCGCGCCTACCAGCTCGCCCACGAGGCTTTCCTCGGCAAGACCGTTCATGCGGGCGAGGACTACGGCCCGGAGTCGATCTTCCAGGCCATTGGCGATCTTCACGCGGACCGGATCGGGCACGGCACCTGGCTCTTCAGCGAAGAGAAGATCCAGGCCCGGATTCCCAACAAGAAGGCCTACGTCGAGTCCCTCGTCCAATTCGTGGCCGACAAGCGCATCACTCTGGAAGTCTGCCTTACCTCCAACCAGCAGACCGTCCCCGAGCTCGCGGCCGACCTCTCGAGGCACCCCTTCGCGGAGATGCGCAAGCGGAAGCTCTCAACCACCTTTTGCACGGACAACCGGCTGGTCTCGAACACCACGGTCTCGCGTGAGATCGGACGGGCGGTCGAGGCCTTCGATCTCACCGCCCGTGAGGTGCGCGACTCGCTGATCTACGGAGTCAAGCGCAGCTTCTTCCCCGGCAGCTATCTCGAGAAGCGCCAGTACGTGCGCCAGTTCATCGACTACGCGGATCAGATCCTCGGGAAGACTGAGAGCACCTAGGCCCACGGGCGACGGGCCGGGCGAGGAGGGCCACGCCCCGGCCCCGGTGTATCGTCTGCGGATATGGGCGCCGAGAGCACGAGCCGATCTCCGAGCCCTGCCGACCGCATAGGGAAATACGAAGTCATTTCCAAGATTGGGCAGGGTGCTATGGGAGAGGTGTACAAGGCCCGGGACACCGTCCTCGACCGGTTCGTCGCGATCAAGACCATGTCGCCCGCGGTGCTGGCCAATCCGGAAATGGGTCAGCGTTTTCTGCGCGAAGCCCAGTCGGCGGCCCGGCTCAACCATCCCAACGTCGTGACTCTGCATGAGTTCGGCGAGGACGCGGGCCGTTTCTTCATGGCCATGGAGCTGCTCGAGGGAGAGGATCTTTCGCGCACCCTCAAGCGCGGGGCCCTGCCCACCCTCGACGACAAGCTCGCCATCATGGAGCAGATCCTGGACGGCGTCGGCTACGCCCACGCCCAGGGCGTGATCCATCGCGACCTCAAGCCCCCCAATCTCCACGTCCAGCCGAACGGGCATATCAAGGTCATGGACTTCGGTCTCGCTCGTCTCGGCGAGTCCGAAATCACCCGGGCCGGCACCGTGATGGGGACGCCGAACTACATGTCGCCCGAACAGGTCCGGGGGGAGAAGACCGGGCCTGCCTCCGACGTGTTCGCGCTCGGCGCCATGTTCTACGAGATCATCGGGGGCAGGCGAGCCTTCGACGCGGATTCGATGCACGCGGTGCTCTACAAGGTCACCGAATCACAGCCCGCCCCCCTGACCGAGATCTGTCCCGGCGTTCCCCCCGTCATCGTCACCTTCATCTGGCGCGCTCTCGCCAAAGCCCCCGAACTCCGATACCGCGACGCGGGCCAGATGCGCGAGGCCCTCGAACTGTGCCGTCGCGTGTTCGACGGCTCGGTCGATGAGGAGACCGCGATTGGCGCCATGGGCGAGGCTCCCACCATTCTGCAGGGGCCCGGGGAGACCGCGGCGACCGCGCTGTGGACCGAACCTGCGGCCCCGAGCCCAGCCGTTACCCCTTCCACGCGACGGCCGGGAACCATGTCCGCGGGTCCCACCCCCTCGCTGAAGCCCACGAGCGCGCCCTCGATAAGACGCACTTCGAAGCCGCCCTCGAGTCGCCCCCCCGCGGCCGCGGCCCCCGCCCGGGCGCCCGAGGCCCCCCCGCCACCGTCCCGAACCGGCCTCTTCATCGGCCTCGGCGCGGTGGCCGCCATTGCCATCGTGGCGCTCGTGGTCCTCCTGCGCCAGCCCGCGGCCCCGGCGCCTTCGGGCGACGACCGCCAGGCCAGGGCGGTCTTCAGCGTCGCCATCGACGCTCAGCTCGACGCGGCCCGAAAGAGCCTCGAGTACAAAGACCCCGAAGGGGCGATCGCGTCCGCCCAGAAGGCGCTGCAGTTCGATCCCGGGAATGCCGCCGCCCAGGACCTCGTGAGCCGCGCGCGCGCGTTGCTCGATGGAGTGGAAGCGGATGCGCGGGAGGCGCGTCGGGCCGCCGAAGCGGGCGACCTCGACGGGGCGAGCCGCGCGCTCGCCAAGGTCCTCGACGTGATGCCGAAACATCCCGTGGCCGGAGAGCTCTCCGAAAAACTGGCGAGTCGTTTCAAGACGCGAGCCGACGATGCGGCCAAGGAGATGAAGATGGCCGCCGAAGCGGCGCGGCGCGCGGGGGCGAGTTCACTGCGCGCCTATGCGGATGCCACCGGCCTTGCCGACCAGGCGAACTCCGCGTACGGCCGCAAGCAGTTCACCGAGGCCGTCCAGCGCTTCGCCGAGGCCCGGCGCGCCTACGACAGCGCCGGCCGCGCGGCCGCGGAAATCGCCGCGAAGCGGGTGGTTGCCCCGACTCCAGTGAGAGCGGCCGAGGTTCAGCCCACGACCGCGGCGGTGGCGCCGCCCATCGCCATCCCGGCCACACCCCAACCGACTCCGGTCGCGGTGGCCCCGATGCCGGTGGCGCCTGCGCCCTCCACTCCCCCACCCGCGCAAAGAGCGGTGGTGGATGAGGAGGCGGCGGTGCGCCAGGTGGTGGTCCGACTCAAGCAGGCCATCGAGCAGAAGGACCTCGCTCTCTACAAGCGACTCCGGCCCGACCTCAAGCCCGATGAAGAGCGGCGTCTCAAAGACGCCTTCCAGAACGTCGCGTCACAGCAGGTCGACTACGTGGTCGACTCGGTATCGGTGGAAGGCGACAAGGCGACGCTGCGGGTGACGCGCACCGGCCGGGTTTCCGGCCAGGCCGTGCCCGCGGTGCGTCAGGTCCTGAAGCTCGCCCGGGCGGACGGCGCCTGGGTCATCACCGAGATCGGCCAGTAGCCGGAGCGGCGCGCTAGAAGCTGTACTCGATCCCGAGCAGCGGGGTCACGCGGTCGCGCAAACCCCCGTCATTGAGCTTGAAGCTGACATTGAGGTTGACGAGGAGGCCGCCTCCCGGATTGGCCTTCAGCCCCACCGCTCCATCGATCACATTGTAGGAGGCGCGGCTGAAACGCACGATCGGGAACCTCGAGGTGTTGTTGAGGGCGGTGAAGGTGTCGCGCGACACCCGTTCTCCGTCGATGACCCTTCGACCCACCACGTCGAAGGCGAGGCTCACCTTCTGCCCGATGCCGATGTCGGCGCCCGCGGCCACCACCGCCTCGTCGGGCAGATCTTCCTTGACTCCACTCAGCACATTGCCGCCGAGGAGGCTCTTTCCGTTCCACTGATAGGCCGCGTTGAGGTGAGGCGAGAAGGAGCCGTGCGGAGAGGAGAGCACGAGGTAGGGCTTGACCGCGAACGCTCCCGCGCCGAGAAGATCCTTCTCGTCGCCGGTGGGCAGCCGGCTCTCCACCCCCACCGCGAGGCCAAGGCTCGAACGACGAGCGAGGGACGCCTTCAGGCGGACCGCGACGTCCCCGATCCCCGAGGCCTCCCCGGACTTGCTGAACACGGCTTCGTCCCCGTACGTGTCGCCGGTGGGCACATAGAAGAAATGGATCGCATGATTGACCGTGCCGATGCGCTGGATGCGCGCCACCGATGACACCCCGAGATCGACCCGGACGAGGGGCAGGGCCACGGAGATATCCACGCGGTCGGAGATGCCGTAGCTCACGGTCGCGGTCATCTGGGTCATGCGCGCGGAGATGGCGTTGGCCGCGGTGATCACGTCGTCGCGCCCGGTGCCCGCCACCGGGTTGTCGTGGGTGAAGACGGTGGGAATGTCGCCGAGGTCGAGCCCGTCGATCTTGTCGAAGGTGAAGTACTGATAGGCGAAGCCGATCGAGGCCCGCTTCTTGCCGATGGTCTCCGCGCGGTCGGTGACGAGAGGCCCGAAGCTCTTGGTCGAGCGATTGAACACACCGAGGGCCGGGTCGAAGGTGTAGGTGAACCCGGAGGCGGGCGCGGGCAGCGCCACCGAGGCGAGCCTGGAGGCGAGGGCGGCGTTGAAGGGCGAGAAGTTCGCCTGGAAAGAACTGTTGAAGTGGGCGGAGTGGGTCTCCCCGGTGGGGAGCCTCGCCTCGCTGTCGACGGTGAGGCCTTCGGGGCCGAACAGGGTGGGAATGAGGAAGGCCAGCTTCTGCTGAGCCAGGGCCGGATGGGGTGCGGCGAGGGCGATCGCCAGGGCCAGAATGCCGGATCGTGAGGACATGAATTCTCCCGCTCGAAAATGGGCTCGCCGGGATTCAAACAGCCCCCCGCTCCGCCCGGTTGGTGAGGAAATGATAGGGGCCTGGAGCCGCGGGTCCAAGCCCGACCGCCTAGCCGCCCACCGCCACCTTGGCCGCCGCGTCCAGCCTCTGGTGCAGGGCGTTTCTGGCATCGCGCTCCTTGCTGGTCACGAAGGAGAAGGTCTCCTTGACGATGAGGGCGAGGAACACGAGTTCGTCGGTAGTGAGATTGACGGCAATCCGGTTCTCCTTGGGGCTCAGCACGACCTCGTTGAGCTTGTCCCTCAGGAGCTGGCGAGCCACCTGTTCGTCATCGGTGATGAACTGGTACTCGGCGCGCGAGATCTTCTGCAGGAACGCGAGCTCGCGATGATCCAGCACGAACAGCTTGGACGTATTGTGAGTTGCCAATGCGGACCGTCCCTTCGTTAGCTCGCGATTCTAAGGGCAGAGGGCGAGGGCTCAGCGGACCTGACCGGGATCGGCTCCGGTGAGAAGCGAGGTGACCCAGTCGGAGAACTTCCTCCCCGAGACGGCCTGAGTGTAGAAGGACGGGCGGTTGATCACGCAGTGCTCGGTGCCCGGAGCGAGATAGGCGCGGAAGTTCGGGCTCGCGGCCGAGATCTGCTCGACGTTCGAGACCATTTTCGCGGACCAGTCGATGGCGTCGGTGGCCGCGATCGTGCCCTTGGAGAGGGCATAGAAGAAGATCTGCACGGTGTCCGAGCGGTTGTTGAACTGCGAGAACGATGCGGTCGGGAAGAAGCTCGAGACGGAGGTGTAGAGCTTCGGCAGGGTAAGGGTCATGGGGTCCACCCGGTCGAGGGCGAGGTCGGGGATGAAGCCGGGCCAGGCGTCGACGACGTTCCAGCTGGCAAGAGTGGTCGCGAAGAAGCCCTCGGGGACCACGCCCGCCGCGGAGTCGGCGAGCTCCACCATCCGAGCACCGGGGTAGGCCCGAGCTATCTTCGCGGACCAGAGTGCGGCGCCATAGCCTCCGGCGCTGCAGCCCGCCACCACCACCTGCGAGGGTGCGGGGACATTCGCCCCTGCCCAGTTGAGCGCGGTGGCCGCGTTCACTGCGCCCTTGTGCTGCACGACATAGGGGCTGCCGCTGAGGCTCGTATACGTCGCCGTCGCGTTTCCCCAGTGCAGGTCGCCCGTGCAGTAAGGGATGTAGACGTGGGTGTAGTCCTTCAACGGGTTCGCGGGGTTGGTGCGGTCATAGATCCCCTGTAACTGCCCGGCCTGACGGGCCGCCTCGGGATCACTCAGCACTTTGCGGTTGTAGACGTCCGCTTCGCAGGTGGAGCCGCTCCAGCAGGCTCCCCCGCCTTCGAATTCGATGAGGAGCCTATTGGGATCGCCGCGATGGACGAAGAAACGATAGGGCGAACCGTCGGAACAGACGGTGTCGCCGCCGGGCGCGACCGCCTCCCATTCCTGGGCCAGGACCGACCCCGGAGCCAGGGCAACGGCGAAGGCCAGCACCACCAGACGAGGGATGGATCGGGTCACGTTCATCTCCATCTTCAGGGCGCTTCAGCTCGCGGCGACGGTGCGTTCGACCCGCTCCACGATGTCCTTGAGCGAGGCTCCGGGAAGGAAGACTTCGGAAACCCCCATCTGGTGAAGGGGCTCGATGTCCTGGGCAGGAATGATGCCCCCCACGAAGAGCCGTGTGCTCTCCATCTTCTTGTCCTTGAGCAGAGCCACGATCTTTTCGCAGATGGGCAGATGCGCGCCGGAGAGGATGGAGAGGCCGATGATGTCGGCGTCCTCCTGCGCGGCGGCGCTCACGATCTGTTCGGGAGTCTGGCGCAGGCCGGTGTAGACGACCTCCATCCCCGCGTCGCGCAGGGCGCGCGCCACCACCTTGGCCCCCCGGTCGTGGCCATCGAGGCCTGGCTTGGCGACAACGACACGTATCTTCCGGCTCGGTTTATCGGTCATGGCAGCGGGCCGCGATTATAGGGGTTGGGGCCGCCCTTACCCCTTGCCCTTCGAGGTTTCGGTGGCCGCATGCCAGGCGATCTTCTCGCGCAGGGCCTTGAGGTCCGCGCTCTCGACCTTCATGGGCTCCCATCCGATGCCGAGGCCCCGCGCTTCGAACCTGGGGATGATGTGGAAGTGAACGTGCAGCACGGCCTGATGGGCGGCGGCGCCATTGTTTTGCAGGACGTTGAAGGCGGACGCCCCGGTCGCGGCAAGAACCGCGCGCGCGATCTTCGGAAGCACCCGCCCGATCGCCGCCGAGGCCTCGTCCGAGAGCTTGTCGAGGGTCGCCACCGCTTCCTTGGGGATCACCAGGGTGTGGCCGGGGGCCAGCGGGGAGACGTCGAGAAAGGCGAGCACGGCATCGTCCTCGTAGACGCGGTGGCAGGGAATCTCCCCCCGGAGGATCTTGCTGAAGATGGTTTCGCTCATAGCGGGAGTCTAGTAGGCGGCGTGAGAGCTTCAAGGCACGGGCGCTTGACAACCGGCCCCGTGCGGGTCAAAGATCTATTGTTATAAAGATAGGACAAGCCGCGTCCGGTTCTCCCCAGGGTTCTTTGCTTTCGCCACCATGACTCCACAATCCGTCAGCATCGTCGAAGTGGGGCCCCGGGACGGCTTTCAGATGGAGAAGGCGTTCATCCCCACCGACCTCAAGGTCCAGGTGATCGACCTCCTCTCCGCGGCGGGGCTGGGTTCGATCGAGGCCACCTCGTTCGTGAATCCACGGGTGATTCCGCAGATGGCGGATTCGGCCGAGGTCATGGCGCGCATCGCGCGACGGCCGGGCACGAGCTACAAGGCGCTCGTCCCGAACCTCAAGGGCGCCGAGCGGGCCTTCGAAGCCGGGGCAGACGCGATCGAACTCGTAATCGTGGCGTCGGAGAGTTACAACCAGCGCAACGTCTCCATGAGCGTCGACAAGTCCATCGCCGCCTGCGGGGAGATCGCGAAAGCGGCGGCCGCGCGGGGGATCCCGCTCGAAGTCGTGATCGGAACCGCGTTCGGGTGCCCCCTCGAAGGCCCGGTGCCGGAAGCGCAGGTCGAGCGCATTGCGCGTGCGGTGGCCGCGTTCGGCATCGCGCGTCTGTCTCTCGCGGACTCGATCGGCGCGGCGAATCCGGCTCAGATAAAACGGCTCGTCGCACGGATCAAGAACACGCTCCCGGCGATGCCTCTCTCTCTGCACCTCCACAACACTCGGGGCCTCGGCCTCGCCAATGCCCTCGCCGGCTTCGAAGCCGGCGTCGACACCTTCGACGCGGGCCTCGGCGGTCTCGGCGGATGCCCGGTCTTCCCCGGGGCCACCGGAAACGTGGCCACCGAGGACATGGTCAATCTCTTCGAAGAGATGGGCGTCTCAACCGGCGTCGATCTCGACAAGGTGCGTGAAGCCTCCCGCCTCATGCAGCAATTCCTCGACCGCCCCCTCCCCTCCTACATCCTTCGCACCGGCACCACGGCCGAGCTCTACGCCAGGGCCAGCCTCGCCAGAGTGTCGTGATCGCGGCGCACCACCAACCTGATTCCCCTCCCCCACTGACCACTCACAAGAGGTAAACCATGGGCTACAGACTCGGCATCGACGTCGGCGGCACCTTCACCGACCTGCTCCTGTTCCACGAAGAAACCGGCCGGATCTGGCGAGCGAAGACCCCGTCGACGCCCGCCGACCAGTCGGTCGGAGTGCTGAACGGCATCAACCTGGTCTGCGAGCGCGCGGGCATCCACAAGGACGCCATCGACTCCATCATCCACGGGACCACCGTCGGCACGAACGCGGTGCTCGAGGGCAAGGGCGGCCGGGTCGGCCTCGTCACCACCATCGGCTTCGAACAGATCCTCCACCTCGCCCGCGGCCAGACCCCCGGGCCCCTCGCGGGCTGGATGATCATGATGAAGCCCGATCCGCGCGCCAGCCTCGAGGACACCGTCGAGGCCCAGGAGCGCATGGACGCCCGCGGCCACGTGGTCCGCAAGCTCGACGAGGCCGACATCAAGGCCAAGATCGAGGGCCTGGTCAAGCGGGGCGTGGAGTCGCTCACCATCAGCCTCATCAATTCGTTCGCCAACCCGGCGCACGAGTACAAGATCCGCGACATCGCGAAGCAGGTGGCCCCGAAGCTCCCGGTGACCTGTTCGTACGACGTGCTCCCCCAGTTCCGCGAATACGAGCGGGCGGAGACCGCGGTGCTCAACTCCTACATCCGCCCCAACGTCAGCAAGTACCTTCACAACCTGGAGAGCAAGCTGAAGGGCGCGAAGCTCAAGGCCATCCTGAACGTCCTGCGCTCTGACGGCGGCCTCATGTCCGTCCACGCGGCCGAAGACAAGCCGGTCAACCTCCTCATGTCCGGGCCCTCGGGCGGCGTCACCGGCGCGCTGTTCATCGCGAATCGCGCGGGCTTCCCCAACATGATGACCTTCGACATGGGCGGCACCTCCACCGACGTCTCTCTCAACCAGGGGGAGGCCTCGATCGGCCGCGAGACCAACATCGCGACCTTCGCCTCCCAGAACACGGTTCTCCCCATCAAGGTCGCCTCTGTCGACGTCCGCACCATCGGCGCGGGCGGCGGCTCGATCGCGCACGTGCCCGCCCTCACCAAGGCCCTGCGCATCGGTCCCATGTCCGCGGGCGCGGATCCGGGACCCGCCTGCTACGGCAAGGGCGGGGAAGCCCCCACCGTCACCGACGCCAACGTAGTCCTCGGCCATCTGCCTCCCCAGCTCCTCGGCGGCAAGATGAAGCTCGACGTCGATAAGGCCACCGCGGCGGTGAAGAAGATCGGCGACGCCATCGGTCTCGGCGTGCACGAGGCCGCCCAGGGCATCATCAACATCGTCAACGAGTCCATGGGCGGAGCGCTCCGTCTCGTCTCCGTGGAACGCGGGCACGACCCGCGCGACTTCGCCCTCGTCGCCTTCGGCGGCGCCGGGCCGCTCCACGGCAACGCCCTCGGCGCCATCATGGGCTCGTGGCCGGTGATCGTTCCGCCGGCGCCCGGGGTGCTCTGCGCGCTCGGCGACGTCTCCTCCGAGTATCGCAACGAGTTCACGCGCACGTTCACGTCGACGGTCAACCAGACCAAACCCGCCGACGTGGTCAAGGCCATCAAGGAACTCGGTCAGAAGGCCTCCGACTGGCTCACCTCCGAAGGCATCACCGGCAAGGCCCAGCACATCCGCTACGAGGCCGACGTCCGCTACTACCGCCAGGGCTACGAACTGCCCATCGTGGTCAATCCCGACAAGCTCATGAAGGGCTTCGGTCCGCTCGTGAACGAGTTCCACAACACACACCTGCGGCTCTATCAGTTCAAGATGGACGTCGACGTCGAGATCGTGAACCTGCGCGCCATCGGGATCGGCAAGACCAAGCAGATCAAGCTGGCGAAGAAGAAGAAAGGCAAGCCCGATCCGAAGGGCGCCATCACGGGTTCGCACAAGGTCTACTTCGACGGCGACTGGGTCGAGACGAAGATCTACGACCGCGGCAAGCTCTCGCCCGGCCACGTGGTCAAGGGGCCCGCGATCGTCCTCGAAGAGGACTCGACCACCCTCATCCACCCGAAGCACAAGGGTGTGGTGGACGAATACTCCAACATCCTCATCTACCCCGCCGGAAAGTAAGGAGGCTTGAAAGCAATGGCTAAAGCAAACAAGAAGTCCAAGAAGTCCGCGGGGAAGGCGAAGGCGAAGAAGGTCAAGGTCGACCCCATCACCATGGACGTCATCGAGAACGCGCTCAAGAACGCGCGTTACGAGATGGACGCCACCCTCTTCCGCACCTCGGTCTCGCCCTCGATCCGCGAGCAGCACGACGAGTTCCCCATCATCGCCGACCCCGAGGGTCGCATGCTGGTGGGACAGTTCGGCTCGTGGCTCGGGGACCTGAAGAACCACTTCCCCGACTCCATCGACGAGGGCGACGTGATCTTCACCAACGACCCCTACATGTGCGGAGGCACGATCAGCCACTTGAACGACTGGTTGATCCAGATGCCCATCCACTACAAGGGCCGGCTCGTGGGCTGGACCTCGATGTTCGGTCACCAGAACGACACCGGCGGTCCGGTTCCGTCATCGCTGCCGACCGACGCCACCACCATCTTCGGTGAAGCCCTGCGCATTCCGCCCTTCAAGCTCTACGAAGGCGGCATCCTCAACGACGTCGCGCTCAACATCATCCTCGCGAACGTCCGCCAGCCCGAGATGAACCGCGCCGACCTCATGGCGCTTGTGGCCGCGTGCCGCACCGGAGCGCAGCGCATCCGCGACCTGTGCGAGCGCTTCGGCACCGACACCTACCTCGCGGGCACGCAGGCGTTGATGCAGCGCACCTACAACGCGATGAAGGCGCTCATCTCCCAGGTCATCCCCGAAGAGCCGCAGGACTTCGAGGACTATGTGGACGACGACGGCCGCGGCTTCGGTCCCTACAAGGTCAAGCTCACGATCTGGCGCAAGGGCGAGAAGGCCTACTTCGACTACACCGGCACCGACCCGCAGTCGGAAGGCCCGATCAACTACTACCTCAACGAGCATCTCCTGAAGATGTTCATCGGGGTCTACCTGATCATGACCCACGATCCGTGGATCCTGTTCAACGACGGTTTCTATCCGCTCGTCGACATCCACATCCCTGAAGGGACGATGCTCAAGCCGCATCACCCCGCGGCCCTGTCCTGCCGCACTCACCTCCTCGGACGTCAGTTCGACATCCTGGGCGGTGCCTTGTGCAAGAAGGCCCCGCAGTTCCTCACCGGAGCCGGCTGGGGATCGTCTCCGCACATGATCTATTCCGGCTACGACGCGGACGGAAAGTGGTTCAACGCCTTCGAAATCGGCTTCGGCGGCATCCCCGCGCGGCCGTTCGCGGACGGCATGGACGGACACGCGATGTGGCCGCTCTTCACCAACCAGCCCGCGGAACTCATGGAGACGTACTACCCGATGCGAGTCGAGGCCTACACCTCGGTCATCGACTCCGGCGGCGCCGGCTACCACCGCGGCGGCAACGGCCTGCTCAAGGTGTATCACTTCCTCGCCGAGGGTGAGGTGTCGATCCACGACGATCGCTGGCTGACCTATCAGTGGGGAGTCAACGGCGGTTCGAAAGCGGCGCGTGGCAAGAAGTGGCTGAAGCGCGTGGACGGCTCGATCGAGTACGTGCCCTCGAAGTGCGACCATGTGAAGGTCTTCCCCGGCGACGAGTTGTTCTACCAGACCTGGGGAGCAGGCGGCTACGGAGACCCGCTGACTCGCGAGACCGCTCGCGTGCAGAAGGACGTCCGTTTCCGCCTCGTGTCGCCCCAGAAGGCGCACGATGAATACGGCGTCGTGATCGACTCGAAGACCTTCGTGGTGGATGAAGAAGCCACCAGGAAACTCCGGGCGGAGATCGCTTCGAAGCGTGGACCGGCCGTGCCCTTCGACATGGGCCCGCCCCTCGCCGAGATCCTGAAGAACTGCAAGGCCGAGACGGGACTCGAACCGCCGAAGCCGCCGGTCTTCAAGAAGGTGGCGAAGATGCCGATCTACAAGTCAAAGCCCGCGATGTCGAAGCTGGTGATGAAGAAGACCAAGGGCAAGCACGCGGCGTAGGCCGCGCCCGCCCACGCGCCTCATCGCGGGGGCGATCTCCGTTTGAGCTCCGATCAGGGCCGGAGAGAGCCTTCGCGGTCCTCGCGTCAGGCCTCGGCCCTCAACGCCTCCGTCGGATCGATCGAGAGCGCTCGCCGGATGGGCAGAGCGCAGGCCGCGATTCCCGCGACCAGCATGATGACGTCCGCGACAAGCAGCAGAGCCACTTCGCGGGTCGAGCCCAGCCCTCCGAGAGCCGCCACAGAACTGCCGACGAGGACACCTGCCCCGATCTGCAGAAAGGCGCCCCGGAAGACGCCCGCGATGATCCGTGGCGGGTTCGCTCCGAGCGCCACCCGAATCCCGATTTCGCGCGTCCGTCGTGAGACGGTGAAAGACATCAAAGCGTGGATTCCGGTCGTGGAGAGGATCAGGACGACAAACCCCACCACCCACGCGACCCACGTGAGCGCCCAGTTCGTCTGCGCCTCGCCGTCCCCCGCTTTGGCCAGAGGCTGCACGTCGTTGAGCCGGATCAGCGGGTCGACGTCCCAGGCGATCTTCCGAAGACGATTCGCGAACGCCGAGGGATCGTTCACGCGCACCGCCATCTGGGCAGGTCGCCGCCAATTTGCGCCGCTGCCCGACCCCGGCAACGCGGGGCGATACATGGCGGACTGCTCCCAGGGCTCGGGCAGCTGCCAGCCGAAGTTCCGGACCACGCCCACGATCTCGTACCAGGTGTCGCCGGCGTCCTGGTCGATCTCGCCGCTCACGATACGGATGCGCCGGCCGATCGCATTGCGCCCGCCGAACACGTGCTGGGCGAAGGCTTGATTCACGATCATCACGTCGCTCTTGCCCGGCTCGAAGTCGACCGGTGCGAAGTCTCGACCCGCGGCGACCTCGGTGCCGTAGGCATGAAAGAAGCCCTTCGAGACGTGGACCAGCGTGCTCGTGCGGATGCCGGTCGATAGCGCTCCTCCCGCCGCGTCCACCTCGATCTGGTACTTGAACTGATCCTCCACCGGAAGCCGGTCGGAGAAGGCAACGCCCCCGATCCCTGGCTCGGCGCTCAGCCGCCGCTCCAGTTCCTCGAAGCTGCCGCGCCGGCGAGCCGCGGAAGCGGCCGCGTCCAGCCCGTCCTGGTTGTCCATGCTCACGCCCGCCATGAGGTAGTGCTGGGCTCCGATGCCCTCGGCGCGCTGATTGAACCGGTTCGACTCGAAGACGCCGCCCGCCGCGAGAGGAATGAAAGCGACGGTGATCGCGACCTGGGCGACGATGACCGCGGTCCAGAACCCGCCGAAGCGAAGGCTGGACTGGCCCGCCGCGGCGCTGCGCAGCGCGTCCTGGACGTTCACTCGAGTGACGCGGAGTGCCGGCAGAATGCCGACGATCAAAGCGCCGAACAGCGCGAGCCCGGCGGTGTAGAGGACCGTTCTCCACGAAATGGAAGCATCGATCCAGAAGGGGAGCCTCGCCGAGGCGCTGATCATCGCCAGTCCGTAGCTGATTCCGGCTTTCGCGAGCATCAGCCCGAAGATCGCGCCGACGCTCATCAGCACCAGAGCCTCGCCGAAGAGCTGTCCGATGATGCGTCCGCGACTGGCGCCAAGCGCGCTCCGCACCGTGATCTCCCAACTGCGCGTGGCCGCGCGGGCGAAGACGAGGGTCGCGACATTGGTGCACATGATGGCGAGAAGCAGCAGGAAGACGCTGTTCACGCCGTACATGATGTTCCTGACCATCCGCATCTGGCCGCCTTCGTTGAGCGGCTGGGCGTAGGGCGAGACGCGAGGCGACAGTTGCTGGTGAGTCGCGGGATCGCCGGCGGAGAGTCTCGCGCCGATGAGGCGGAGTTCCGCCTCGGCTTCGTCGATCGACGCTCCACTTGCCAGGCGACCGAAGATCGATGCCGACGGACCGGTCCGCGGTTCGAGGGTCGCCGTGTTCAAGCGCAACGGCGCCCAGAGGTTCTGGTTCTGGGGGAAGGCGAACCCCTCGGGCATCACTCCGACGATCGTCGCGGGAGAGGCGCCGAGGGTCACCGCTCGGCCCACGACACCAGGATCGCGGTCAAAGTGCCTGGTCCACAGCGAGTAGCCGAGGACAACCGCCAGGGGCTCACCGGGGTTTTCGTCCCGATCCTCCAGAGTGCGACCGAGGAGTGGCGGGGTTCCCATCAGCCGGAACGCAGAAGCCGTGATGTCGGACCCCAGAACCGGTTCTACCCGCCCGTCGTCAGTCGCCAGGTTTCGGAGGAACTCGACACCGGCGCCCGTGTTCTCGATCGTCCGCACCTGCTGCCGCCAGGTCGCAAAGTCGTACAGCGACTTGCTCTCTTCGTCCACCCCCTTCGCGTCCCAGATCCGTATCGAGACCACACGCCCGCTCTCTGCGATCGGCAACCTGGGGTTCTGGAACTTGTCGACCGCCTCGAAGTACACGGCTCCGAGCGCAATCCCGACCGCGATGGCGCTGGTGCTGATCAAGGTGAGCCCCGGATAGCGTGCCAGCATCCGGAACCCGACCTTCAGGTCCAGCGCGGAAAAGAGGCGTCTGCTCGTCATGGGTTTTTGGTTCCTCTCGGTCAGGAAGCTTCGCGGGCATTGTACGGGTCCACCCGGACACGGCGCGGCCAATGCGGTCGAACGTATCATCCACCTCCAAAACCATGGCCTCGCTCCCCCGGTCGCTTCCCCCTGTTTTGTTCCTTCTCTTGACCGCCTGCGGATCGTCAACCCCCGCCCCCTCGCCCGCGGCGCCCACCACCGCCCTCCCCGCGGCCACCGCCACGCCGGCAGCACCGTCCCCGAATTCTTCGCTTCCCGCCTCGTGCCGATCCCTCCCTCCGGCCACCGGCTCCCAGGCCGGCTGCCGCCAGGAGCCGTCCGACTTCCTGGGTGCTGTGAGCGACGCGGTGTCGGCGGCGCAAGGATCGACCGCGATCGATCCCGATACGAAAGAGACCTTCGCGCTCGTCCAGAACGGACTCATCCAGAGTCCGAACGCCTACTTGAAATCGATCGTGGACGCCCTCGACGCGCGCGGCCTGTGCGCCGTCTACGACGGCGAAGAGCTGAACGTCCGCGCCTCGAACGGCTTCAACGAGCTCTTCGACGTCATCACCTCGAGCGGCGGTTCGTGGAGTAAATACATGTCGACCTGCACGCCCGCGGTGCCGCTGCCCGCGCTGGTGACGCCGCCCAATCAGGATCCCGAGTGCCGACTGGCTCCGAGCAAGGACTCTTATTGCGATCGTCCGTCACCGGTCTACGAGGGCGACATCTTCGGCGCGCTTGACGAACTCATCGCTCAGGACCGGCAGCGCGCCAGTCCCCTCATCTTCAACTTCAACGAGCGCGCTCCCGGCACGGACAATGGCTGGAGAGTGACGAACACCGCCCTCTACTTCTCGGAACTGCGCGTCAAGCTGCGCGCGCGAGGTTATTGCAGCGTACGGGGCGGCGAGGACGAGCTGCTGATCAAGAAGGGAACCAATCGCTTTTCCGAGCATTGGGACCTGCTCAGGGGCGAGGGCTTCAGCCTTCGTCTCCTGGCCGCCACCTGTCACGACGCGGCCTTCTGAGCTCTGGCACTATGCTGGGCCTTTCGCAAGCACGATAAGGAGTGGCACTATGCAAGTCACCGATATCCTCGCCCAGATGGGCGGCCTTCAGTCCATGGCCCGAGAGCTGGGCATCAGCGAAAGCCAGGCCGCGAGCGGCGCCGCCGCGCTCGTTCCCGCGATTCTCGGTGGCTTCAAGAAGCAGACCCAGGCCCAGCCCTCGGGACTCGAAGGCCTCGGGGGCCTCCTCGGGCAACTCGGAGGCGCCGGGCTGCTCGAGAACGTGCTGGGCGCGCAGCCCACGAACGTGGGCCTCGGCAACAACGTGCTGGGCCAGATCTTCGGCTCCAAGGATGTGAGTCACGCGGTCGCCCAGAACGCGGCGGCGCAGTCGGGCCTCGATCCTGCTCTCCTCAAGAAGATGCTGCCCATGCTGGCCATGCTGGTCGCGGGCTACATGGCGAAACAGCACGGCGGCGCCTCCTCCCCCACGCCTTCCGCGGGCGGTGGACTGGGCGGACTGTTGGGCAGCCTGCTCGGCGGCGGCGCTCCGGCCGCGGCCGCGGCTCCCTCGAGTGGAGCGGGCGGCCTCGCCTCGATGCTCGACCTCAACGGTGACGGAAACCCGCTCGACGACATTCTGCGTCTGGCCGGCAAGGCCATGCGCTGAGGCCTCTGGCCTCCTCCGGCGTTGACGCGGCGACCTTCGCCGCCCTGGTCACTTGCTGAAATATTTCATTCCCGTGTCGCACATGACGGTGACGATGGTGCGGCCCGGGGCCATCTGGGCGGCGAGGCGCAACGCGGCTACGACGTTGCCGCCGGTTGAGGTCCCGCAGAAGAGGCCCTCCTCGCGGGCCAGGCGCGCGGCCATGGCCTTCGCCTCGTCGGTCGACACCGGCTCGATCCGGTCCACCAGTTCTTTCCGCCAGTTCGGCACCACGAAGCCCGCGCCCACGCCATCGATCTTGTGCGAACCGGAGGGACCGCCGGAGAGCACGGCCGACTCCGCGGGCTCCACGGCCACGATCTTGATAGTGGGATTCCGCCCGCGGAGCCGCTCGGCGTTTCCGCGAAGGCAGCCGCCTGTGCCCACCATCTGAACGAACGCGTCCACTCTGCCCTCCGTCTGGGTCCAGATCTCCTCGGCCATGGCGTGGTAGGCGCGCACCTGATCCTGGTTGTTGAACTGGTCGGTCCAGTAACTCCCATGGGTCAGGGCGATGACGCGGGCCTCCTCGATCATGGTGCGCGTGAGTTTCGCGGTCATGCCTCCGCCTTCGCTGGGCACGATCTTCAAGGTGGCGCCGAGCGCCTCCATGTGCTGGAGCTTTTCTCGGGCGAAGGCGTCGGAGGTCACGATATGGAGGGGATGGCCCTTGACCGTGCAGACGAGCGATAGGGAGACGCCCGTGCTCCCGCCCGTGTACTCGACGACCGATCCGCCGGGCTTCAGCCTTCCATCCGCCTCCGCCGCCTCGATCATGGCGAGGGCCATGCGGTCTTTCATGCTCCCGGTAGGATTCTCGCTCTCGATCTTCAGGAGAATGCGGGCGCCTCCCGAAGGCGCCACGTGGCGCAGGGGCAGAAGGGAGGTGTTTCCGATGCGGTCGAGGATGTGGCGCATGGTGTCCTTGGTTTCGTGAAGTCCGGCGGAATGGTCGCGGAAACATAGCCTCCGTCCCACGGAAACGCGATGCTACGATCCGAAGATGAGACCCAGGCTCTGGCTCGTTCTCTCCGCCCTCGCGGCTTCGGCCTCCGCCCAATCGCCCGCCCGCGCGCCCATCGCCGATGAAGAGACCCTGCGCCACTTTCAGGCCATCGTGCGCATGAACTCCACCGATCCCGGCGGCAGCGAAAGGCCGGTGGTCGAGTACGTGAGGGGCGTGCTCGAGGCCGAGGGCATTGCCGTCGAGACGTTCTCGGTCGAGCCCAATCGACCCAATCTGGTCGCGCGGCTCAAGGGGTCGGGCCGGAAGCGCCCGCTGCTCATCATGGGCCACAGCGACACCGTCAACATCGACGAGAAAAAGTGGACGGAACCTCCCTTCTCCGCCGCCCGCGCGGAGGGCTATGTCTACGGGCGCGGCACCATCGACGACAAGGACAACGTCACCGCCGGGCTCATGACCCTGCTCTCGCTCAAGCGGGGCAACGTGCCCCTCGACCGCGACGTCATCTTCCTCATCGAAGCGGGCGAGGAAGGCGCCACGCGCGTGGGCATCAAGTTCATGGCCGAGCAGAATTTCGCGAAGATCGACGCCGAGTACTGCTTCGCCGAGGGCGCCAACGTGGTGCGCGCGGGCGGCGCGGTGAAGTTCGCGGGGGTGCAGACCCTGGAGAAGATCCCCCGCGCCATCGAGCTCACCGCCCGGGGCGTCTCCGGACACGCCTCGGTCCCCCTGCGCAGCAATGCCGTGGTGCATCTGGCGAACGCGGTCGCGAAGATCGGCGCGTGGAAACCCGAGGTGCGGCTGAATGACACCACGCGCGCCTACTTCACCCGCCTCGCCCGCCTGACCACCGGCGAGGAATCGGCGCGCTACCAGGCGGTGGTTTCCGGCGACCCGAAGGCCATCGACGCGGCCGACGAGTGGTTCCTGACCAACGAGCCGCGCACCGCCTCCACCCTGCGCACCTCGGTGTCCCCCACCATCCTGAGCGGCGGCTATCGCGTGAATGTCATTCCGTCGGAGGCGAAGGCGACGCTCGACGTGCGCGCCCTGCCCGATGAGGACCCTGCGAAGTTCCTCGACATCGTGCGCGGCGTCATCGGCGATCCGAGTGTCGAGGTCGCCTATGCCTCGCGCGACGTGCGCCCCGCCTTCTCGCCGACGAGTCTCGATTCGGAGGCCATGAGGGCGATCGAGGCCGCGGTGACGAAGACGTACAACACCACGATGATTCCCATGATGAGCACGGGGGCCACCGACATGGCCTACCTCCGCGCGCGGGGCATGCAGTGTTACGGCATCGGACCCGCCCTCGACGCGGAGGACGGGCCCAAGGGTTACGGCGCGCACTCGGATCAGGAGCGGATCCTGGAGGCCGAGCTGTACCGCTTCGTACGCTTTCAGCACGACATCGTGGAGTCGCTCGCGAAGGCCCGGTAGAGAGGAATGCGAATTCGCCGGGGAGGGGCAATCCTGGTTGCCCTCGCGCTGGGTCTGGCTCTTCCAGCGGGAGGTCAGTCCAGGGCGACGGCGTCGACTCCTGTCCCTGTCCGCGACGCGGTGAAGACGGAGGGGCTCCCACTCCTCATCGCCACCAACCACCTGGGGCTTGGGGGCGAGGCCACAAGAGTGGCGGCGTGGGTCATCGCTCACCCGGGGTCGGTGACCCTCCAGCGAGACCCGGCCGCACTTCAAGACGGCGCGGGCAATCGCCTGTCGCTCTCCCCGACGATGGCGGTGGCCCTCGCGCGGATCAACCAATGGCAGGGTCTCGCGGCCACCAAGGCCAATCCCATCACCCACGCGCAACTCCGGGCCGCGGTTTTAGCCCCCGCGTCGATCGCGCGAGTTCGCGATCTCTTCGAAGCGGCGATCCGGCGAGGCGTGCGCATCGGCGGCCAGTGGCTCACCCCGGAGACGGGCGGCGAAGCCACGATCGACTCGGAACTGCGTTTCGCGGAGGCGCGCGACCCGCGATGGTCGATCGTAAGGGAGATGGCGGCCTTGGCGGGCGACCCGGCAGCACTCGCCGCCTTCTTCGCGACCCGGTCGAGGGAGGTGGCTCAGGTCGACACCCACGGCCTCCTCAAGAACGCGGTCGGTCGATTCGAGCTCGGAACGGGCGGAGCGCGGGAGGAAATCTCTCGCGCCCTGCTGACCGTGGCCCGAAACGCCGCGCCCACCTATTCCATGGGCCCGGAAGAGCAGATTGCCCTGGTCACGAGCGTGGACTGGCAGGGCCGGTATGTCGGCGGCTGGCACACCCACGCGCCTCATGACGGAAATGGCGCCTGGGTGGGCGGCGACGTCCCGAGCTTCGAGGATATGCAGAACGCCGTCCAGTACGGCCAGTACCTCACCCTCTCCTTTCAGCCGGACGGGTTCGACCTCTACGACGCGGAGGCCCTGGGCGAGGCGAGACGGGTCGACCTCGCGTTGCTGAAGGTGATCCGCTACCGATCGCCTTCGTGGCGCAGGCACTTTGAAAAGTTGCGACCGATTTCGAAGCCGTAGCCCAAGGCCCGCTAACCCTGGGAGGTCATGCGAAAATCCTCGTTCTCATGCGCGACCGTGCCCGCTTCCTCGCCGCTTTCGTTCGGCGGCCGCTCGACACGGGCTCGATCACTCCGAGCTCCCGGCAGCTCGCCGAGGCGATGGTCGAGGGGATGGGGATCGGAGAGGCCGACACCGTGGTCGAACTTGGCCCGGGGACCGGCGTCTTCACTGAACTGATCGAGGAGAAACTGAGGCCGGGGGCGAAGTTCCTCTGCTTCGAAATCGATGCCGAGATGGCGGATCGGCTCAGGAAGAAGTTTCCGCGGGTCTGCGTGGTCAACGACTCGATCGAGCACCTCTCCCGCTACCTCGCGGACGAGGCGTGTCCGGGTATCGACGCGGCGATCAGCGGGCTACCCTGGGCGGCGTTCTCCCCCACCCGCCAGGAGCGCCTGCTCGACGCCACGGTGGCGCCACTCAAGCCGGGCGGCCGGTTCGCCACCTTCGCCTACTCCCACGCCGCGTGGATGCCGCCGGCCCGCCGCTTCCGCGAGCTGCTCGAGTCGCGCTTCTCCGAGGTCGAAACCTCGAGCGTGGTGTGGCGGAACGTGCCTCCGGCGTTCGTCTATCGGTGCACGAAGTAGGCAGGCCTCACTTCAGGAAGTAGCTCATCATCCGGAACCCGCGGGTTCCATCCTTGATGAGGGTCACCGACTCGGCGCCGTCCTTGTGCTTCTCGAAGACGCTGTTGAAGCGCACAGTGACGTACTTCCCCGGGGGGAGGCCCGGGAGGTTCATGCGGATCTCGTGGTTGAGGAAGGTGCGCGTGATGAGCTTGCCCATGGTCGGGCGCGCGCCGCCCAGACCCTTGGCCCAGGCTTCCTTCGTCTGCGCCTTCTGGAACGAGGTCGCTGCCTCTTCCCAGGTGGCTTCGAACTTGCCGGCATCGGAAAGGGCCAGCCATTCGAGCGCCGCCTTCCTGGCCAGGGCCACATCGGGATCGTTGTCGGCGGCCGAAGGAGCGGCGCTCTTGACGGGCGCCTTCGCATCGGCTTTGGGGGCGGCGGGTGCTTGCGCCATCACGGAGGCGGAGAAGGCCAGAACCACGAGGCTTGAGAAGGCGAGACGGTGAGTCGGGATTCGTTCACTCATGCGTCCATTATAGAGAGCGGACGCGTGCGCGGAGGATGGAGGTCAGAGGGAGGGGGAGACGAGGACCCGGCCGGGCCGGGCGCCGGTCGGGTTTGCCCCGCTCCATACGAGCTCCCCGAATACCCAGACCTTCTCGATGCCCGAAGAGAGCTTGAACGGTTCGAGAAAGGTCGCGTTGTCGATGACGGTGGCCGGATCGAAGAGGACCAGATCGGCGACGTTGCCGACCGCGATGGTTCCCCGTTCCTTGAGCCCGAGCCGCGAGGCGGGGAGGGAGGTCATCTTGCGGATCGCCTCTTCAAGGGTCAGCCAGGCGCGCTCCCGCACGAACCGGCCGAGCACGCGAGGAAACGTCCCTGCGCCCCGAGGATGTCGATACTCGATGCCGCCGTCGCTCGACACCATGGTCCACGGCCACGCGTAGAAGGCGCGGATGTCGT
>CAZYEA010000038.1:0-22634 GCA_964646485.1 uncultured Acidobacteriota bacterium
ACGAGGTGGGATCGAGAGTCAAGGATCGCTCGATGCAGGCGAGAGCGTCCTGGTTGCGTTGAGCGTTCGCGTAGAGAAGAGCCTTGTTCTCCCAGGGATCGGCGTAGAGCGGATCGAGGGCGATGGCCTGATCGTAGGCCGCGGCGGACTCCTGGGCGCGTCCAAGATGGCGAAGCGCATTGCCGCGGTTGTTGTGCAGGGCGGCGCTCTTCGGTTCGAGGGCCAGAGCCTTGTCGTAGCACTCGAGAGCCTCGGCGAAGCGGTTGAGGGCGGTGAGCGAGACGCCGCGGTCGTTCCACAGGTTGGCGCTCTCCTTCGCCGTCTCCTGGGAGGGCGCCTTCTGCCCCTTCGCCTTCTCATAGAGCGCTTCGAGGTCGGCGCGCAGGGCGCCGAAGGTTTGATAGCGCTCTTCCCGCTTCTTGCGCAGGGCGCGCGCGATGACCTTCGCGAGAGGCGAGGAGAGGGGTGCTTCGGCCGCGGTCGTGTGGAGGTGTCGAAACGCGTGCCAGTAGTACTGTCCCGCCTGCGCGGCAAGGGCGGCGGGCGGGGGGGAAGGCAGGAAGGGCAGCCGTCCTCCCGAAGCCATCTGGTAGAGGACGACGCCGAAGCTGTAGATGTCGCTTCGCTCGTCGCACGAGGCCGCGTCCACGAACTGCTCGGGCGGCATGTGAGTGGGAGTGCCGAAGACGGTACCCACCACGGTCTTGGAAGGATCGCGGTCCGACTCAGAATTCGAAGGGCTTGCCGCCAATGGACCGGGGGCCTCGGGAACCAAAGCAAGGCCGGCGATACCGAAGTCCGAAATCTTCACCACCGAGTCTTCGCCGATGAGGATGTTCGCGGGCTTGATGTCGCGGTGACAGCGAATCCCCCGGGAGATCGCGTATTCCATCCCGCGGCAGAACTCAATCGCCCACAAGAGCGCCTGGTCCCCGGGAATGAGCCCCCGTTCGAGGTGACCCTCCAGGCTGTTGGCCCGGCCCGCCCCCGCCCGCACATAATCCATGGCGATGTAGAGGCGTCCGCCGATCTCGGTGATCCAGCGGGCGCGCACGAGATTCGGGTGCACGCCGAGGTCCATCCAGATGCGCGCTTCCTTCTCGAACATGGCCCGCGTCTTCGGATCGCGCAGCAGTTCGGCGCGCAGGGTCTTCACCGCCACGATCTCGTTGCTCGCGAGCGAACGGGCGAGGTAGACGATGCCGAAGCCCCCCTCGCCCAGCTTCTCGATCACCTGCAGCGAGTCGCCGATGAAGTCGCCGCGCTGGTAGGCGGGGAGAGCCGGTGGAGCCTCGGCGGGCGCCTGAGTGGGCGGCGGAGCCGGTCGTGCGGCGGGCCTCGGGGGCGCAGACGCAATCTCGCTCGCAGGACGTTCCAGTGAGGCGGCAACGCCCGCGTCCCCGATAGCGGAATCAGCAGCGGGGCTTGCGGCCCTTGAGGCCGCGAGCGCGGCTCGACAAAACGGGCATTGCGGCGCCCGGTCCGAGACGCGCTTGCCGCACGAAGGGCAGGGAAGGAGCATTACGAAATCATCTGGAGGAAGACGGGCTCCTCGCGGAGCGACTCGAGCTCGGGCTCGACCCGGGCTCGCGCCTTCGTGTATTCGGGACGCATGCGCAGGGCCCGCTCGAGGCTCGCGAGGGCCGCATCCCTCTGACCCTTGAGCGCGTACGCGCAGGCCGCGTAGTACCTGGTGAAGGGGTCGTCGGCCCCAAGCCGCAGTCGGGTCTCGAAGACGTCGATGGCCCGGTTGAGGGACGCCGCCGCTTCCTTCTCGTCGCCGCGGCGCTTGTGGGCTCCGCCGAGGCGGGTGTGCAACTCCACCAGAATGCGCTGGGACAGCGGGTGATCGACGCGATGGAGAAACTCCAGCTCCTGCCGGAAGCACGACACCGCCTTGGTGTCGTTGCCCTCGAGCGCCTCGACGTGGCCCATGCGCATGTAGGCGCCCACGATCACGACGGTCTCGTGGCCGGACACAGAGGCCTCCTGCAGGGCGATCGCCTTCTCCGCCGCCTCCCGGGCGCGCGTCCTCTCGCCGGCGAGCGAGGCGCAGTGGGCGAGCTGCAGCCAGGACCAGCCCGCCCTCGGGTTTCGGGCGAGAGCCTGATCGAAATACGCGAGGGCGGCTCCGAACTCGCCTTTCCCGATGAAGAGCGCGCGCCCCATGGCGGAGAGAGGGGCCGGATCGTCAGGAGAGAGGGCGAGAGCCTTGCGGATCACTTCCATGCCTTCGTCGATCGCGCCCGAAGCCACCAGGGCCTGCCCGAGGTCGCGCCACGCGCGGACATACCTCGGATCGAGGTCCAAGGCCCGGCGAAACTGCGCGATCGCGCGTTCGTGGAGTCCGGGCATGGCCAGGTAGTCGGCTTTGCTCGCGTAGGAAGCCCCTAGCTCGACGTGAGCGCGGACGTAGCGCGGGTCGAGGGCGATGGCTTGCTCGAAAAAGATCACCGCGCGTTCCAGACCCTCGTAGGTCTCAAGGCGCTGATTGAGGAGGCCCTTCGAGAAGGCCTCGAACGCGGCCACCACCTCGGTCTCGGGACGCGAGGCGTGGGCAGGTATCTCCCCCTGGGAGAGGGAGCGCCGCAGCCTCGAGGCGATCCGGTCCTGCAGTTCGAAGATTTCGCCGATCCTTCCGTCCTCCTTGGCCGTCGCGTGGGTCTGGCCGCTCGCCACCTCGAGGATGGCCGCGGTAACGCGGACGGCTTCCTGGGAACGCTGGAAGGCGCCCGCCACCACGAATTGCGCGCCCAGCTCCCGGCCCACGCGCAGCGCGGCCTGTTCGTCGATCGCCTCCTCCCCGACACCGAGCCGGCGCAGCGCCTCCTGAACCCGGTCGCGTGCCAACACCACGACTTCGGGGGCGCCGCGCAGTTCCGCGGCCACGGTCTCCGCGATGCCGGTGCCGAGCCAGGCATCCTCGCTGTTCGCAGTGATGTTCCGGAAGCAGAGCAGCGCGATCAGGGGCTGGCTCGACGCAGCCCGGAGGGCGACGGTCGGAGCCTTCGGGCCGCCGGCGGCGCGAAGGCCCGCGCTCACCTCTTCGAGGCTCGAGTACCGCTGCGCGCGGTCCTTCGCAAGCATGCGGCGAACCACCTGTTCGACCGCGAGAATCTTCCCGTCCGCGGCGGAGGGCGGGAAGGGCGGCGGGTCCTTGTGGAGGATGGCGTCGAACACGGCCACGGTGTTGGCCCCCTGGAAGGGCGGCCGCCCGGCGAGCAGCTCGTAGAGCACGACCCCGAGGGAGAAGATGTCGGCGCGCGCGTCCACCTCCTGGCCAAGAGCCTGTTCCGGAGACATGTAGGCCACCGTGCCGATCACCCGCCGTTCGTTCGAGGCCTCCGCGGGATCGCGGGTCCAGGTGGGCGCCTCGTTGTCGGCGCTCCAGGCCTCCATCTTGGCGAGTCCGAAGTCGAGGACCTTGCCCCGGCCGTCGACATCCACCATGAGGTTGGACGGCTTGATGTCGCGATGCACGATGCCGCGACGATGCGCGGCGCCGAGACCCTCGGCCATTTGAAGGATCAGGCCCACGATGGTCTCGACTCCGGGCGCGGTGCGCCGGACGTGCTCCAGGATGGTCTCGCCGGGCACGTATTCGAGAGCGATGAGGGCGAGGGGCCCCTGTTCGGTCTCGACTTCATCGACTTCGTAGATCACGGCCACGTTCGGATGCGTGAGCACCGAAGCCGCGCGCGCTTCCTGGAAGAGCCGGGCCCGGGCCTCCGGGTTCGAGCGCGAATTGGGAAGAAGAGTCTTGAGGGCCACCAAACGGCGGAGCTTCGAGTCCTCGGCGAGAAACACCTCCCCCATGCCTCCTTCGCCAAGGCGCTTGATCACACGGTAATGCGAAATCACCGTCTCAGACATGGCCCTCTTTGGGGGAATGATACGGGCGACGCGGTCGTGCGTGCCGTCATCGCGGCCGGGAGTTAGGATCGAGTGCACTATGGCGGGTGCGATATTCAACGAGGCCGCGAACAAGGTGCGGCGACGCGTGCTCTCGCCCCTCGGCTTCCGGGTGTTCCTCTGGAGGCAGCTGCCGCTCGCCGCTTTCGCGGGGCTGCGGCTTCGTTCCCTCGATGAGGGCGGATGCACGGTCATGCTTCGGGGCGGCTGGCGCACTCAGAATCCCTTTCGCTCGACGTATTTCGCGGCCCAGGCCATGGCCGCGGAGATGTCGACGGGCGCGCCCGCCCTCGTCCTGGTTCAGGGCTGCGAGGCCCGGGTCTCGCTCCTGGTGACCGAGGTCCGCGCCCGCTACACGAAGAAAATCGCGGGCGAATCGCAGTTCACTTTCCGGGAGATCGGCGAGATGGCCGGCACGGTCGAGCGCGCGGCCCGAACCGGCGAACCCGCGACCTACGTGGCCCGTTCCATCGGGCGCAATGAAACCGGCGAGGTCGCCTCCGAGTTCGAGGTGACCTGGAGCTTCAAGCGGAAGGATTAGGGCGCCCTCGGGCTCTAGACTCGCGGTCGATGGTGCGCGGTTACATCGTAGCCGGGGGTCAGAGTTCGCGCATGGGTCGCGACAAGGCCCGGCTGCCCTTCGGCGGGACCACTCTGATCGAGCACGCGATCGTCCGCGCCCTTGAAGTGACGGACGATGTCCGCGTGCTTTGCGGCCCCACCCGGCGATACGAGGAGTTCGGCGTGAAGGTGACGGCGGATGAGGTGTGCGGCGTCGGCCCCATCGGGGGTCTGTATTCAGCCCTGCTCTCCGCCTCGGTCGACGGCTTCGAGCGCGTCTTCTGGCTCGCGGTCGACCTGCCCAACGTGCCCGCCTCTCTCCTCGGCTCCCTGCTGAAGACGCTCGACCAGGCGGACGTCGCCTTCGCCCGCACTCCCCGCGGACTCGAGCCGCTGTGCGCGGCTTTCCGAACCGCTCCCGCGCTCGAGGCGGTAAGACGGGCGCTCCTGCACGGGCAGCTCAAGCTGACGGATGCTCTTTCCGCCCTGAAGACTGCAACCGTCGACGCCGACGCGGGCGTTCTCGCGAACGTGAACACCGAAGCGGAGTGGACGCAGGTCCTCGCAACCAGGGCGGCATCGGTTCGCCCGCCGCACTAGACTCGGCCCAAGAGGGACATCTCAGCAAGGCGTTCATGAGAATGCGACGCGCCCAGGGCCTGATCGGTGCCGGTGTGCTCCTGCTCCTGCTCGGAGCGGCGGCGGGGTACGGCCGCGGATGGCTGGGGCCCGAGGATCGGATCGAGGACGTCGCCTACTGGCGGATGTTCTCGGAGTTCTCCGAACCGAGCGGGTACTTCCAGTCCGACAATCTCGTATCGAACGAGCTGACCTTTCCGGCCCTCATGCCCGAAATCGCGAAGCGCACCTCGAGGCGTAGCGCCTATGTGGGCGTGGGGCCGGAGCAGAACTTCTCGTACCTCGCGGCCCTGCGGCCCCGCATCGCCTTCATCGTCGACATAAGGCGCCAAAACGCGATCCTGCACCTCCTCTACAAGGCTCTCTTCGAGCTCGCCCCCACGCGCGCGGATTTTCTGTCGCGACTCTTCTCGCGCGCGCCGTCTTCCGGGCTCGACCCCGACCTCCCTGTCGATCGCCTCCTCCACGCCTTCGCCGCGGAGCCGCCGAATGCCGTGGCCTTTCACGAGAACCTCCGCGAAGTGCGGTCGCTTCTCACGAGCCTCCACGGATTCGCCCTGGGCGACGACGATATGGCGGCTCTCCGGTTCGTCTATTCGGCGTTCTTCGAGGAAGGCCCGGCCCTTCAGTATTCCTTCGGTTCGTGGCGGCGCGGGCGGCCGTTTCCAAGCTTCGCCGAACTGATGACCGCGACCGACGACCGGGGAGTGGCCGCGAGCTTTCTCTCGACCGAAGAGAGCTATGGGGCGATCCGCGATCTGCAGCGCCGGAATCTCATCGTCCCCGTGGTCGGAGACTTCGCGGGGGAACGGGGGCTTCGCGCGGTGGCTTCCTACCTCGAGGAGCGCGGCCTGACCCTGAGCGTTCTCTACACCTCGAACGTCGAGCAGTATCTGTTCAGGAGCGAGGACTGGCGAGCCTTCTACGCGAACCTCGCCCGCTTCCCGGTGGACCGGGACAGTGTGTTGGTGCGATCGGTGTTCACCCGCTTCTACTTCGACCCGGCCCAGGGCGGCTTCAGCAGCTACACCGCGGGAGG
The DNA here is from genome assembly GCA_964646485.1 of uncultured Acidobacteriota bacterium. Lineage (GTDB taxonomy): Bacteria > Acidobacteriota > Vicinamibacteria > Fen-336 > JAGNNV01 > JAGNNV01. Next base: position 6,152 of record CAZYEA010000038.1, read on the forward strand.
ACCTTCACCGCTCCGCCGCGGAACCCTGCACCTCGATCCCATCGAATCCTTGACCGCGTCCTTCGGGCGGGGCGAGGTAGAGAGCTACGAGAGCATCCTCGCGCGATCGAAGTGAGCGCGCCGACGAGATTGCTTCGTCGCCTTCGGTCGAGTTGCTCCCCGACCTTCTGATTCGAGGGTCAGTAGCGGGCGCGCCGAGGCGCCGCGACGACCAATCCGCGGAGATCGAGACGCGGAGGCCAAAGCACCTTTTCCCGAACGGAGGGGGCCGAGCCGTACCTTATTGACCGCGAGGAGGGGGCCCCGCGCCATTCCTGCGAGAACGCCTTCGAGGCCCCCGGAGGTGAGGGAAAAGCCGAGGTGCTTTGGCCGCAGCTCATCACGCGACCGCGCGTCCATCGTCTCGCCGCGGCAAACGCCCCCGCGGGCCACCACTACCAAGGCCAAAGGAAAAGCCCTCCGGGGTGCCGTCAGGAGCCGGTGGCGCTCACGGAACCTGAGCGCGAAGGGTGGGATCCTGCGCTTGCTTCAGGCTTCCTCAACGCGGAGGCATGCACACCGCAAGACGACGTTTGGACCCCGAGATAGCGACATTGGTTCCTCGGTCCACCGGCCCCAAGAACGAACAACCCAGAGGGCCACGTGGATCATAATCGGGCTCCCGTGTCGCGCCTCCCTTCATTCGCAATTCGCGATTCCCGGCCGATCCTCGCGGCCCTCGCCCTGCTCCTCTCCCCGATCGGCTGCTCGGCCCCGCCGGTTCCCGCTCCTACGCCCCCGGTCGTGGAGAGCGCGGCCCTGCGAAGGGTCCGCCAGGTGTTTGCCCGTATCCCCGAGACCCTGGCCAGGAACCACAAGACGTTCGATGGCCCTTCAGGCCCGGTGAGCGGCTTCGGGGCGGGCGAGGCCTACCCTCAGATCTGGCTCCGCGACAGTGCCTGGATCGTGGACGCCGCCGCTGCCTATTACACGCCTGAGACCCTCACCTCGTGGCTGGATCTTCACCTTGCTCACGCTCAGAAGAACGGCCGTCTCCGCGACTGGGTGGCGAGGGGCTCGCCCGACGCGTTTCGGCAATGGGCGCCACGAGTGGAGGGAAACGGCGGCTTCGCTTTCGACACCAACACCAACGAATCCGATCAGGAGCCGAGTGCCGCGATCGCCTTTTGTAGAACCTCCGCGCGGTTGAGCGACGGCTCCGCCTCGGGCGAGGCCCACGCGTGGCGGGTCGGGAAGCTGATCGCGGCCATGGACGCACTTTCTCGGGATCGCACCGACGCGAAGAGCGGCCTCGTGTGGAGCGGCCTCACCGCGGACTGGGGCGACGTGAGTCCCCTTTATCCCGACCAGCGCGCGATCTATCTCGATGCGAAGACGCCCCGCACGCTCTCGCTCTACTCGAATGTGATGGCCTATGAGGCGCTTCGCTGCCTCGCCGACCTCGAGGTCCCCGCGGCAAAGAGGGCGGCTTACCAGGCAAAGGCCGCGAAACTGAAGGAACGAATCCGGTCGGCCTTCTGGATGAAGGATCGGGGGTACTTCCGGATAAGGCGGCCGCTCGACCGGGCTCCTCTGGCCTTCGGCGCGCTCGAGGACGAACGCTTCGCCCTCGGCGGCAACGCCCTCGCCGCCCTCTTCGGAGTGGCCGACGACGCGGAAGCCGCGTCCATCTTCGAGACCGCCGAGCGCCTGCGAAAAGCGAACGACTTCAAAACGGTGTCGACCACGTTGATCCCCCCCTATCCTGAAGGCACGTTTCAGCACCCGGCCATGCGTGAGGCATCCCGCTATCAGAACGGCGGGCAGTGGGACTGGTTCGGCGCGGCCCTCGTCCAGGCCGAGTTCGAGCGGGGTCACTCCCAGCAGGCGCGTGCGCATCTCGATCAGATCGCCGCCCGCATCCTCCGCGCCGGCCCCGGCCTGCATGAGTGGTACGGCCAGGACGGAACCCCGCAAGGCAGCGCCGCCTACGCGGCTTCGGCCGCCGCCATCCACAACGCGGTGGTGAAGGGGCTCTTCGGCGTGACCTCGGGCCCGTTGGGCTACGTGGTCACCATCCGGGCGGGCGAAACCGTCCTCCCCTTCGAGGTGCCGCAACGGGCCGCAGGAGGCGCGGTCGTCCTCGAGCAACGAGTGACGGAGGCCGCGGTCGAAGTCACGGTGAGAGGGGTGGGCGCGATTCGCGAGATATGCACGGTCTTGCCCCAAGGACGCACGATCGCGGAAACCGGAAGCGAAGGCGCCGCCGGGCGCACGGTCACGAGGCTCGGCGGCGACACCACGGTGTGCGCCGACGTTTCCTCATCGCGCCCGCCCGTAAGCGTGAGCTTCGCGCTCGCGCGCCCCTAGTTGGAAGCGCCGCTGTCGTAGTAGCCGCGGCGCGCGCGCACCCTGAGATCTTTCCCGCGCACTTCGACCTTGATCTTCCGGAAGCCGGGCTTGTCGTGTTCGGCCGGCTCGTAGCCGATGACGTAGTAGGTGGTCATGGTGTCGAACATCTGCTCGAGGCCCTTCTCGAAGTTGTTGGTGTTGCGGATGACCAGGCCGCCGGTGTCGAGGGCGAGGCCGGTCGACCCTTCGGAGGCGTCCGCGAAGGCGAAAGGCGTTTCCCCGGCGTCGCGGTCGATGGCGGGGCCGAATTCGACGCCCTGGAAGATCCCCGCCGCCTGCATCCCGCGTGCGTCGAGGAAGTGAATGGGGGCTTTCGCCTGCAGCGACCGCGCGGTAATTTCGCGGCGGTCGCGGTCCTCGTCGTTATCGAGGGCAAAGCCACCCGAGACCATGACCACACTGTGGCGGCCCGGCTGCTTCGCGAGCCAGGCCAGTGAATTGAGCAGCACCCCGTAGGCGTCCTTACGGCGGATGCGCGCGGACTGGGCGACTTCGGACGCGGTCGACCGCACCGCGACCTGGGCCTGGTCGGGGTCAAAGCCGGGATTGAGGGCCACAAAACGCAGGGTCAGCCGCCCGATCATGGCCGGGTCGCCCCGTTCGATGGCGATTGCTTCGGCGTCGGACATCTGGAAGTTCGAGCGATCTTCGAACCTTCGGCCCTGGATCTTGTCGATGGCCGCGGCGAAGACCGCGCGGTTGCCCCGAACCTGGTTGGCCACGGAGATCTTCGCCCAGGGCGCCACGAGAGCGAGGGCGCCGTTCTTCTCCGCCATGGCGTCGAGGAGCCTCTTGAGTGCGGGCTTGAGGCGGATCGCGTCCTGGGGGGAGAGTTGTCCGTCGTCGACGAAGAGGACGGCGATCGACGATGGAGGGCGCTCGGGTTCGGGAGTGGCACTGGGGAAAGGCTCGACCACGACCTCGGCCGGCCCCGCCGCGTCCTCGCGCGCCGGCGAAAAGGCGGAGAAGGAGACGATCCTTCGTTCTTTCCCGTCCTCCTTCACCACGAAGTCGGTGGCCGAGAGGCCTTCGACCACGCGATCCCGCTTGTCCGTCACCACGAAGTCCACGAGGACGAGCTCGGTTCTCGTGGAGAACACGGGAGGCTTCGGCCGGTCCTGGGCCCGCGCCGCGGCCAGCGGGAGCAGGGCAAGGCCGGCGATGATCCAGGCGGCGCGGCGCATCTGGTGAGGTTAGTCCAGATGGCTCCCGACCCTCGAATCGGGCGGACCTCGCACGCCCGTGCCCACGGAAGTAGAGTCCACCTGCGGACAGTTCAATGAGTTCTTATTCGAGAAAGCCCGGCGGTCCGCCCTCTTTGAGCGGTGCAGGATGGATCGTGGGTCTGGGCGTGGCTCTCGCCGCGTCTGTGCCGCTCGCAAGCAGCACGGTCCGGGCCCAGGAGAGCGGCCCCGCGCAGGCGGCGACCCGCCCCAAGCTCGTCTACGCGGGCGACGCCTATTTCCCGCCCTTCGAATACAAGGACGCGAAGGGCGCGGCCCAGGGCTTCAACATCCAGCTCGTCACCGCGGCGGCCCTGGAGGCGGGCTACGAGGTCGAGTTCCGTCTGGGAGCCTGGCCCGCGGCCATCAAGAGCCTCGACGAAGGGCGCGCGGATCTCGCCGCGGTCGCCTACTCCGGTGAACGCGCCGAGCGCTATGACCTTCTCTCCCCCATCTGGAACATGCACATGTCCCTGCTGTTCCCATCCGGACGCGCGGCCTACCCGAGCACCCTCGAAGACCTGTCGGGCGAGCGGGTGGCCCTGCTCGAACGCGGCCTGCTCCACGAGACTCTGCTGAAACTCCCGGCGGAGAAGCAGCCTCGGTTCCGCCTCTGCGCCGATCAGTTCGAGGCCGTGCAGAAGCTCATCGCCGGCGAAGCCACCATGGTCGCGGGAAACGGCCTGGCCCTGCGGCACATCGCCGCCCAGTTCGGCCTGCACGATCTGGTCGAGGTGGACGTGGCCTCGACCTCTTATTACCTGGTGGCCCTGAAGGGCCGCGGCGCCGAACTCAAGCTCCTCTCGGAGGCGCTCGAGAGAATCCGCGCTTCGCCGCGGATGAGCGGGATCGTGGAGAGCACCCTCACCATCGCCCCGCCCCCCGTGCCCTTCACGAAGCAGATTCAGAAGTATGCCTTCGCCATCGTGGCTCTGATCCTCGTGGCCGCCGCGGCCTTCATCTGGTCGGCGCTGCTGCAGCGCGAGGTCCGGGCGCGCACCCTGGAGATGGAGCGGGGGCTCGCCGAACGCCAGAAGCTGACCGCCGAGCGCGACCGCTTTTTCGAGGTCTCCCAGACCCTGCACGTGGTTCTCGATGGGCACGGCACTGTCCGCTGGGTCTCTCCCGCCTCACGGCGCATCCTCGGCAAAGCGCCCGAGGATTTCGTGGGCACCAAGGTCTGGGAACATCTCGACCTCGACGAGGAGGCGGCCCACCGCGAGGTCCTGCCCCGGCTGAAGACGGGAGCCACCGACATCGAGCTGAGGCTCAAGCACCGGGACGGCTCGATCCGGTGGACGCTGTGGAACGCCGCCCCTGATCCCCTGGGTGAACTCGTCTTCGCCGCCGGGCTCGACATCTCGGAGCGGCGCAAGGCCGAGCATCAGATCGAGCACCTCGCCTATCACGACGCTCTCACCGGCCTGCCCAACCGACATCTCTTCGTCGACCGTCTCGACAATGCGCTGACCCGGGCCCAGCGCACGGAAGAGACCCTGGCCGTGCTCTTCGTGGACATCGATCACTTCAAGTCGATCAACGATTCGCTCGGACACACCGCGGGCGACGTCTTGCTGCGCACCATCGCCCTGCGCCTGCGATCCACCCTGCGCACCGAAGACACGGTGGCCCGCCTCGGGGGGGACGAATTCACGGTCCTGGTGAGCGGGGTCAAGGATCCAAACGACCTCCTGCGCCTGGCCCAGAAGCTGCACTCCACCATCAAGGTGCCGGTGGACGTGGCGCAGCGGGAACTCACGGTCTCCGCGAGCATCGGGGTCGGCCTGTACCCGCAGGATGGTGAGACCGCGGAGCAGCTCCTCCGAAACGCCGACCTCGCGATGTACCGCGCCAAGGAACTCGGCCGCGACCGCACCCAGTTCTATACCGCGGCCATGAGCGCCCGCCTGCTGGAGCACATGAACCTCGAAGCGCGCCTCCGACGGGCGCTGGGCGCGGGCGAACTCTTCCTCGCCTATCAGCCCATCCTGCGCCTGAATTCCGGAAAGGTGGAGGCCCGCGAGGCCCTCCTGCGCTGGCGCGATCCCGATCGCGGGACCATCCAGCCCTCGGAGTTCATCGGCATCGCGGAGGCCACGAACCTCATCTCGGACATCGGGCGTCACGTGATCTCTCTCGCCTGCGCGGCCACGGTGATGCGGCCCGCGGGCGAGCGCGTGTCCATCAACCTCTCGGGCCGGCAGTTCCACGATCCGGCGCTGCTGGAGACGGTGGACAAGGCCTTGCGCGAAAGCGGGCTCGACCCGGGAAGGCTCGAGTTCGAGATCACCGAGACCGTGGCCATGCAGGACTTGGAGCGCGCGGACCTGATTCTCGAGTCGTTGCACCAGCGCGGAATCCGACTGCTCATGGACGACTTCGGCACCGGGCACTCGTCCCTGTCCAACCTCCGCCGCCTGCCCCTCCACGCGGTCAAGATCGATCGCTCGTTCGTGTCCGACCTTCCCGGCGAGAACCGCGCGCGCGGCATCGTCACCGCCATCATCGCCATGGCCCACCATCTCGGCCTCGAGGTCATCGCGGAGGGGGTCGAGACGGAGGAGCAGCTCACCTTCCTCAAGGCGGAGGGTTGCGACTCCGCTCAAGGCTTCCTCCTCGGCCGCCCGGAATGAACTCTCCGGTGAGCGCGACCCTGGCCGTCCAGGACGGGGGCCGCACCCTGAGCGATCAGGTGTTCTTCCGCACCGCGGGGGCGCCGCTCGTCCACGGCAACGACGTGCGGATTCTGCGCGACGCGCAGGAGAACTACCCGGCCTGGCTCGCCGCCATCGAGACCGCGACGCGCTTCATCCACTTCGAAAACTACATCCTCCACGAGGACGCGGTGGGCCGCCGCTTCGCCGACGCCTTTATCGGGAAAGCGCGCCAGGGCGTCCCCGTCCGGATCGTCTACGACTGGATCGGCTGCATCGGAATCGCGTCGCGCTCCTTCTGGCGGCGGCTCCGCGCCGAGGGTGTGGACGTGCGCTCCTTCAATCCCCCAAGGCTCGACCAGCCGCTCGGCTGGGTCAGGCGCGATCATCGTAAATGCCTGGTGGTGGACGGCCGGATCGCCTTCGTCACCGGCCTCTGCGTGGGTCAGGCGTGGGAAGGCCGCCCCGAGCGCGGCCAAGCGCCATGGCGCGACACCGGAGTCGCGATCCGCGGCCCCGCGGTCGCCGAAGTGGCTGCCGCCTTCGCGGACAGCTGGGCCGCCACCGGTCCGCCGCTGCCTCGAGAAGAGATCGCCATCCCGGAGGCAGAGGCGGAAGCGGGAGCCATGAGCGTGAGAGTGGTGGCCTCGACCCCGTGGAGCGCCAGCCTCTATCGACTGGATCCCCTCGTGGCCTCTCTCGCGAGGCGCACCCTGTGGCTGACCGACGCATACTTCGCCGGCACCTCGGTGTATGTCCAGGCCCTGCGTGCAGCCGCCGAGGACGGAGTGGACGTGCGGCTCCTGGTCCCCGGCCCCGGCAGCGATATCCCGATCATGCAGACGGTCTCGCGCACGGGCTACCGCGCCCTGCTACAATCCGGGGTCCGGGTGTTCGAGTGGAACGGCCCCATGCTGCACGCGAAGACCGCGGTGGCGGACGCGCGCTGGGCCCGCGTGGGGTCAACCAACCTCAACCTGTCGAGCTGGGTGGGGAACCGCGAGCTCGACCTCGTGATCGAGGACGGGACGTTCGGTCAGGCCATGGAGGAGATGTTCGCGCTCGATCTGACGAACTCCACGGAGATCGTGCTGCAGACACGTTATCGGGTACGCCCCGCCGTGCGCACGCGCCGGCCTCCGCGCGCGGGCGGCAGCGGCACGCGCGCCGCCGCGGGCGCCCTTCGCATCGGCAACGCCATCGGTTCCGTGCTCGCGGCCCGCCGCGTCCACCAGCCCACCGAGCGGGTGCTCATGGGCCAGGGGGCTCTGGCCCTCATCGTGGTCGCGGCCATGGGCCTCCTGTGGCCGAAGGTCCTGGCCTGGCCCCTCGCGGTCCTCTGCCTCTGGTTCGCCCTGGCCCTTCTCGCCCGCGCCCTCCGCCCCCGACGAAAGCCGGCCGCACCCGAGCCCGATCAAGCCAACCCGCCCGCATGAAGTTCCGCGTCCTCTCCTACAACATCCACCGCGCCATCGGCGTGGATCGGCGTTTCCGGCCCGAGCGGATCGTGACCATCATCGAGAACCACCGGCCGGACATCGTCCTGCTGCAAGAGGTCGACGAGGGCGCTCCCCGTTCGCGCGAACTCGACCTCGCCCGCGAACTCGCTCAGGCCTTGAACCTCCCGCATCACGCGGTCGGTCACAACGTGACCCTGCGCAAGGGCCGTTACGGCAACGCCACCCTCAGCCGCTGGCCAATTCTCAGTGAACGCAACATCGACCTCACCATCGAGGGCTGGAAGCGGCGCGGTTGCCAGCACACCGCGATCGCCCTCGGCGGCGACCCTCGGCGCACGCACCGGCTGGACGTGTTCAATCTGCACCTCGGCCTCTCCGCGGGCCAGCGCGCGCGGCAGGTGGAGCTGCTCGCGCGGTCGGGCGAGATGGCGGACCTGCCACAAAACGCGGCGTGTCTGGTGGGCGGCGACTTCAACGACTGGCGTTCGCTCCTCGTTCCCTTCCTCACCTTCGCGATGAACTTCCGCTCCGCCACCGACTCCGCGACGGGCCGCCCCCTCCGCACCTATCCCTCGTTCTTCCCCCGCGGTCCGCTCGACCGCATCTACTACCGCGGGCCCCTGCACCTGCAGCACGCGGCGCGCTGCCGCCTCCGCCTCTCGCAGGTCGCGAGCGACCACCTCCCCATCGTCGCCGACTTCGAGATGCGCTGAGCGCTCGGCGACCTCAGCGCCGCCGCGGGCGCGCAGCGCCCACTTGTATCATCCGCAGCCGTGAGCTTCCGCCGATTCCTCGCGTGGTGCCTCTACGCGTTCGCGGTCGCGCTGCTCTTCGAAGGTTCCGCCCGCCTCGCCCTCTCGCGCGCGTCGATGCGGGAGCGGCTCTTCACCAACGACGATGCCTCCTGGCGTCTGCAGTGGATCGCCCGGCAGCGGGACCAGAAGGGTCTCGGCTACGCGCTCGACGAGTGGAGCGCGACGCGGGGCTGGACCTTGAAGCCTGGCCTCAGAGACGTGCCTTTTCGCGGCAAGGCGGTGAGCTCCAACTCGAAAGGCGTGCGCGGACTTCAGGAGTTCGCCTATGAAAAGCCCGCGGGGGTGAGACGGATCGTGGTGCTTGGGGATTCATTCACCTTCGGGGAAGAGGTGGGTGACGACGAGACCTTCTCGCACCATCTGCAGTCGCTGATTCGAGGCTCCGAGGTCCTGAACCTCGGCATCCACGGTTACGGTCACGACCAGATGCTCGTGTATCTGAAGGAGGAGGGCCTTCGTTATCGACCCGACATCGTGATCCTCGGGTTCATGCCCGACGACATGGAGCGCAACGTCCTCTCTTTCCGCGACTACGCGAAGCCTCACTTCCGGGTGCGCGAGGGCCGGCTCGAACCGACCACCGGGCCCATTCCGCGCCCCGAGGAGACCCTCGCGGCCGAGCCCTTCCGTTCGAAGTTCGCCGATCTCCTCACCATGGCGCGCTCCCGCTACGAATGGCGGTCCGGGAGGACTCAGGCCATCACCCGCGAACTGACTTTCGCCATCCTCGATGAAATGAAGACCGCGATCGAGTCGGCGGGGGCGCGGCCGGCCTTTGCTTACCTTCCTGTCTATGGCGAGCTTCCGCGGGTTGACGAAGGCATGACCGGGCGGGAGAAGGCCTTCTTTGCTTACTGCAAAGAGCGCGGGATCGTCAGTCTGTACGTCCAGCCCGCCTTCCGTGCGAAAGCGAGGAGCGGCGTAACGTTCAAGACCGCGGGGCACTGGGGGCCGCTCGAGCACCTCACCGCGGCGGAGGGATTGAAGGACGCGTTGGTTCAGGCGGGTTTGATCAGTGGTTGAACGAGGTGCCTCGGTCCGAGACTGACTTCGTGGGGTCAGGGAATCAGGCCGAGTGCCACTTCCACCGCGGTCTTCAGGCCGAGGGAGACGATCAGGAGGATCATCACCGCCGCCGGAGCCTTGCCAAAACGTGCCTCGATGCGCGCGGCGAGGGCGCCGAGGCCCACGGCCACCGGGAGCATCACGTAGTAGTGGTGCTTGAGCAGGAAATTGAAGAACAGGTCGAGGCCGCTCACGAAGAAGAGGATGCCCACCCAGGTCAGAAGGATCAGCCGCTCCCATGACTTCCTCAGCGAGAGCAGGCTCAAAGCACCGGCGAGCGGAATCAGAAGAGAGCCGTAGGAGTAAGACAACTTCCCCGGCTCGAGGGCGAGGCGCGAGAGGATCGGTGTGGCTTCGGCCGCGGCCCCTCCGAGGCCCGCCCCGCCCATGATCTTCGGAACCGACTGCATCAGGAAGGGCAGCGTCCAGTGTACGTAGTACAGGAGAAACGCGAACGTGCTGGCGGCCACGAGCATGGTGAAGACCGAGCGGGCCCGCGGGAAGTTCGAACGGGCCGAGACCAGGATCACCCACACCAGCACCGCACCGGTGAAGAGCAGGGCCGCGGTGTAGGAGAGAAAGCAGAAGGCGAAGAGCCACGCGGTCAGGAGCCACGTCTTGAACTTCGGCAGATCGTCCACCTTGAACATGAGCCAGGGGAGCACCAGGCTCGAACTCCACACCCCGAGAATGGTCATCAGGTGGCCGAGGCCGAGAAGTTGAAATCCCGGGACGAGCCCGGCGAATAGAACCGCGGTGTAACCCGCGGCCCGACGGCCCGCGACCCGCTCCGCCACCACCGAGGCCATGAGCACCAGCGAGGCGAACAAGGTCGCGAGAACGACCTTCTCCGAGAAATAGAACCAGGCTCGCGGCAGCATCGACAGGGGCGAGACCAGGGTCTGGTACAGCGCCGGATGCGGCATCACGATCTTTCCCCACTGGGCCTGCTCGCTCAACATGCTGCCCGGAAAGGGCAGGTAGTAGATGAGGAAGCGGCCCTTCCAGATCTCCTCGGCGATGGAGGAGTGGAAGACGAAGTGGCCGCCGCGATAGAAGGGGAACGCGGTGGCGGTGAGCCAGGCCACAAAACCAGAGGCCGCGGCCCCGATAGGCACCGGGCCGGGGGCGATGCCCTTCTCGTCATCTAGGCTGGCGGCCAGACCTAGCACGAAAGCGACCAGGAGCGCGGTGGCGCCCACGATGGCGGTGAAGCGGAATACGAACGGTATGGCCGCCAGCGGTTCGAAGGCCAGCGCGGTGGCAGCGCCGATCATGACGAGCGCGCCCCCAACGAGGCCCGCCAGGCGGGGCAGACCGGCAGCGCCCAGGGCGATGAGGGCCAGCCACCCGGCGATCACCACGGCGAGGACGACACGCACCGAGGGGAGCGCCGCGCCCCGTTCGACGATCACCCGGTCGATTCGCAGGAGGTCCGAGCCTCCCGGCACTGTGAGGACGAGGCCGGACTTCCAGCCGAAGGGCGCAGGGGCGGTGAAGCCGCCCTCCGTCCATTTCGCCTCGGTCAAGGCCAGGGTCAGGTCTCGACCGGCGGCGCGCAGGACCGCGACGTCTCGAGGCGCCCCATCGAGCGCCGCGCGCGCTTCCATCTTCCAGGACGTCCCTCCGCCGAAGTCCGAAAGATCGAGACGCGCGCTCCGGGGCGCCCACCGCGCCCGCTCCCCGCCCTTTCCCACGAACGAGCCGAAGCCTTCGGCCACCGCGACCTCGTGGCCGCTCCCGAGGTCGATCTCGATCCTGGGCTGAGCGCGGTAGGCGAGGACGACGAGAACCACACCGGCCAGGGCGAGGATGACGGCGTGAGGATCCCGCAAGCGGGAGAGGCCGGCGCCGAGAGCCTTGGCAGCGGCCGAGAGCGTGGCCGCGACCCAGAGGGTCAGGCCGGGAAGTCCGATCGAGAGCGCCGCGATGATCACGAGGGCCGCGACCGCGGGCATCAGAGCGATCGAGGCCCAGGGTCGGATGAAAGCGAAGGCTGCGGCGATGAGCACAACCGCGGACAAGACGGCGCGATCCGCGAATCGCGCCGAGGCCCCTGCCTTTCGCAGCACGAAGCCGATCAGCCACCCCACCGCGACGGTCCCCGCGAGCGCTCCCAGGGGCGGCACGCGAAGCCCGCGGGAGAGGGGCACGAGCCGCGCCTCTTCGACGCGCACGCCCAGGGTCCGCGCGTCGCCCGTTCCGGGCTCGAAGGTGTCCGAGTGAATCGAAAGCACAAGGTCGGACCGCCACCATCCCGACGTGATGGTCTCGAGCGACAGCACCTCGGCGCCCGCTCCCACCGCCTTCGTGATGGACCGGCCGCCCGCGCTCAGCGTGACCCGCGGAGGCTCCACTCCCAAAGGACGCCAGCCGGAGAGCACCAGCTCGACCCTTACGGGAACCCCGGGGCCGGGACCTGGAAAAACGACGGCGCTCTCCCGGCCGCTCCAGCGAAGACCGTTCTCGGGGGAATGAAAGTCGAGAAAGGTAAGGACGGAAAGGAGAGGCGCACCCGCGGACAAGGTCATGGCGGGAGGCGTCTGGAAGGCCACGCCCGCGAGGGCCAGGGCGAGGAGGTGAGTCTTCGTCTTCACGCTCTCGATCCGGAGGCACTCCCGATCTCACTCGCCTCGCTTCTCAAAAGAAGCCACATCCGGGCGAGGGAGACGAGGGTACGGGGCACGTCGCTCGGTCTCACCGTGGATCTCCCGGCGGTGCGCGGAAAGTGACGCACGCCTTTTTGGACGTAGCGGTATCCGCCGCGATGGATCCGGGCCACGAGCTCGGTGTCGATGAAGAAGTCGGTGGTGACGAGGGGGAGCGCGCGGATCAGGTCGCCTTTGAAGAGCTTGAACGAACAGTTGAGATCGCGGACCGACATCCCGAAGGCGAGAGAGGAGAGCCGATTGAAGCCGCCGGAGACGAATTTGCGGAGCCAGGGATCCTGCCGGTCGATGCGGAAGCCCAGGATCACGTCGTGGTCTTTCATGAGGGGCACAAAGCCCGCGAGCTCGCCGAGGTCGAACTGATTGTCGGAGTCGGTGTAGAAGACAAGCGCGCCCCGTGAAGCGCGGAAGCCATCGCGCAGAGCCACGCCGTAGCCGAGGTTTACCGGATGTTCGACGACCCGAAGCTGCGTCCCGAACTCGGCCTCGAGGCGCTTCAGAATCCCCGCCGTCCCGTCGCGGCTGCCGTCGTTCACCGCGACCACTTCACATCGGGCGGGAACCTTCGCCGCCCCCATGAACGCCTCCCGCACCGCGCGTTCGATGTTGCCTTCCTCGTTGTAGGCGGGAAGGACGATCGAGAGCTGGGGCGGAGCCTCCTCTGGGTCGGGGGTCTTGTGGAGTTCCATGGCACTGAAGGTGGCGCTCCGGGGCGCCCCAACGAGGCCGGAAGTTTACTTGAGCGAAGGGAGGCGAAGCCCCCGGGAAGGAATCAGGAGGGGCTCGAGGATCGCGCGGTCCCGCCCTCGCGAAGGGCGGCGAGGAAAGCCTGAACCCTTCGCACGTACGCGCGCGTCTCCTGATAAGGAGGGACGCCGCGGTGACGCGCGATGGCGCCCTCGCCGGCGTTGTAGGCGGCAACGGAGAGGGCGATGCTGCCGTCGTAGCGCTGGAGCAGGATCTTGAGGTAGCGGGTGCCCGCGGCCACGTTCTGTCGCGCGTCGAAGCAGTCGAGGACGCCGAACCTCCGCACCGTGCGGGGCATGAGCTGCATCAGGCCGCAGGCCCCGCGCGGCGAGACCGCGAGAGGATCGAACTCGGACTCGGTGGCGATCACGGCGCGAATCAAATGCCGACTCACCCCATGTTCACGCGCCGCGGCGTTGATCACGCGATCGATGTCTCCCTCCCCCGCCGGTGGGGCGGGCGCCGCGAACCGCGTGGCGACCGGGGCCAGCGAAAGTCCCGGAGCCGACATGGAGGAGACGCCCGCCTCGGCGGCGAGGGAGACGAACAAGGACGCGAGGGCGGCCGCGAGCACGCGGCGTTTTCTAAGGGGTGTGTTCGACCGCATGCTCGCCTGGGAGGAGAGCAAGGAGCGGGCCAGTAGAGCGTCCCCACCCTTGAACCACGGGTGGATCAACGACTTCCCCGCTACTGGTCGCGGCCGATCCCTTCACGGAACTGGGTCGGATCGGCACCATCCTGTGGCGCCTCGCCCACAAGAGCGAAGACGCGGTCAGTAGATCTCGGCGTCATCCGGGCGTGGCCGCCGGGGCCGGGGAGCGCTTCGGTTCAGGGCAATTGCCGCGAACACTCCGGCCGCGGCGATGAGGCCGAGACTCAGCAGGGGCTTGCGCTTGATGAATCTCCCGGCTTCGCTGGCCGCGGCCTTCGCGTATTTCGTGGTCAGCGGATACGAGGTTCGCGGAGCGAGGATCTCTCTCTCCTTCGCTTCGGGGGTGCTGTCGCCTGCCCGCGTGGGCACGAGCGGGACGAGCTTCGTCTCGAACCGTTCCGACCTCGAGCCGCGCTGGTGCGAGTAGACCCAGGTGAACTCCGCGCCGAGGAGGAAGATCTGGGCGGAGAAGTAGACCCACACCAGGAAGAGGACGAGCGATCCCGCCGCCCCGAAGCTCGAGGCCACGCTGCTCCGGCCCAGGTAGAGGCTGATGAGCAGCTTTCCGGTCTCGAGCAGCAGTGCGGTGAAGGTGGCGCCGATGAAGACGTCGCGCCAGGCCACGCGCGCCCGCGGCATGAACTTGTACATCATGGCGATGATGCCGGTGTTCACCAGGAACGAGACCACGAAGTTCGCAGACTGAAGCACGGTCTGCCAGCCGGAGAACCATCGGTTGGACCACGCACCCACTGCGGCCAGGAAGGTGCTGAAGGCGAGGGAGAGGAGGAGGAGGAAGCCGAGACCCAGGATCATCGCGAAGGAGAGCAGGCGGGTGCGCACGAGGTTGAAGACGCCGTTGCGCCGCGCGGGGTCGGGCACCCGCCAGATGCGGTTGAGCGCGCTTTGGAGCTCGCCGAAGACGCTGGTGGCGCCGAGGAGCAGGGTGAACAAAGAGATGACCCCCGCGATCGCTCCCTGCGCCGGCTTGCTGACGCTCTTGATCAGTTCCTCGACCACCGCCGCCGCCTCGAGCCCGATTCGGCCCTGAAGCTGAGCCACGATCTCGCCCTCCGCCGCGGCCGGCCCATACACCATCCCCGCGACCGCGATCATCAGGATGATGAGGGGCGCCACGGAGAAGAGCGTGTAGTACGCGATGGCCGCACCCATGCTCGGCGCGTAGTCATCCACCCACGCGTTGACGGACTTCTCGACGAGGAGGCGAACATCCGCGAACGTCATCGGCGCCCGTCGGCCACTCTTCGTCATGTGAGTCGCCTGATTATCCGTCGGCGGGGCCGGTGATGGGGGAAAAGAGCTAATTCAGGTGAGCGCTCTCGAATGCGGCGATGGCCGCGTCCTGCTTGAGCAGGTACCCAAGCTCATCGACCCCCTCCAGCAGGCAGTGCCGCGCGAAGGGCTCCATCGCAAAGCTCGCCTCGCCTCCTGAGAAGCTCACGGTGAGCCGCTCGAGGTCGATCACCACCGCCCCGGTCGGGTTGGCCACAAGGGCCGCGTGCGCGGCGGGGTCGATCACCACGGGCACCACACCGTTCTTGAGCGCATTGCGCTTGAAGATGTCGGCCACCGAGGTCGCGATGACCGCCTGGATGCCCTCGTCGCGCAGCGCCCACACCGCGTGCTCGCGCGATGAGCCGCACCCGAAGTTGCGGCCGGTAACCAGCACCCGCGCCCCCTTGGCCTGCGCATGGTTCATCGGAAATTCGGAGCGGGGGCGGCCGTCCTTCTCATAACGCCAGTCCGCGAAGAGCGCGTGACCGAAGCCGTCCCGCGCCGTGGTGGTGAGGAAGCGGGCGGGACAGATCTGGTCGGTATCGATGTTCTCGCGTTCCAGGACCACGAAGGTGGACTCGATGCGTCGAAGCGGTTTCATGTCGTGAACTCCCGGGCGTCGGCGATGCGGCCGTGGATGGCGGAGGCGGCGGCGGTGAGCGGGCTCGCGAGAAAGGTGCGCCCTCCCGGCCCCTGCCGTCCCTCGAAGTTGCGGTTGCTGGTGCTGATCGCGTACTGCCCCGGCTGGAGCCGGTCTCCGTTCATGGCCAGGCACATGGAGCAGCCCGCCTCGCGCCATTCCACCCCCGCGGCGCGGAAGATCTGGTCGAGGCCCTCCGCCTCCGCCTGCTTCTTCACCGCCTGCGAACCCGGGACCACCAGAGCCTTCACTCCGGCGGAGACCCGCCGGCCCTTGAAGACGCTCGCGGCGAGGCGCAGGTCGGAGATGCGGGAGTTGGTGCAGCTTCCGATGAAGACCACATCCACGGGGCGGCCCTTGAGCGGCTCGCCCGGCTTGAGGTCCATGTAGCGGAGGGCCTTTCGGGCGGATTCGTCGCCGTTCGGTTCAGGAACCACCCCACCGATGGACACGCCCATTCCCGGACTCGTGCCATAGGTGACCATCGGTTCGAGACTCGAAACGTCGAAGGTGACTTCCTTGTCGAAGGCGGCGCCCTCATCGGTCGAGAGTTCACGCCACCTGGCCACAGCGGCCTCCCACGCGGCGCCTTGGGGTGCAAAAGGACGGCCCTTCAAATACGCGAAGGTGGTGTCGTCGGGCGCCACCATGCCGGTCCGCCCTCCGGCTTCGACCGCCATGTTGCACAGAGTCATCCGCTCTTCCATCGACAGGGAGGCGATGGTGGTGCCCCGGAACTCGATGACATGGCCGACCGCACCGCCCGCACCGATCTTCGCGATCAGGCCCAGGATCATGTCCTTCGCGGTGACCCCGCGCGGCAGGGCGCCGTTGAAGGTGACCGACATGCGCCGGGGCTTTTCGAGGAGCA
>CAZYEA010000039.1:0-22386 GCA_964646485.1 uncultured Acidobacteriota bacterium
TCGCTAAGGTACCGGTCGGCCCCCTCCGTTCGGGAAAAGGTGCTTTGGCCTCCGCTGCGCGTCGTCCCGCGCGCCCTCCGCGCCCGATCCCGACCCGGCCCCCGACCCCGAACCCGACCCCGACCCCGACCCCGCCCCCGCCCCCGCCCCCGCCCCCGATCACCCCTGGTGCAACACCGTCACCGGATTCGCGCGCGTCGCGCGGCGCGCGGGAAGGTACGACGCCAGGAGCGCCACCGCGGAGAGAACCACTGCCGCCCCCACGAACGCCTGAGGATCGGTGGCATCGACGCCGTAGAGCATGCTCCGGATCGACTGGCCGATGCCGATGGCCGCCCCAACCCCAAGTACCAACCCTATGGAGGTGAGGCGGACTCCGCGGCGCAGGATCAGGCGCAAGACATCCCCTTGCTGCGCGCCGAGAGCCATCCGCACTCCGATCTCCCGGCGGCGCTGCGCGACCTGGTAAGCCATGACCCCGTACAGGCCGACGCTCGCCAGCAGCAGGGCAAGGCCTGAATAGACGGTCATGATCCACATGAGGAACCGGCGCGGTCCCACCGAACGGTCCACCATGAAGTCCATGGTGAAGATCTTCCACATCGGCTGCTCGGGGTCGACCGACCACACCGCTTTCCGCACCGCTTCCGACATCGCGGCCGGATCGCCGCTCGTGCGCACCACGAGGGAGTTGAAGATGTACGGCTGCTGCGCCTGCATGGCGTAGGCCTGCATCCTTTCGGTGTCGGCCAGGCCATAGTGCTTGACGTCGCCCACCACCCCCACGATGGTGGCGGTGATCGGCCGGCTCGGATCGGGGAAGAGAACGGTCCGCCCGATCGGATCCTGGTTCGGCCAATAGCGTTCGGCGAAGAGCTGGTTGATCACAATCACGGGCGGCGCATTCGGGCCATCGGCCTCGGTGAATCCGCGTCCCCGGATCAAGGGGATCTGCATGGTCTCGAAGTAGTGAGCGTCGGGGAAGTTGATGAGAACCCTCGGGCGATCCTCCGGGGCGACGGGCGGCGCCCCCGGCACTTCGAAGGGAATGGTTGAGCCGTTGCCGCCGAAGGGAACCGCACGCACCACCGAGGCCGCGACCACGCCGGGCAGCGCGCGAACCCGCTCGGCAATGCGCCGATGGGTCTCCCACTGCGTCGCGCCGTCTGGATACTTGTTCGCGGGCAGGCGGTACTCCAGGGTGAGCAGGTGATCCGGGTTGAAACCGATGCGAACGTTCGAGACTTTCTGGAAGCTCCGGAGCATGAGGCCGCTGCCCACCAGCATGGTGAGGGTGAGGGCCACCTGGGCCACCACGAGGGAGCTGGAGAGACGGGTTCGGCCCGGCCCGTCGCCGGACCTCCCTCCCTCCTTGAGCGTGCTCGCAAGGTCCGGGCGCGAGAAGCGGAAAGCCGCGAGCGCGCCGAAGGCCGCCCCCGTCACTCCCATCAGAGCAAAGAGGAAAGCCACGACATTGGCGTCGAGGCTCGGCACCACGCCCGCAGGCAGCGATCGCGGGGTCGAGGCGAGCAGAGCCGCGAGGCCGAAGTAGCCGACGCCGATTCCAAGCACGCCGCCCGCGAACCAGAGGAGGGCCGCCTCGGTGAGCATGTGGCGGACCAGACGCCCGCGGCCCGCGCCCATTGCCGCCCGGGTGGCGATCTCCGCCTGCCGGGAGGCGGCGCGAGCGAGCATGAGGTTCGCGACGTTGGCGCAGGCGATGAGCAGGACGAAGGCGACTGCGCCCATCAGGAGCAGGACGAGGTCCCTGACGTCCTCGACCACCGCCTCGCGCAGCGGCCTCGCGGTGATCCTTCGACCCGCCCCTGCCTGGGGGAACTCGGCGGAGAGGCGGGCGGCGATGGTGTCGAGTTCGGCCTGCGCTTGAGCCATGGTCACTCCGGGCCGGACGCGTGCGATCGGGGCGACGAGGCCGTTCGCGCGGTTCTGGTACACATTGCCCGAACTGAACACCGGCCAGCTGTGGTGAGGCATCCAGACCTCGACCTCGTCGAAGACGAAGCGGAAGCCGCGAGGCAGGATGCCCACCACGGTGTAGGGAAGGTTGTTGACGATGATCGATTGGCCGAGAAGCTTGGGATCGCCGCCAAAGAGGGTTTGCCAGGTTTCGTGCTGGAGCACGCACACGAGAGGAGCCCCGAGGGCATCGTCGCCCGGCTGGAACGCGCGCCCCATCGCGACGTCCGTTCCCACCACCTTGAAGAAGTTGTCGGAGACGAACCCGCCGCGCACCCTTGTGGGCTCGGCGCGCCCGGTGAGGTTGGCGCTTTGCGGCACCATGGCGGAGAGGCCTTCGAAGACCGTCGCCTGTTTCTGGAGATCCTCGAAGTCGGGGAAAGAGATGAACTGCGACCGGCCCTTCGGGTCGAGGCCGCCCAGCGAGACCAGGCGCTCGGAATCCTTCAGGGGCAAGGGCTTGATGAGCAGGGCGTTCACGATGCTGAAGATCGCGGTGTTGGCGCCGAGTCCCAGGGCAAGGGTGAGGACGGCCACGAAGGTGAAGCCCGGCGTGCGCGAAAGCATGCGGGCGCCATAGCGGACGTCGTTCCAGAGGGTTTCCATGGGGCCGTCTCCTTTGCGCGGGGGCTCTTCGCCCCGGCGTTGGGTGTGGGTGAGGTCGAACCAGCCGAGGCGCAGGGCGAGAGGCAGGGCGTGGCGGCAGTACCAGAGAGAAGCGAGAGAGCGGCTCTTCAAGGCCCGGTGACGCCACTCCTCTTCGAGGTCGCCCATCACGGATTCGCTCAGATGGCGGGGGACGGTCCTCTCGAGCCAGGCCGCGGCGAAACGCGGAGGCTGGTGTTCGGGCTTCACGCTTCCCTCCGTTTGGGTTCGAGGCCCGCCCACATGGCGCGAAGGGCCGTCCACGCGTATTCGAGCGCCTTCTGGCCCGCGGGTCTCACCTCGTAGAAGCGCTTGGCGCGTCCCCCGCGTTCGGCGGTGGGGTCGGCGAGCCAGGACTTCAAGTAGCCCTTTTCCTCGAGGCGATCGAGAGTGACGTAGAGCGCGCCCCGAGCCACGCTGCGCGAGGTACGCTCTTCGATCTCCTGTCTCACGGGCACGGCGTAGGCGTTCTCCCCGAGCCGCATCACGGCCAGGAGAACCAGCTGTTCGAATTCGCCGAGGGGAGCCTGTGAGTTCATTTGCCTACATTCTAGGCATTAGACGTCAGGCTCCGTCAAGAAGTTCCCTGAACCCCTCGCGGTTTTCGGGGGACTACTTCTTCGCTTCGGTCGCCGCCGAATGCAACATGGCGACACCGGTGTACAGCACCACCGCCGCCACCACCCAGCGCAGGGTGTCGAGGGGCAGTGACTTCACGATATAGGCGGCGATGAGCACGGCGGGGAAGCCGCCGATGGCAAGTCCGAGCGCCGACTTCAGGCTGTAGGAGCCCTTGTCCACGAAGGGCTTGGTGGCCCCGGTCATCAGAAACGCGCAGGAGCCCATCATGATGGGGAAGGCCGCGCGCTCGTTCATTCCAATGAAGGAGACGAGGAGCATGCAGGGGGCGTAGAGGCCGACGCCGATGGTCATGAGCGCGCCCAGGGCGAGATTGCCGACCACGGCCACCGCCAGCATGGCCCCGTCGACCCCCGAGGCCTCGCCCTTGCTGGCGACGTAGCCGAGGTTCTTGGCCGCGAAGAGCGCGGCTCCGACTATGAGGGCCACCCCCATGCCGATCTGTATGTGATGCCGCGGCCACGACGCCACCACCTTGGCTCCGAAGAAGGCCCCCACGAACGCGGCCGCGATCATCAGGACGAGAGTGACCGGATCCACGGCCACGCTGCCGATGAAGATGAAGGCCTGGGTGATGGTGGGAATGGTATGGCCGATGTTCAGCGTTCCCGGGATCCACTCATCCTTGACCAGCTTCCACGCCTTGAACATCGCGGTGGTGGGCGCGTAGGACCCGATGCCGAGGGTGTCGAGGAAGTTGGTGATGAAGCCGATGCCGATGTCCAGAGGCCCGGGGAATCCTTCGGACTTCTTCGCTTGCGCGCCGCGGTACCAGGTGACGACGTAGAAGGTCACGAACACAACCAGGGCGGCGAGCAGCGCTTTGACGGGATCCATTGGGCTTTGAAGACTCCTGAGGGGGGAAGTTGCGGAGAGATTACCCTTTTGGGTGGGTTGCATGCGGCCGCGGCGCGTGACAACGTCCGGCGTCCTTTTCGCCAAGGAGTGATCGCCCATGAAGAAGACCTCATCCCTCGTCTCTCTTGCCTTGACGGCTCTGCTGCTCTCCGCGGGTGCGACGGCTCAACCGAAACGGATCCCTGCTCTCCCAGGGCCCGTGATGGCCGCCCCCTCTTCCGTGGGGATGTCGGCCGAGCGGGTCGACCGCATCACCAGGACCATGCAGCGCTACGTCGACGAGGGCCGCATCGCCGGCACCGTGACCTACCTCATGCGCCGCAACAAGCTCGTTCACTTCGAAGCCGCGGGCTGGGCCGACATCGAAGGCAAGGTCCCCATGCAGAAGGACACCATCTTCCGCATCGCTTCGATGAGCAAGGCCGCGACGAGCGTCGCCGCCATGATCCTGATCGAAGAAGGAAGGCTGAGCCTCGAGACCCCGGTCTCACGATTCTTCCCGGGCTTCAAGAAGACCACGGTGGCGATGCGGCCGCCCGCGGGCGCCGTGCCGGATTCGCCGCCCACCATCGTGCCCAGCAAGCGCGAGATCACGGTGCGCGACCTGATGACCCACACCGCGGGAATCTCGTACGGCTACGGCCCGGGAGCCGCGTTGTGGAAGGCCGCGGGGATCCAGGGCTGGTATCTCGCGGATCGGGCCGAGCCCATCGCCGCGGTGGTCGAGCGCATGGCCGCCTTGCCCTTCGACGCCCAGCCGGGCGAAGCCTATGTCTACGGCTACGGCACGGACATTCTCGGGGCGGTGGTGGAGAAGGCCTCGGGTCAGCCGCTCGATGTCTTTTTCCGCGAGCGCATCTTCGAGCCCCTCAAGATGATCGACACCTCCTTCTTCCTTCCCGCCGAGAAGCGCGCCCGCCTCGCGACCGTCTATACCCCGAGAGAAGACGGCACGATCATGCGCGCCCCCGATACCGCCCCGCTTTCGAGCGGCGGAGCGATGGTGGCCCAGGGCGCCTATGTCGACGGCCCGCGCCAGTGCTTCGGCGGCGGAGCTGGTCTCCTCTCCACCGCCTCCGACTACGCGCGCCTCGTGCGGATGTTCGCGAACGGAGGCGCCCTCGACGGCGTGCGCATCCTCGCCCCCAAGACGGTCGCCCTCATGTCCTCGAACTTCGTAGGCAATCTCTACAACGAAGGCCGCACGGGCTTCGGCCTCGGCTTCGAAGTGGTGGAACACATGGGCCGCTCAGGCCGCTACGGCTCGGAAGGTGCTTTCGGCTGGGGCAGCGCCTACTACGCAAACTACTGGGTCGACCCCCAGGAAGACATGCTCGGCCTCTACTTCTCGCAGTACCTCCCGTACACGATGAACGACCTCCAAGCGAAGTTCAGAACCCTCGCCTATGCGGCGATCGAAGTCCTGGGCAAGTAGCGCCGCCGTCCCCGTTCCCGCCCCGTTCCCGACCCCGACCCCGACCCCGATCCCGCACCACACCACGCGGCTCGTGGCGATGCTGCGGCCAAAGCACCCGGACTTTTCCCTCACCTCCGGGGGCCTCCATGCCGTTCTCGCAGGAATGGCGTGGGGCCCCCTCCCCACGATCGCTAAGGTACCGGTCGGCCCCCTCCGTTCGGGAAAAGGTGCTTCGGCCTCCGCTGCGCGTCGTCCCGCGCATCCCCCGCGCCCGACCCCGACCCCGAACCCGAACCCGAGACCGAACCCGATCCGGTCCGTCACCGAAACCGAGCAACCAACTTCGCGGTCATCATCGCCGCACGAGTGAAAAGCCCACGAGCAAGTTCAGCCTCCCCACTTCCGACCCCGACCCCGATCACCGAAGCCAGGTCAAGAACAGCAATGCACTCGATCGCGCTTCCACGAGCGATTGAGTAATGACGCCGCTTTACACCGCGCGACGAAGAGCCGAATCCTTCCGCAATGTTGAGCACGACGGACGAAGAAGCCCGGAGCAACTGATCCCGAAGATTCGAGGACAGCGCGGCAACGATGGGAGCACACGCGCGACAAGCCTCAAGCGACACGCGGTAAGCGTCGAGGGAGTCGAGCCCGTGAACCGACTCATGCGCGCGAACGCTCACCGTAAGGAGGGCGGGCGCGGCGGATGCAGCGAAGGCGGGGTTGGCATTCATGAAGAAATCCTCTCGTTTCCGACCGCGACCATCGGGGTCGCCCCCAACGGCGAATGGCTTCAGGGGCCGGCCTCAACCCCACGGCCGCGATGGTACGGAACCAACGGATCCACCTTGAAGCCAACCCCGCCGCAGCCTGCATCCGCCGTGCCCGCCCGACCAGCCGGTCCCCCAGCGCGGGTATTCGGACCCGACCCCGACCGCCGAGCGCCGACCACCCTGAACGCCGACCCCGAATCCGATCCCGATCCCGACCCCGATCCCGACCCCGATCCCGACCCCGATGCGCGCCGTCCTGATACAATCCCCGTCCCTCAAAACGTGGCGCTATCGTCTAGGGGTTAGGACGGTTGGTTCTCAGCCATCAAACCGGGGTTCGAATCCCCGTAGCGCTACCATATTCAGCTGGGGGGCGTTGCACGGACCCGCCCCCCAGGCCCCCGTCGCTTCGGCGGGAGTGAATCCCGCCTTCGCTCTTAGATCGAGGTTCGGTCTGACGGGCCCTTGAGTGTCGCGAGCCTGGCCTTCAGCTTCTTCGCGCCGCGTTCCGCGGCACCGCGCAGGGGGCGCACAGGGCGATGTAGTCCGTCGCGACCGGGGGAAACCGAAGATGCTCTCCGGTGTGCACCGCCGTCCATCGCGGCTCTCCGCCCGGCTCCTCCATAAGCCTCTCGCCGCATCTTCCCGGGGCTCCGTGACAGTCACTTCGCTCGCATTCACATCGGTCGTGGGCGCGCTGCTTCAATTGGGCGAGAAACTCGGCGGGATGGTTCATGGCGGGTCACCTTCGAGGCGGCGGCAATCCTCGCCTCCCTCGATCGACCTCTCATCCAGAAGAAGACCGGGAAGCGCGGTGACAGAAGCTACACCCGCCAGCGAAAGCGCCAAAGTCCCTTTCTCGAGGATTGAAAGCAAAGGGCTTACGCCCGGCGGGCGGTGACGGCGGCCACGCAGACTCGAGTCTTCGGAACCTTCCGCGGCTCCAGGCCCGTACAGCCCAGTGATCATGAAGAACACAGAGTTTCCCCGGGGCACCAACCCGTCCGTGGTGGCCCCCGACACCGCTACTTTCGAGCGCCCCTCCTGGGCCACGCGCCCGGTGAGCTTCAGCGATTCGACGCCCCGCGTCACCACCGCCGAGCTTCGTCGCCCCATCTTCACCAGCGACTCGACGCCCCATATCTCCACCGGCGACCTCCTTCGGCCGGGGTGGGCGAAGGCGTCTTGAGGACGCCTCGCTTCTAGGGTCTCAGCAGATCCCAGGGAGACGACGTGGCCAGGAGGAGCGATCCGAGATAGCGCGTCTGAGGAACCGCGATCGACAGGAAGAAGGGCTGGGGCGACATCCCGCTCGTCCGGTTGAGCCGGTCCACCGCCTTCTGGGTCCACTCGTTCACCGCGGCGTTGTCGCGACGGAAGTGCGCCTCCATCATCTCGACCACGGCCTCCGTGTAGTCGAACCCGAGGCGTGCGAACGCGATCCGATCCCGCACGACCGCGCGGCTGTCTCCCCGGGCCAGGCGTTCGGCCTCAGCCAGATCCGCGGCTGAGGCGTCGAGCAGGGGCCTTCGGAACATCGAGATCCACGCGTAGCCCGCGTCTCCCACGGCGAGAGAGTCGGCCATCGCGGTTTCGAAGCGCTCCCAGTATCGGCGCATGGGAACTGCGGCTGCCCCGTAGAAGCGCGTGTAATAGTCCGTGAGCAGCGCGTCCACGTTCGTCTCGGGGTCGGCGATGAGCTTCGCGGCCACATAGAAGTTGAGGCCCTGATTGGCCCAGTTCTGCTGGGTCTCGCTGGTGAAGCTCTCCACCCCGAGCGACTTCACGAAGGGAATGTCGCGCCGCAGGTTCCGCACGATCGGCCAGGGCGTGAACATGAAGAAGTGGCCGTAGTACTCATAGATGCCGGTGTGAGAGGTGAGCGCCGTCCACCCGCGGAGATAGGAGGTGAAGCGACGGTTCTCCGGGCAATTCGGGTCGTCGAGGGCGTGCACGTGGCAGAACTCCCACGGAGTGTGGGTGACCAGGGTGGCGTACTCGGGCAGCGGGATCGCCTTCTTCGGGGGGGCCGTGTGGGCCACATAGGCGAGGATGCCGAGTTGCTTGCCCGGGTTCGTCTTCTTCACTTCCGAGATCACCGCGTTCGCGTAGTGGACGAACCGATCGCTGAGCGAGCCGTCGGTGACGCCGTACAGTTCGTCGATGCGCCGGCAGCGATCGTCCTCGCAGAAGCCATAGCCGTCGTTGGGGCTGAGCGAAAAGATCGGGAGAGAGGGAGTTCGCGCGAAGGCGAGCCTCGCCGCCTCGATGCTGAGGCGCACCACGTCCGGATCCTCGCTGCACAACTGCGTGGAGGAGCCGCGGCGCCCATTCACCTCCGCGAAGGCGAGGGGATAGCGGGACAGGTTCGCGGCGTTGAGAGGAAGGATGTTGCTCCAGTTGTGCCCGAACGACGTGCCGGGCCCGACTTTCGCGTGCATCCGCAGCTCCCAGGCCGGCGCCCCCGGACCCCCCGCCCAGATGAGACCGGCGACGTTGCGGAAGGCGGGATTCCACACGAGGTTCACCTCGGGGAACGAGATCGAATCCCGGGCGTCGATGTCTTCGCCGAGGGTTCCGGGCATGTACCACCGCACGCCGAGCACTTTCTCGATGAAGTCATAGGCGCCATACAGCACGCCGCGGGCCGATCCCCCGGTGATCGTGATCTCACGTCCGCTGGTGTGGATGGCGAAGCCGTCCGCGTGCTGGATCTCCCCGCCCGAGGGGGCCTCGATGCGAAGACGGATGGAGGCGTCGAGCTCCGAGGGGTCCCCCGGGGTGCGGATGCGCATCGCCCCGCCCGTCGTCTTCGCACCGTAGGTGACGAGTTCGGCGGCCGCGGTCTGGACGTCCGCGGGCGCTCCCGAGTCGATGACGATGTCGGCTTTGGGCGACCCGCCCCGGAAAAGCATGGGCCCGCACGCCGGCGAGGCGAGCGCCAGGATGGCCGCCAGGAAGCGGTTGGCCTGCCTCAGGCCTGAGCGGCCCCCGGCGCTTCGTTGAGGCGGCTGACCGCGTCTTCTTCAGACTCGACCACCTTGAAGATGCGGAGCAGGTTTGCGAGGGTGAGGAGTTCGTGAACCTTGCGGCCGACGTCGAGGAGAACCACCCGGCCGCCCGCCTTCTGGATGGCGACGTAGGACCGCACCAGCTCGCTCAGTCCGGCCGAATCGACGTAGGGCACTTCGGCCATGTTGAGAATGACCTTCCGCCCGCCCGCCTCGAGGGTGCGCGCGACCGCGCTGCGAAGCTCCTGGTCGCCGTCCTCGAACATGATGTGGCCTCGCACATCGATGATGGTGATGTCGCCCAAAGGGCGTTCCGAGATGGTCATTCAGACCCATTCTAACTTTGCGGAGTGGAGGGACTCCGGCGGCCCGTCCTTTCCTGGTGTAGCTTGACCTTTGAAAGCGAGGCACGACCCCCATGAACAAGAACTTCCTGATGCTTTTCCTCTTCCTGGGAGCGGCCACGGCGGGTGCTCAGACCACGCTGGTGAAAGCGGGCCGGCTGATCGATCCCGAGTCCGGCAAGGCGGCCCTCAATCAGATGATCCTGATCGAGGGAGACAAGATCACCGCGGTTGGCCAGAAACTCAACGTCCCTTTGGACGCGAAAGTGGTCGATCTCTCCGACCAGACCGTTCTCCCCGGCCTCGTGGACGCGCACACCCACCTCGGCCTCACCTACAAGGACATTCCGGAGAACAACTACTACTACCTCACCTATGTGATGGAGTCGACGCCCCTGCGCGCGATTCAGGCCGCCTCGAACGGCATCCAGCTGCTCAACTCCGGCTTCACCGTGGTGCGCGACCTCGGCAATAACGCCCTCTACACGGATACCGCGCAGCGCATGGCCATCGAGCAGGGCTGGATCCCGGGGCCGACCATCATCAACTCGGGCCTGATCATCGGCGGTCTGGGCGGCCAGTTCTGGCCGACCCCGGAGATGGCCCAGCAGCACAACATCGTCTATCCGGAGTACCGCGACGCGGACACGCCGGACGAGATCGTGAAGGCGGTGCGCGAGAACATGCTGTTCGGCGCGAAGATCATCAAGATCTGCGTCGACTGCAAGCCGTGGGGCTACACCGTCGACGAGATGAAGCTCTTCATCAGCGAGGCGGCCAAGGGCGGGCTCAAGGTCGCGGGCCATGTGCAGACCCCCGAGGGCGCCACCCGCGCCATTGAAGCGGGCCTCTGGTCGATCGAGCACGGCCAGGCCCTGAGCGAAGCGCACTACAAGAAGATGGTGGAGAAGGGCATCTACCTCGCCTCCACCGACACTCCCTTCACCTCCTATTCGGGCTCAAAGGAGGCCTTCGAAGGGATCGTGGCCCGGCTCAAAGCCGCGTGGAAGGCCGGGGTGAAGATCACCTTCTCCACCGACATGGACTACTACAAGACCGGCAACGACATGACTCGCGGCGAACTCACCATCAATTTCCTGCTCACCTGGAAGGCCGCGGGCATCCCCAACGCCGACATCCTCAAGGCCATGACCACCACCGGCTTCGAATGCGCGCAGGTGGAGAAGGAGCGCGGCCCCATCAAGCCCGGGATGTTCGCCGATCTCATTGCGGTCAAGGGAAACCCGCTCGACGACATCGACGCTCTGCGCGACGTCCGCTTCGTCATGAAGAACGGCACGGTCTTCAAGCGCGACGGGGTGATGACCCCGGAGAAGTTCTTCCACGCGGGCCCGGTGAACGGCTGGCGGCGTCGGTGAGGGCCCGGCCCAAGGCCCTTGATATGTGCTAGAAGGACCCATGATTCGCCGTGCCGTGGAGTGGGCGGCTTCACCGGGTCTCGCGCGTCCCGACGTCGTGGAACGCAGGATCCTGCAGAGGCGACTCTCCGCCTACGGCCGCATCGCCTCGGCCTTCATCGTCTCGTACCTGGTCGCGTTCAACTATGTCAACCTGTTGAATGTTCAGGCCCCCTTTGCGGACTGGGCGTGGAACGGCAGCAACCTGCTGCACCTCTTCGGAGCTCTGGTCATGGCCGGTGCGTGGCTGGCCATCCGGAAGGGAGAGCCCTCCCTCACCACGCTGAAGGCGATCGACGCGGCCGCGTTTCTGTTGACCGGGGTGGCGTTCACGTCATCGGTGTTGGTCGCAGACCCGAGCGGCACCCGCAACTGGGCCATGCAGATCGAGCTCGCGAACCTCATGCTCGCCCGCTCGGTGCTCGTGCCCAGCAGCGGTCCAAGGACCATGGTGCTGTGCGCCGCTCTCGTACCGTGGGCGACCTACTCGGAGTATGTCTTCGACCTTCGTCGCGGCCTGCCGCATTTCGACGTCCTCCGCCACACCGCCGAGGCGTTTGTCTCCTGCTCGATCGCCGTGGGAATTGCCACCCTGGCCTCTCAAGTGATCTTCGGCCTGAGGGCGCGCATCCGGGAAGCCCACCTCATCGGCCAGTACACCCTGATGGAGAAAGTGGGGGAGGGGGCCATGGGTGTGGTCTATCGCGCCAATCACGCCATGCTCCGGCGATCCACCGCCATCAAGTTGCTGCCACCCGAGAAGAGCGACAGCGACGCCCGGTCCCGCTTTGAACACGAGGTGCAGCACACGAGCCGGCTGACCCACCCGAACACCGTGGCCATCTATGACTACGGCCGCACCGGTGAGGGTGTGTTCTATTTCGCCATGGAGTATCTCGACGGACTGAATCTCGAGCAACTGGTGCGCCGCTTCGGGCCGCAGCCGCCGGCCCGCGTGGTTCATCTGCTCAAGCAGGTATGCGGGTCGCTGGCCGAGGCCCATGCGGCGGGTCTGGTTCATCGCGACGTCAAGCCGGCAAACCTTGTGCTGTGCGAACGGTGGGGGTCGGCGGATGTGGTGAAGGTCGTCGACTTCGGCCTGGTGCGAGGCTTCAGCGGCATCAGTCAAGGCTCGCCCGAACAGACCCAGGCCATGGGAACCCCGCTGCACATGTCGCCGGAATCGATTCTGTCGCCCGAGGCGGTCGAGCCGAGGAGCGACCTGTATGCCGTGGGCACGGTCGCTTACTACCTCCTGACCGGCCGCCACGTGTTCGAAGCCGCCACCGTGCCTGAGCTCCTTCGGCATCACCTCAAGACCCCGCCGATCCGACCGTCCAAACTGGTCGACCAGCCCATTCCAAAGGCGCTCGACGAACTCGTCATGTCCTGCCTGGCCAAAGATCCGGAGGATCGTCCCCGAAGCGCCCTTGCCTTGCGGGAAGCGCTCGGGGCCTGCGAAGGCCTCGGCGAGTGGACGGACGCCCAGGCCAGGAGCTGGTGGGAACAGTTCCGGGCGGTGGCCCTTCGCGTGGAGCCGAAAGGGGGGGCGGAGACCGTGGCGGAGACCATCGCCCTCGATGTCGACCTGAAGGATCGCCGCCCCGCACCGGCCCAGTAAGGGGAGGCCTGCGGGCTTAGCATCCACGAATGCCCTTCATCGGCGCGTCTCTCGCCGCCACCCTCGCGGGCTTCGTGGTCGACTCACTGCTCGAGCCCTGGGCGTCGATGTTCGTGCGGATCATGGTCGGACTGGTGGTTTCCACCATCGTCTTCTTTTGGGCGCGCGCGAAGCTGCTCGACCTTCGAGGGGACTGAGCCGCCAACCGGGCGGAGTAACCTTCGCGTCGGGCGTTCCTTCAAAGGGCCGGGATCGGCCCGCTATTCGAGGTCACCGATGAAACTCTTCCCCCTGGGGCTGGCCGTTCTCGCCGCCTCCGCCCTCCCCGCGTTTTCCCAGGATCCGGGCTCCACCCGCCTGCTCCGTCAGCCCACGGTGAGCGCCACTCACATCGCTTTCGCCTACGCGAACAACATCTGGACGGTTGAGCGCGGCGGCGGCCTGGCGCGGCGCCTCACCACGTTCCAGGGCCAGACCGCCAATCCGCGCTTCTCGCCGGATGGCAAGCGGATCGCCTTCAGCGCCGAGTATGCGGGGAACCTCGACGTGTATGTCATGCCCGCGGAGGGCGGCGAGCCGAAGCGTCTCACCTGGCACCCGGGCGCCGACACCGTACAGGGGTGGACGCCCGACGGTTCAGCCATCGTCTTCGCCTCGGCCCGCGCGACCGCCGCACCCTCCGCCGCCCCTCGCTTCTGGACCGTGCCTTCGGCCGGAGGCGTCGAAACGCCCATGGCCCTGCCCCGCGCCTATCAGGGCCGCATCTCCCCGGATGGCGCCTACGTCGCCTATCGACTGAACAACTCCTGGGACGACGAGCGCCGCAACTATCGCGGAGGTCAGAACCGTCCCATCTGGATCGTCGACCTCAAGACCTACGACCTCGTGACCCCGCCCTGGACCGACTCGAAGGACATCGAGCCCGTGTGGGTGGGGAACTCCGTCTACTTCCTCTCCGACCGCGACGGCGTCTCGAACGTGTGGTCGTATGAGCTTGCCTCGAAGAAACTCACCCAGGTCACGAAGTTCACCGACTACGACGTGAAGACCCTCGACGGCCGGGCCGACGCCGTGGTGTTCGAGCAGGCAGGCTACATCCACGAACTCGATCCGAAGACCGGCCGGGAGCACGTGGTCGCCATCAAGGCGGTGGGGGATTTCCCCTGGATGATGCCGCGCTGGGACGACGTCACCGCGCGCATCGTGAACCTTGCACTTTCGCCGACGGGGAAGCGCGTGGTCGCGGAAGCGCGCGGAGAGATCTTCACCATCCCCGCCGAGAAAGGCGACATCCGGAACCTCACCCACTCCGCCGCAGTGGCCGAGCGCGAGCCCGCCTGGTCGCGCGATGGCAAGTGGGTCTCGTACTTCTCCGACAAGTCGGGCGAGTATGCGCTCGTGATCGAGTCGCAGGACGGCATCGCTGCGCCCCGCGAGATCCCGATCCGGAACGCGAAGCACTACTACAC
The DNA here is from genome assembly GCA_964646485.1 of uncultured Acidobacteriota bacterium. Taxonomy (GTDB): domain Bacteria; phylum Acidobacteriota; class Vicinamibacteria; order Fen-336; family JAGNNV01; genus JAGNNV01. The sequence goes on from CAZYEA010000039.1 coordinate 14,176, forward strand.
GCCGTCCTGGTCGCCCGATTCGAAGAAGCTCCTTTTCACCGACACCGACTTCAACGTGTGGGTAATGGACATCGCGAGCGGCCAGAGCCGGCTTCTCGGCAACGACCCCTGGGCGGTGCCCTCGCGCACCCTCAACCCGACCTGGAGCCCCGACTCGAAATGGGTGGCCTACGCGTCGCGCCTCAACACCCTGTATCGCGCCATCTTCGTGGCCAACGTGGAGACCGGCGAGAAGAAGCAGGTCACCGACGGCCTCGCCGACGCCATGTTTCCGGTGTGGGACCCGAACGGGAAATACCTGTGGTTCCTCGCCTCCACCGACTTCGGCCTGAGATCGCAGTGGCTCGACATGACCTCGTACGACCGCGAGGAGAACTTCGGCCTGTATCTCGCCATTCTCAAGAAAGGCGAGCCCTCACCGCTCCTTCCCGAAAGCGACGAGGACAAAGGCGCTCCGATCGAGGCGCCCCGGGCCGCGGCTTCAGGATCCCCCGCACCGGACGCAACCCCCTCGCCCTCCCCGGCCGCGGAGAGGGCGAGCGCCGCGCCCAGCGTGGTCATCGACTTCGATGGCCTTCAGCAGCGCGTGGTTGCGGTCCCGGGCGTTCCCGAGCGCCAGTACTCGGAGCTCAAGGCCGGTCTCACCGGAACCGTCTATTACCTCCAGGCGCCCGATGCGGGAAGCGGCGCGCGCGGCAGCACTCTTCATCGCTACAAAGTGAGCGACCGAAAGACCGCGGTGTTCGTGGGGAATGTCGCGGAGTACGACGTGAGCGCCGATGGCAAGAAGCTTCTCTATCGCACCCCCGCGCCGGGAGGCGGGCCGGGCGCCCCTCCCGCGGGCGGCGCTGACGCGCGCCCGTCCCTTTTCCTGGTGGACGCCGACAAGGCGCCGCCCACCGCGGGGCAGGGCAAGCTCGACGTGACCCTGCGCATGAACGTCGACCCCAAGGCCGAGTTCACCCAGATGTTCAACGAGGGCTGGCGCAATCAGCGCGACTATCTCTACGTTCCGAACCTCCACGGCGCCGACTGGCCGAAGGTGAAGCAGATGTACGCGGCCCTCCTCCCCTACGCCATGCATCGCGCCGACCTCACGTACCTCATCGACATGATGGGTTCGGAGATCGCCATCGGCCACTCCTACGTCCGCGGGGGCGCGCTCCCCGAGATCCCGCCATCGCCGGGCGGCCTGCTCGGCGCGGACTTTTCAATCGAGAACAACCGCTATCGCATCACCCGGATCTACGACAACGAGTCCTGGAACCCCGAGCTGCGCGCCCCCCTCGGCGTGCCCGGGCTGAATGTCTCGGTCGGTGATTACGTCGTGGCCATAAACGGGGTTGAGCTCGTGGCCCCCGACAACATCCACCGCCTGCTCGACGGAACCGCGAATCGGCAGACCGTGCTGAGCGTCAACGCGCAGCCGACCCTGACCGGCGCCCGCCAGGTCACGGTGGTGCCGGTGGCGAATGAGCAGACCCTGCGCACCCGGGCCTGGGTCGAGGCCAACCGCCGCCTCGTGGACAAGCTCTCGAACGGCCAGCTCGCTTACGTCTACGTGCCGAACACCGGGCAGCCCGGCTACACGAGCTTCAACCGCTACTACTTCGCCCAGCAGGACCGCAAGGGCGCCATCATCGACGAGCGGTTCAACGGCGGCGGCTCGGCCGCCGACTACATCATCGACGTGCTGCAGCGCGACTTCGACGGCTACTTCAACAACGTGGCCGGCGATCGCGTGCCCTTCACTTCTCCTTCGGCCGGCATCTGGGGTCCGAAGGTGATGATCATCAATGAAATGGCGGGCTCGGGCGGCGACTTGATGCCGTACATGTTCAGGCATCGCAAGCTCGGCCCCCTCGTAGGCAAGCGCACCTGGGGCGGCCTCGTCCATACCGCCGACTCGCCGACTCTGCTCGACGGCGGCACCATGATCGCCCCGCGCGGCGGCTTCTTCACTCGCGACGGCAAGTGGGCGGTGGAAAACGAAGGCATCGGCCCGGACATCGACGTCGAGAATTTTCCGAAGGACGTGATCGCAGGAAGCGACCCCCAGCTCGAGCGCGCGGTTCAGGAGGCGCTGCGGATGCTGAAGGAGAAGCCGGTCGACCGCATGATGAAGGAGCCGCCCCCGCCCACGTGGGGCAAGCGGAAGATCGGGAGCTAGCGCAGGCCGAGCGCCTTCGCGAGCTCCTCCCTGAGCTCGTCGCGTTCCGCTTTGAGGACCTCGATACGGGCGAGGAGCTTGGCCACGTCCCGCCGGCAGAGGAACGACGCGCACCCGGCGATGGCGGGACCCGCGAAGCAGGCCTCGCATTTCTCCGCGTTCGCGGTGGCGCACTCGGCGGCGTATTCGAGGAGTTCCTCGTCGGTCGCCGCGCGGGCTGAGAGTGGATCCGGCATTCGTGGGGGGATAGTAGCCCTGGTTGACCGCCCGGGAGCGGGGGGCTATGTCTGGGATAGCATGCGCGCGTGTCCACCACCCTGAAGGTCCGCGAGGTCATGACCCCGAATCCGGTGACGATTTCCCCGGAGGAGAGCCTGATGGAGGCGCTCCAGACCATGCGCCTGCGCAAGATCCGGCGGATCCCGGTGGTGAGTGACGGACAACTCGTGGGCCTCCTCACCGAGGGAGACCTCAAACGAGCCGAGCCCTCCACCCTCTCGGACACCCAGGAGCAGTTCCACGCGGTGATGGAAGGCACCCAGGTCAACCGGATCATGATCCAGAACCTGATCACCACCACTCCCGACGCTCCTGTCCTTGATGCCGCGCGCACCTTGTTCAGGAGCAAGTACGGGGCGCTTCCGGTGCTGGAAGATGGGAGGCTCGTGGGCATCCTCACCGACAACGATCTCATCGGGGCCCTGGTAAAGCTGCTCGAACGCGAGCCCTGAGCCACCTGGCCGCCGGTTCTGGTGCATATGCATCAGGCGTGGGCGGGGCGGGGCGTGATAAACCTTGTCTGCGCGCGGTCGGACGCGGCGGGATAAGCCCCGCGGTTCTTCCGACCGCAGGAGACCATCATGCTGAAAGCCGCCGCCCTCGTCCTTCCCGTCTTCCTCGTGGCCTGTAACGACGCCCCCGCCACCGCGGCCGGGGATTCAAAGTCGCTTCCCGCCCAGACCGGGAAGGCCCTTCCTTCCGCCGTGGCCCAGCCCGACGAGTCGGCCGTGACCGGCACCGTCCTCGAGACCAAAGACGCGGGTGCGTACACCTACATCCGGCTCAAGACCGCCAAAGGCGAGATCTGGGCCGCGGTGAACCAGGTGGCCCTCAAGCCGGGCGCCGAGGTCACCATCGGCAACGCGATGTGGATGCAGAACTTCGAAAGCAAGACGCTCAACCGGAAGTTCGATCAGATTCTTTTCGGCATGGTCGGCGGCGACGGAGCCGGAGCGGGCGCGGCGGCGAACGCTGAGGCCGCCCTGCCCCCCGGACATCCACCCACCGCCTCGGCCGGCGTGCCCATGCCCGCACCCGCCGACGCGGGCGACGTCAAAGTCGAGAAAGCGGCGGGCAAGGACGCGAAGACGGTGGCCGAGATCTGGGCCCAGAAGGCCTCGCTCAAAGGGATCGAAGTCGTGGTTCGCGGCCGGGTGGTGAAGTTCAACGCCGAAATCATGGGCCGCAACTGGCTGCACCTGCGCGACGGCTCGGGCTCCGCGGACAAGCAGGACAATGACATCACCGTCACCACCACCGAGGTGGTGACGAAAGGCGATGTCGTCACCATTCGCGGGAAGGTGGCGCTCGACCAGGACTTCACCGCGGGTTACGCCTATCCGGTGCTGATCGAGGGCGCGAAAGTCGTCAAGTAGACGGCCTTCCCGGCCCGGCTCGAGAGTCAGCGGGGCTTTAACTTCCTGCGGCGCGCGATCTCTTCCTTCAGTCGGGGATGAACGGGCACGCCCTGTTTCTCCGCGGCCGCCATTTCGCGCTCTGCCTCGTCGAGGCGATCGGTGATGGCGCAAACGAGGGCGAGGTTGTGGTGGGCGTCGCCGAGCCCCTGATCCCGTTTGAGCGCGGCGCGAAACTCCGTCTCGGCCTCCGCGATGGCTCCGGTCTGGAACAGGGCGGTGCCGAGAGCGAGGGTCACCCCTGGTGGAGACGGGTCGGGGTCTTTGAGCGAAGCCTCGAGCTGCTCCAGCCGCCGCGCGGCATCCTGAACCGTGCGGATCCGATCGCCGGGGGTGAGGGTGTCGCCGTTCATTTCCTTCCACTTCGTGGCAATCTCCTTGAGGCGCCGCTCGTCGAGAGTGCGTACCGACTCGCGCAGTTCGTGGACCGCGTCCTGACGGCGCTTGCGCTCCTCAGGAGAGAGCGGCGCGCATCGAAAGGCCAGGCGTGACACCTCGAAGGCCTGCACGGCCTCCCTATAACGCCGCTGCGACATGTAGGTCTGGCCGAGCCCGTAGTGCGCGATGGCAAGGAGGGGATCGAAGCCGACCGATTTCAGGAGCGCGCCTTCCGCCTCGTCCCACTTCGCCGCGAGGATCGCCGCCTCTCCCGCCTTGAAGCTCTCCACCGCGCTCGTGTGAGCTTCCGCGGGCACGGTCGTCTCGCAGTCGATGGAAGGCGGGTATGAAGGCGAAACCACGGCCGCCTGATCGGTTCCGGTCAGCAGCGCCACGGTCATCGACAGGGCGAGCATCACACCGCGAAGATACACCGCGGGCCGTGCGACCGGGGGACCGTTCCGGGCCTACAATCGGTCGTGCGCGCTTTGGGTCTGGCCGTTTTGCTGCTGACTTCAGGATCCCTCCTCGCCGCGGAAGTTCCGCCCACCCCGCCGGGCGTCGTTGCCGACCAGGCCCGGCTCTTCTCCCGTGACGATGTCGCGAAGATCGAGGCGCTCGGCCGGCAGATCCTCCAGGAAAAGCGGGTCACGGTCCGTGTGCTCACCCTCGACGATGCCCAGGGCGTGAACCCGAAAGCAGTCGCGAGTCGTGCCCTCGAGGACTGGGGGCTGGGCCCGCGCGGCGTCGTGCTGCTGATCGTCATGAATCCCCACGCGCTCTACCTTCAGCCGGGACCCGGCCTCGCCGCGGTATTCGACGGCGCGACGAGCTCGAGGATATGCGCGAGCGTCGTGGCTCCGCAGATGCGTCTGAAGGCGTTCGGCGCCGCCGCCCTCGGCGGGCTCGGCGCCATTCGGACGCAGCTCGCGAGCCCGGTGGCGCGACCCGCGCCCGCGCCCGCGTCGAACACGCGCGGAGCCTGGGACGACACTCTGGGTCTTCTGGTCGTGGTCGGCTCGATCGGCGGGTTTGCCCTCGCCGGAATGCTCGGGCTATTCAAGCACGATGAGAACGCGGCGAGCTACAACAGCAACGTTTCGTACTCGTCAAGCGACTCGAGTTCGAGTTCAGGCTCCAGTTCCGACAGCGGCGGATCCAGCTCGGGCGGTTCGGGTGGTGGTGGATCGACCTGGTAGGAGACCGGCCCTCGGAATGACCGCGCGGTTTTTCGGCCGCGCGCTCACATGGAGATCGAGCCTTCGCGGAAGTCAGTCTTGTCCAGCCAGACGTTGACCAGGACCGGGCGGCCTGACTTCGCCAGGATGCGCGCGCGGTGCAGGGTTTCTTCCACCTGGGCGGAGTTTCGAATCTCCAGGCCTTCCGCGCCGAAGCCTCGTGCGACCTCGTGGTACGCGGTTCGGGCGAGGACCGTGCCCACATCGTCCTTGAGCATCTTCACCTGCTCGCGCGCGATCTGGGTCCACCCCGCGTCGTTGCCGATCACCGCGATCACGGGAATGCCGTGGCGCACGAAGGTGTCGAGCTCGGCGAGGCCGTAACCCGACGCGCCATCGCCCCACAGCAGCCATACCTCCGACGCTGGGCGCGCGACCGCCGCGCCCATGGCGAAGCCGGCGCCGACTCCCAGGGTTCCGAAGACGCCGGGGTCGAGCCAGGTGAGAGGTCCGCGCGGCCGCAGGATGTACGAGCCGGTGGCCACGAAGTCCCCTCCGTCCGCCACGAAAGCGGCCTGGTCCGAGGCGACCTTGTCGAGGGCGCGGAAAAAGGCCACCGGGTTCACGTGTTCGGCGGAACTCTGAGCCTGCGCATCGATGCTCTTCTCCCGCGCCTGATCGCGCTCGCGGAGGGCGGTGATCCACGCCTCGCGAAGCTTCCCGGCCCCCGGTCGATCGCTGAGCTGTTCGATGAAGACCGAGGCATCGCCGATGGCGGCGACGGTGGGCTTACGATTGAGCCTCGCCTCCTCGGCGCTCCGGTTCGCGGCGATCAACGTGGCCGAGCGCTTCACGTGCTTGCCGTAGTCGAGGCGGAAGTCGCAAGGGACGCCCGCGAGAACGACGCAGTCGGCCTCGCGTAAGGCCTTTCGTCGCTCGTGCCGCATCTGGAGCGGATGATCGCGTCCGAGGAGTCCCCGCGCCATGCCCGAGAGGTAGACGGGGATGCCCAGGCGGGTGACCGCCTCCGCGAGGCGCGAGGCGTTCGTGGCCTGGATGAGGGCCTGGCTGCCGATCACCATGAGCGGACGCTCCGCCCGGTTCAAAGCCTCGGCCGCCCGCGCGATCGCGCTGTCGGACGGCCCCGGGACCGCGACATCCACCACGTGCGAGGCGAGAGGCGCGCGCGCGCCCGCGAAGAGCCTGGCCGCGTGACGGTTCAGATAGAAGCGAAGCAGCCGGTCTGCAAACGAGGTGCCCTTGCCCGCGGCATCCGTGTACCACTGGCGAATCGTCGCTTCTTCATAGAGCAGGTCCACCGGGCATTCGACGAAGACCGGGCCTGGCACTCCCTCGCGGGCTTGGGCGAGGGCTTCGGTGACCGCGGGCCCCAGATCCTTCACCCGGCGTACCTGACGGATGAGCTTGACGTGCGGTGCTACGAGCGGGCGCTGATCGATGTCCTGCAGGGCTCCGCGTCCCTGCAAAGCGGTGGGGGCGGCCCCGCCGATGAGCAGGACTGGAGATTGGGCGAGCTGAGCGTTCTTGAGCGCGGTGATGGTGTTGGTGAGTCCGGGGCCCGCGGTCACCGCCGCGACCCCGGGGATCCCGGTGAGTCTCGCGGTTGCGTCGGCGGCGAAGACCGCGGTGACCTCGTCGCGCGTATCCACGATGCGCAGGCCGCGAGCCTTGGCGGCCACCAGGATGGGCGAGATGTGTCCGCCGCACAAGGTGAAGAGAGTCCGCACGCCGTGAGCGTGCAGGGCGGCGGCGATCCGGTCGCCTCCGTGCGGGGTGTCGGTGGTCTCGGTCATGCGCCTCTCAGATCCCCTGGTGCCTGGCTATATGTTCTTCCACCAGCGCGCGATAGTCGATCTTGCCGATCCGTGTCTTCGGCAGCTCGGCGCGGAATTCGACGTCGCGCGGGCACGACCACTTGATGAGCCGCTGGCGACAGTGGGCGATGAGGGCCTTCTCGGTCTGGGGCGAGGCGAGGCTTGGGTCGCGCAGCACCACGTAGGCCTTCACCCGCTCCACTTGGGCCGGGTCGGGCACGCCCACCACGCAGGCGTCCTGGACCATCGGGTGCTGATAGAGCACGGCCTCGACCTGGGTGGGGTAGATGTTGAAGCCCGAGGACTTGATCATGCGCTTCAACCGTCCGGTGAAATAGAAGAAGCCGTCCGCGTCCATGCGGCCGAGATCGCCGGTGTGGAGCCAGGTGCGGCCGTCCTCGTGGACGCGCAGGGCCTTGAGGGTCGCCTCCGGGTCGTCGAGGTATCCGAGCATGACCGCTGGACCGGAGACGCAGATCTCGCCCTCGTCGCCGATCATCGCCTCGGTCTCGGAACCCGCGGCCGCGATCATGGCCCGCATGTCCGGGAAGGGAAGACCGATCGAGCCCTCGCGATATTCGTTGAGCGGTGTGGCCATGATGGCGGAAACCGCCTCGGTGAGGCCGTACCCTTCGAGCAGACGGACCTTGCCTCCGCGCGCCCACACGAGCTTCTCGAAGCGCTCCTTTACGGGACGCGGCAGGGTGTCGGCCCCCGAGAAGCAGGCGCGCAGGCTCGAGAGGTCGGCGCGGTGGAGCCGCGGGTTCTTCGACAGGGCGTCGTACAGCGTGGGCACGCCCACCATGACCGTGGGGCGCAGGGTGCGCAGCAGATCGGCCACCGTGTCCGCGGAGAACTGCGGCACGAGGATCGACCTGCCTCCGGCCATGAGGACCGCGTTGACGCACACGCCGAGGCCGAAGCCGTGGAAGAGGGGCAGGATCGCGAGCATGGCA
>CAZYEA010000040.1:0-22159 GCA_964646485.1 uncultured Acidobacteriota bacterium
AGGGCCGGAGCCGGTGAGTGAGAGGGCGACTCCAAAGGGCAGTCGCCCGTTCTGAGGCAGGGTGAGAGTGCCCGCGAGCGAGCGCCCGCCGCCGCTTTCAATGAGGACCCCGATCTCGACCGGACCCGAACTCGCGGCCTGGGCGAAGGGCAGGGTGCTTACGAGGACAAGGGCGGCGGGCAGCATGGAAGGGATCAGGGAGCCGGGCGGGGCGCTTGTGTCTACTCTTTTTCGTCGAGGTGGAAGTGATGCATGGCGCGATGAAGCAGGGGGGCCACGATTACGCCTACCGCGAGCAGGAACACGAGGCCGGCGAAGAGGGCGTAACTCCCGGCGAAGAACTTCCCCGCGGGGCTTTTGAGCTCGCTCACCGGCCCCATCCCGCCCAGGATCATAGCCGCGTTCAGATAGGCGTCGATCCAGCTGAGCTCCTCGATCCAGTGGTAGCCGGCCATGCCCAGAAGGAGGGTGGCGAGCACCAGGACCGCGGCGCCGCCCGCGTGCCTCCTCATGCGATGGACGAAGCGCGAGTGCGGCAGGAGGGGCTGGCGTCGGTGCTCGTACATCGAGGGGCAAAGGTACGCCTCGCCTCGAGACCGCGTCAAGGGATCGGGGCTGAGATAGCGTCGCCTGCCCGCGCGGACCGCGCGCCCACTCTCGATCGCACCGCGTCCAGGGCGGGATCACGCCCGTCGCGGTAGTCGTCCGAAGAGATCGGCGCCGCGATGTCGGGATAGAGGGAGTCAGGATCCCCCTCCGGCCATGACCGGAAGAACTTGGTCGAGTACGACACCGACAGGCCCGAGTTGGGAAGTGCAAAGGCCTTGACCTCGCCGTAGCCGTTCGGCTTTCCTCCCGTCGGCTCGCCGATCAGGATCGCGCCGAGCTCGCGCTTGAGAGTGATCGCGTTCAAGAGTGCGGACGAGAAGGTGGTATTGCCGATGAAGCCAAAGAGCCGCCCGGACTGGGCGAGGAAGCCTCGCGAGCGCAGTCCTTGAAAGAGGGGATCGATCACCGCGGACGCGCCACCCGCGTTCTGACGCAGGTCGATGATCACGGCGAGGGGCGGCCGGCGATCGATATCGTCCAGTACGCGCCGCGCGAAGGAAGACATCGGGTCGGCGGAGGCGTCCTGACACCGGTTGTATTCGACCAGGAGCACGTCCTTCTCCGTCCAGGTGTACCAGTAGTTTTCCTGCGAGCGCTGACGGTAGAGGGGGAGGGACGCGCTCGAAGCATCCGTGAACGCACCCTCCTGTCCTTGCGGAAACGCCCCGAGGTCCATCTGTCGCGACGATCCGTCCCCCAGCGTCACCGTGATGGTCACTCGCTCCGGATCGTCCACGATCCTCAGGGCGTGCAGAATCTCCGGGATGACCAGGTAGTTCGGCGCGATGGCGCGCAGCCAGGCCTCGTTGTCGCGGGAGATCACAGGGCCGATCCTCTCGATGACCTCGGCGATCTCCATGGCGCCGATGCGCGTGACCCGGCCGCCCAGCAGCGGAGCGGCCGCGGCGGTGGCCGAGGTCACGATGAGTCCGTCCGCGAGGAAGCGCAGGCGCAGCGGGAGGCGCCTGAACCCCGGATAGGTGAAGGGCGAAATCGCGGTATGCGCGTCACCGGGCAAGGCGGCGAGGCGGATGAGACCGGTGACCACTTCGTAGTCCCGCATCTCGGCCACTCGGGTCTTGAGGGTGTCGACCTCGCGATCGAAGGTCTCTCGAGAGGTCTTGAAGAAGAGGCTCAGGTGCAGGCGCGGCAGGTCTTTGGCCAGGGCCTCGATATCCTGAATCCAGCGACCGTCGCGGGTGGCCGCCTGCGGGGGAGCCGGGCTCGGCCCGGCCGGGGCGGGCGAGGAACCGCAGCCGATGGCAAGCGCCGCGCACAGCAAGATGGCGAGCGTGCGCGCGTTCCCGGACTGCCCTCCCGGGGTGACGGCCCTCGAAATTTCTGCGCCTCTCCGTTCAAGGCCTTGATCGAGTCCAGCGGCGTTGTACGGTCCGGTAAGGACTTGGAGTGTTACTGACATTTCGCTTCTCCGATGAGGGCGAGATCTCAGCAATCGCTGTACCAGTCGGCGAAGTCGCGGGCGCTTTGACTTACTCCACGGTCTTGTGCAGCAGGCCTAGGTCCCGCGCGAAGCGGGCGTAAGTGAAGCCCGCGATGACGTCGTAGACGAAGTGCACCACCATCGCCACGTAGAGGGAACCGGACACGAACACCAGGGCATGGAAGGCGGCGGCGATGGCCGCGATAGCGAGGACACTGCGCAGTCCCTGGATGGCGTGGGCGAGAGCGAAAGACGTGATGCTGAGGGCGATGCCGAGGGCGGCATTCCCGAGGAGAGCGGCGAGGAGCACGGGCAGGACGCCGCGCCAGACGAGTTCCTCCCCCACCCCCGCGGAAAGCGACAGCACAACCCACAGGCGCCGCTCCCGCCGGTTCGTGGGGGCGAAGAGCCGCCAGGTCGGCTTCTGCTCCTCGACCGACCGCCGCCAGTAGGGCCTCACCAGGGTGAGAGACACCACGATGAAGACGAGGCCGAGGGACCACGACTGGAGCGTGGGCGCCCGAGCGGGGAAGAGGTCGATGCCTTCGACGAGACCGGTGACGATGGCGAGAACCCCGAGCACGATCTGAGGCAGGAGCATCGCGTAGAACCGGATGGCGAGCGGAATGTCGGCCATGGCGAGGGCGCTCTCGCGGTTGCGCAGAACCGCCCACGGCACAGCCAGGGTGATGAAGACGACGAAAGCCCAGCCGAGGATGGATATGGCGCCGGCGTTCAAAGCGGACCTCTCTCGGCCGTCAGTCTTTGTACACTCCTCAAGTGCGGCGGATTGTAGGCGAGACCCCCGATCGACCAGGCCCGGGCCGGGGCCGGCCATCCTTTCACCCGGCCACCGCCGCCTGGTTTTCCGCTCGCTTCGAGGCGCCTTCGCCCGCGCAGAAAAAGGCGTGGCCCCACATCCTGGCCGGCGAGTCGACGCTCATCGCGGCGCCCACGGGCTCGGGGAAGACTCTCGCCGCGTTCCTGTGCGCCATCGATCGACTGGTCTTCGATTCCGAAGCGCCGCCCGCCCGCGGCGTACGCATCCTCTACATCTCTCCGGTGAAGGCCCTCGCCCGCGACGTCGAGCGCAATCTCCAGGAGCCGCTCGCGGGAATCTGCGCCCTCGCGAAGGAGCGCGGCGACATCCACCGGGTGCCTCGCGTGGCCGTCCGCTCCGGCGATACGCCTCAGCTCGAACGCCAGCGGATGCGGCGCGCTCCCCCCGACATCCTCATCACCACTCCGGAATCGCTGTTCCTCATCCTCACCTCCGAGGCCCGCGAAATCCTCCGTTCCGTCGACACCGTCATCCTCGACGAGATCCACGCCATCGTGGGAACCAAACGCGGCGCGCATCTGGCCCTCTCCATCGAGCGCGTGGCCCGGCTCGCCCCCCGGCCGCTCCAGCGCATCGGCCTCTCCGCGACCTCCCGTCCGCTCGACCTCGTCGCCCGATTCCTTTCCGGGTCGCGTGGAGGCAGGGTCGAGGTGGTCGATGCCTCGGTGAAGCGCGCCTTCGACGTCAGCGTCGAGGCGGCCGTGCCGGACCTGACCGCACTGCCTCGCGAAACCATCGAAGCGCCCCAACCGGCGGCCGAGGGGAAGGCGGTCGAGCGGGCGTGGACAGGCTCGGGCACCACCGCCTCGGGCCGTGGGGCGGTCTCGAAGGAGGCGACTCGAGACGCTGCCGACACCGCGCCCGCCGTGGGCGCTCCATCGATCTGGCCCGCGATCCACGCGCGCGTCCTGGAACTCATACGAGCCCACCAGAGCACCCTCGTCTTCGTCAATTCGCGACGGGTGGCCGAGCGCGTGGCCGCAGCCCTCAATGAACTTTCGGGTGAGCTCATCTGTCGCGCCCATCACGGGTCGCTCGCGAAGGAAGAGCGGGAGCTCGTCGAAGAAGCGCTCAAGGCCGGCAGTCTCCGCGCCGTGGTCGCGACGTCCTCGCTCGAACTCGGCATCGATATGGGGGCTCTGAACCTGGTGATTCAGATCGAGACGCCGCCTTCGGTGGCGAGCGCCACCCAGCGCGTGGGGCGGGCGTCGCATCACCTGGGCGGCGTGCCCAAAGCCCTGGTGTTCCCGACCTTCCGGGGCGACCTGCTCGCGGCCGCGGCCACCATCGACGCCCTTCAGCGCGGCGACATCGAGCCCTTAACCCTGCCTCGCAATCCTCTCGACGTCCTCGCCCAGCAGGTCCTCTCCGTCCTCGTGGAAGGCGAGATGGACATCGACGAACTCTTCGCCCTCGTTCGCGGCGCCGCCTCGTTCTCGTCCCTGCCGCGCGCGTTGTTCGAAGGCGTCCTGGACATGCTGGCCGGGCGGTACCCCTCGCACGAGTTCCGCGACCTGCGCCCTCGCATCGTGTGGAATCGGGAGAGCGGCGCGCTCCGCGCGAAGGCCGGCGTGCGCATGACTCTTTTCGCAAACGCCGGCACCATTCCCGATCGCGGCCTGTTCGGGGTGTATCTCAAGGACGGCGGCCCCAAGGGCGTCGCCAAGGCCGGCCCCTCCCGCCGCGTGGGCGAACTCGACGAGGAGATGGTGTTCGAAAGCCGCGTGGGAGACATCGTGATGCTGGGCGCCTCGTCCTGGCGGATCGATGAGATCCAGCGCGATCGCGTCATCGTGACCCCGGCGCCCGGCCTGCGCGGACGCATGCCCTTCTGGAAGGCCGACCGCCCGCCCCGTCCGGTCGAGAACGCAAAACGCATCGGCGCCCTGTCGCGAAAACTCCTCACTCTCGGGCGCCGAAAGGCCCGTGAGCTTCTGAGAGAGACCTACGTTCTCGAATCAAGCGCCGCCCACAACCTGACCGCCTACGTCTTCGACCAGAAGGCCGCCTCGGCGGTGCCCACGGATCAGACCCTCGTTCTCGAGCGGATGCGCGACGAAATGGGTGACCTGCGTCTGTGCCTCCTCTCGAGCTTCGGGGGCAAGGTGCACCAGCCGCTGGCCCTCGCCATGGTGCGGCGGCTGAAGCGCCAGGGTCTTCACGAGGCCGAGGTGGTGGTGAGCGATGACGGCCTCATCCTGAGGCTCCCCGACCGTGACGCGGTTCCGGCCCTCGTCGACCTCCTGCCTCCTTCGCGGGAACTCGAGGGTCTGGTTCGCGAGGAACTCTCAGACTCCACCCTGTTCGCCGCACGCTTCCGCGAGGCCGCGGGGCGCAGCCTCCTGCTCCCGAGACGGCGGGTCGGCTCCCGCTCGCCCCTGTGGGCGCAGCGCCAGAAGGCCCACGCCCTCCTCTCCGTGGCCTCGCGCTTCCCTTCGTTCCCCCTCATTCTCGAGGCCTATCGCGAGTGTCTTACCGAAGACTTCGACCTCGCCAGCACCATCGAGCTGCTGAAGGACGTTGAAGCCCGCAAGGTGAAGGCCCTGACCCTCGATGTCGATCGCCCTTCCCCCTTCGCGACCGCTCTGCTCTTCGGCTACGTCGCCACCGCGATGTACGACGACGACACGCCCCTGGCCGAGCGGCGCGCCCACGCTCTGTCCATCGATGAGACCCAGCTGCAGGCCTTGCTCGGCCGGGCCGCCTTTCAGGACCTCCTCGACGAGGCGTCGATCCGCGAAGTCCACGACGAGCTTCAGGGCCTTGCCCCCGGCCGAAGGATCCGCTCCGCGGACGGTCTTCATGAAGCCCTGCTCAGGCTCGGGGATCTTTCGCCGGCCGAGGTGGCGGCGCGGTCGGCCGATGCCGCGGTCGCGGGCTTTGCCGAGGCGTTGATGAAAGAGAAGCGCGTGATCGAGGTTCAGGTCGCGGGCGAGGGTCGACTGATCGCCGTGGAGGACGCGGCGGTTTATCGAGACGCGCTCGGGCTCGCCCTGCCCAGGGGAGTGCCCCAGGCCTTCCTCGGCCCGGCCCTTCTTGCCCGGGGCGCGCTCATCGAACGCTTCGCTCGCGGCCGCGGGCCCTTCACCCTCGCCGATGTGTGCGCCCGGTTCGGTTTCTCCCGCGCCGCCGCGGCCCCGGAGGTGGAGCAGCTCGAGGCGAGCGGCCGCCTGATCCGAGGTCCCTTCTCGCGCGACCCCGTCGACACCGAGTGGTGCGGCGCCGAGGTTCTCGGTCGCATCCGGCGGCTTTCCCTCGCGAAGGCGCGGGGGGGAGTGCGCCCGGTGGAAGGGCGCGACTACGCACGCTTCCTGGTGGAGTGGCACGGCCTCGCCCACGAGACGGACCGCGACGAACTCCCAGGCGAGGCCGAGCGAGCCGAAGCCCTGCTCGCCGCCATCGATCAGTTGCAGGGCGCCCCCGTGCCCGCCTCCGCGCTCGAGGCCGATTTGCTGTCGAGCCGAGTGAGCGGGTACCGCCCGGCGGATCTCGACCTGCTGATCGCGCGGGGCGAAGTGGTGCTCGAGGGCCGGGGCGCTCTGGGCGCGCACGACGGCAAGGTCTCTCTCTATCTCTCGCCCAACCGCAGTCTGCTCGGCGCCCGGCCGCCCGAGCCCCTCGACGACGCGGTGGCCGCCCGGGTCCGCGAAGCCTTACGTTCGAGGGGAGCGATGTTCCTCCCCGAGATCGAGGCGAGGTGCGAGGGCGTCCGCCGAGGCGACCTCGTGGACGCCTTGTGGGCGCTGTTCTGGAACGGCGAGGTCACCACCGACTCGGCGGCCGCGCTGCGCGCGCGCACTTCCGACCTTTTGCGGAGTCCGGCCAAGCGTTTCGCTACTGCGCGCATGGGCCGCTACCGTTCGCGGCTGGACGTGCCCGCGGGCGCCGTCGGCCGCTTCTCGCTTCTCGATCCGCCGTCCGAGGCTTCCCCCCAGGGTCGGCTCGCCCGGCTGGAACAGTGGCTCGCCCGTCACGGCATCCTCACCCGCGAGGCCATCGCCGCCGAGGCGAGAGAGGGAGGCTTCAGTGCGGTCTATCCGATCCTGCGGGCCCTCGAGGAACGCGGCCAGGTTCGTCGCGGCTATTTCATCGAAGGTCTCGGGGCGCTTCAGTTCGCCGATCCTGCGGCCGTCGATCGACTGCGAGCACTCAAGGCCTCGGATCGCGAAGCCTCGGCGGTGGTCCTCGCCGCGACCGATCCCGCCAATCCTTTCGGCGTGACCCTGCCCTGGCCCGCGTGGTGTCTCGACGGGGCCGAACGCCGCGCCCGCTCCCATGTAGTAATCGCGGATGGCGAGCTGATCGGCCTCCTTCACGGAGATGGCGCTCGCGCCGTGGTGCATCTCCCCGAGGCCGGTCGCGAACACCTGGCTGAGCCCGCCGCCCGTGCCATCGCGTCCTGGATGCGAAGGCGCGCGGCGCGGATCGTCGGGCACGAGACGCACGAGCACCCTCTCAATCAGGGTGAACTGGGCGCCGCCCTCACCCTCGCGGGACTGATTCCCTCGGGTCCCGGGTTCCGGCTCTGACCGGCCGTCGCTAGGGCTCGGAGAGGATCTTCGAGTACGCCTTGGTAATCGCGCTGAACCAGGTGTCGGCGAGAATCCGGTAGCCCGCCGAGGTGGGATGAAGGTGATCCACGTAGAGCGAGGGAGTGGGAGCGCCCGCGCGCTTGTAGGCGCCGTTGAGGTCCACCAGCACGGCGCCTTCCTCGTCCGCGATCTGGCGGGCCACCGCATTGTTCGCGTCGATCCAGTCGTTGCGCCAGGCCGGCGCGCGGCTGTCCCAGCCGGTGTTGGAGGGAAGGATGGTGGCGAGGAAGGCATGGCTGCCGCTGCGGTTCACCGCCTGCACCATGGTCCGCAGGCTGGAGATCGTGACCGGGCAGGGGACATCGCCGCAGGAGTTCCAGTCGTTGGTGCCGTACAGGATGAGGGTGAAGCTCGGCCTCACCGCGGCGAGACGGGCATCGATGATGCTGGCGCCGAAGTCGGAGTTGGTCCCGTCCCGGCCCTCGTTCGCGACCTCGGCCGCGCCGAAGTGAGCGCGCAGCATGTCCTGCAGCATCCGCCGGTATCCGTTTCCGTCCCCCACTTCGGGCTCGCCGTTGGTGATACTGTCACCAAACGCCATGTATACATTCGCCCGGTTCGAACCGCGCGGGAGCGTGATCGGCACCATCACCGCTCCGCTCGTGGGGACGGTGATCGAGATGGGTGCGGGCGGCCGGTAGAAGGGGGGCAGCGAGGAAGCAGTGACGGTGAGAGTCTGGGGTCCTTCCGCGGCCTGGAGGGTGGCCTGCCCGCTGAGGGCGGCGCTCGTGGCGCGGGCCGAACCGATCACGATCTCGGCGTTCGGGATGCGTGTGCCTTCCGAGGCGTCGAAGACGCCGTTGCCGTTTTCATCCAGGAAGGCGGTCACGTTGACCGGCCTGGTCAAAGGGGTCGGCGTCGCCACCGGGCTTGGCCCCACTCCGGTGCCGCCGCAGGCGGAGAGAATGGCGGAAAGACCCAGGGCGACGAGGCAATTGAGAGAAGGCCGCTCCATGAACAAGCTCGACATTCTAGTGGGTCGGGCGATCGAGGCCGCGTCCGTCTCGACCCGAAAAGTGGGCCGAGGGCCGAGCCCACGATCCCCTCTTGGGCTAGAGTACAGGCTTCCCCTCCAAACTTTCGTTCATCCCGAAGAAACACTATGGCGTTGAATCCTGGCACTCAGGGAACACAAAGACCGACGACCACCGGTTCGATCAAGCGTCCCAACCGCCGGATCACCGCGCGGATCGCGTGCCGCCTGAGCGTTTCCTACGCCGCCACCCCGGGCGAGTGGCGGCCGGCCACCGCCATGGATCTGTCGCGTCTGGGCTGCCGGCTGCGCACCGGCGAGGATCTTCCCCGGGAAAAGAAGGTCCAGGTCCGCGTCGAGTTCCGCATGGCGGATGAGCCGGTGCTCACCGTCGACGGAGTGGGGAAGGTGATGTGGACGCGCCTCGAGGGTCTGTCCTACCAGACCGGCATCCAGTTCGACAGCGAACCCGTAGGCCTCTCCGACCTGCTCGGCATCGCGCGCTGATTCGCGCGCCTCTCGTTACTTAGAAGGTCCGGCGAACCTCGACGCGCAGGCGCTTCAGCCAGTTCGTGCGTTCGGCCACGGTCGGCGAGTCCTTGAACTGCTGCATCTGTGCGATTACGTGGAAGGTCGATTTCGGCCCCTGGGCGAAGCCGATCTCGGCGCGATGTCCGAGCCAGCCCGTGGCCCAGAAGAAGTCGTCCCCCGCGTAGGCCGCGACGGTCACGTCCTTGTCCATCTTCGCGTAGGTGTACTCGCCCCGGAACCGGTGGTCGCGCAGCGAGCCGAGCACGAGGGCGGCCCAGAAGCCGTCTTTCTGGTCGGGCGCCTTGCGGTTGCGCGCGCCGTCCACCACGAGCTGCATGGGAATGGGCGTGTCGGTGCGCAGGCGCAGGGTCAGGTCGATCACCTCATACTCGCGGGTCAGCGCTCCGGCCACTCGCGTGTTCTGGCGGCGGATCATGCGTTCGAGGTTCTCGAGCTTGTCGAAGACGAGATAGGTTCCGGTGAGGTCGACACGCTTGCCTTCGCCGAAGCCGAGGTCGAGCGAGCCGCCCTTGATGGTGACGCCGTCGCCGAGGCTGGAGCCGTCCGCCTTCACCGAGTCCACGAACACGTGGCTGCCTCGCGAGTAGATGCCCGAAGCGCGCGCGGTGGGCTCGCCGGTCTTCCCGGTGTGGAACACCCACTGGGCCGCGGCCCCCTGGATCCGCAGGTCGGTGTCCCAGATCATGTTGGTGAGCCGGAAGGGCATGGGCATGCGGCCCGCGTCGAGCTTGATATTGGTGGAGAGGTTGACGCCGAGATAGGCCTGGTCCAGGCGGATGCTGCGCGAGTCGTAGTTGTCGCGGATCAGCGCCAGGGGAAGGGGGATGTCCTTGGGCTTCAGGTTGTCGTCGGTCGAATAGAGGATGTCGGCGCCCACACCCATGCGCAGCACGTTCGTCTCCACCTCGAAACGCGGGCGGAGCTGAAAGCGGGTGCGGTGCGCGGGCACGGGGTCGGGCTTGGTGAAGAAGCCGTCATTCCATTCCTGGCGGACGATGATGTCGCCCACGATGGGCGCCTGTTTCTGCTGCTGGGCCGAGGCGGTTGCGGCCAGCAGGGTTGAGGCAAGGAGGAGGGCGAGACTGGAGATTCGAGACGCCGCTTGGATCTTCATCTTCCGCGCAGTCTAACGGCAGTCCTCGGGGCGGCCTGGGGGCGCCTGGTTCCGAGCCGACTACCGCGCGCGCCCGCCGAAGGGCTTCCGCCTGCCCGAGCCGAACGATCCGCCGCCCGGGCGCCGCGGCCGGTAGCCGGCAACCTCTCCGCTCGTCGCTTCGGCGCCGCGAAGGGCCTGACGGCTGTTGGTGGCTGCGGCCCGCGCGAAGCGGTCGTCCCCGGAGCGCGGCTGAGCGGGCCGCTCGGCGGCGCGGTCGGTCCTGATTCCGGAGCCCACCACCTGCGTGCGCGCCGGCCGCTCGCCCCGATCGTCGTGAGGACGGCTATGAGGCCGCTTTGCTCCCTGGCTCTGCCCCTGCCCGCCGCGATTGGCGCCGAAGCGCGAATACGGTTTCGGACTCGAAGAACGCCCGCGGCCCCCCTCGCGATCGCCGCGAAACTTCGCCGCCTCCGGAGCATGAGTCTTCTGGACCGCGTAGTCGAAGTCGGGGAGAGTGATGCGGGGCATGCGGGTGCCGATAGCCCGTTCGATGGCGCGCAAATCGCCCTCTTCCTCGGGGGACACAAAGGCGAAGGCGTCTCCCGCCAGCTGATTGCGTCCGGTGCGGCCCACGCGATGGATGTAGTCCTCGTGGGTCGGCGGGATGTCGAAGTTGATGACGTGGGAGAGCGCCTCCACGTCGATGCCGCGGGCCGCGATGTCGGTCGCGACCAGGACGGAGAACTTGCCTTCCTTGAAACGGCGCAGGGTTTCGGTGCGCTGAGACTGGCTGCGATCCCCGTGGATGCGGCCGGCGTTGACGCCCATGCGCACCAGGTAGTCGGCGAGACGGTTGGCCCGAGACTTGGTCCGGGTGAACACGATCACGCTGCGGATGATCCCGCGCTTCATGAGCTCGGTGAGGAGAACGGGCTTGAGGTGCTGGGGCACCGGGTAAGCGGCCTGGGTGATGCCCGCGGCGGGGGCGGACTGCCGCTCCACGCTGATGGAAAAGGGGTCGTGGAGCAGTTCGCGCGAAAGCTTGGCGATCTCGGTCGGCATGGTGGCGGAGAAGAAGAGGGTCTGCTTCTTCGCGGGGAGGTACTTCAGGATGCGGCGGATGTCGGGAAGGAAGCCCATGTCGAGCATGCGATCGGCTTCGTCCAGCACCAGCACTTCGAGGTTCTTGAAGTTCGCGTACGGGCGGCTCAGGTGATCGAGCAGGCGCCCCGGGGTGGCCACGATGATGTCGGTGCCGCGGCGCAGAGCGTGTTCCTGCGCGCCCATGCCGACGCCGCCGTAGATGGCGGCGCTCGAGACGGGGGTGTGAACGGCGAGCGCGTTCAGATGCTCGTCGATCTGGGCCGCGAGTTCGCGGGTCGGGGTGAGCACAAGGGCGCGGGTGAAGCCCTTGGCCTTGTTGCCGAGGCGCTCGATGGTGGGAAGGCCGAAGGCGGCGCTCTTGCCGCTGCCCGTCATCGCGCAGGCGAGCACATCGCGGCCTTCGAGGGCGGGCGGAATGGCCTGCTCCTGGATGGGGGTAGGGTTCTTGAACCCGAGTTCCTTGATGCCGCGCAGAAGCTCGGCGGAGAAGCCGTATTTGGTGAACGTCATGATTCTTGGTGAGGTCCTGACTTTTTGGTGGGCCTTCGGCCCCTTGATAGGTGTGGCCGCGAGCGGAAACGAAAACGTCCCTATCGCCTCAAAAAGCGGCCTCAAACCGGCGACGGCGCGATGAACGACTCTGCGCGTCCTTGGGTTCGTGAAAGGGAATTATCTCACGAGTGCCCCAGAAGGCCTAAAAACAGGGCGATCCGCGGGTTACTTCGCGCTCCGCACCGCCTCGCCGTCCTTGAGCGACCGCAAGGTGGCGAGCGGCCCGAGGACGATTTGTGTCCCTTCTTCGAGTCCCGAAAGTTCCGCGTCGAGGCCGGAGATGAGTCCGAGCTTCACCTCTGTGAATGCGGCTCGTCCGTCGCGAACCACGAAGACGCCCGACTGCTCGCGCCCCGCGATGTCGCGGTTGACCACGGCCTGCAGGGGGGCCACCACCACGCCGCTCTTCTCCGCCACCAGGATCTCCGCGTCACACGAGATGCCGGGTCGCAGGCTCGGGTCGTTCACCTCGAGCGAGATCACCACCCGAAACTCGCGCGCGGAAGCGGCCTGGGCGCTGATCGGCGGCAGCGAGGAGGCGCCGATTTCCGTCACCACGCCCGCAAACTCCCGGCCCTGGAGGGCGTCGAGCGTCACCTTCGCGGTCTGGTCGATCTTTAGTCGAAGGGCGTCCGCTTCCGCGACCTTGAGTTCCGCGTTCAGGCCCGACGTGCCCACGAGGCGCATGAGGGTCGTGCCCGGCTGGTTCTGGATGCCGATCACCACCATCTCGCCCTCGCGGACCTGGAGCCGGGTCACGATGCCGTCGATGGGCGCCACCACCGAGGTCTTGTCGAGAACGTCACGGGCGCCCTTCAGTTGAGCCTTCGCCTGCTCGGTGCGACGCAGGATCGCGTCGAGCTGGGCCCGGGCCGCGTCTTTGGAGGCCTTGGCGGAATCGCCCTGGGCCTGGGGCAAGAGGCCCTGCTCGACCAGGGTGGCGTTGCGCTCGGCGTTGAGCCGGGCCTCCTCGAGTCGCGCCTGCGCGGCCTTGAGGTCTTCGCCGAGTGCCTTCACCGCGGCCTCCGCCGCCTCGACGTCCGAGGACGCGCGCACCGGATCGAGCCGCGCGAGGACCTGCCCGGCGCGGACGCGGTCGCCCTCCTTGACGTTGAGGCTCACCACCCGGCCCATGACCGAGGCCCCGATGTCGGCGTAGCGCTTGGCCACGATCTCACCCGAGGCGGTGACGTAGGAGCGAAGGGTGTCGCGGCGGGTGACCACGGTGAGGTCGACCGCGGCGCCCCGGGGGCGCCTCGAGACCACGAACCCGGCGACCAGGGCGAGGAGGACGAGGAGGGCCAGGGCTTTCCGCAACATGTTCAAATTCTATCCAAAATGCGAGCAGTCGATCGCTTCTTTGCTAAGATTTCCCCCTCGTTTGGCGCGGTTTCGCGCGTCGCATCATGCCCCAAGCTCCTATTCTGATCCCGGAGTCGTTCGCCCAGGCTTTCGCGGTCATCCGTGAGTACCCCCTGCGCTCGTCCCTGGGGGCGCTCGCCATGGCCGCCGCGGTTACCGCCCTCGCCGGCATCTCCACCGGCCTCGAGGTCCTCGAGTCTTTCGCCACCAAGGCCACCGCCCGCAGCATCGGCAGCGACGTCTTCACGGTGTCGAGGGTCGGCCAGCGCGGCCGGCTCGGGCGGAGCGAGCTCGCGCGCAAGCTGGAGCGGAATGTCGCCATCTCGAAATCGGATGCCCGCTTCCTCGACCAGTTCGGCGGCGACCTCGTGACCTACGCGCCCTCGGCTCAGCGCATCGTCGATGTGACCTCGGTGGAAGGAAAGCTCGAGTCCACTCCGGTCACCGGGACCACCGTGGCCATCACGAGAATCCAGGAGATGGCGCTCGCCCAGGGCCGCTTCTTCGGCGACGACGAGTCGCGGCGAGGCGAATCGGTGGCGGTGATCGGCGACGAGGTGCTGAAGGCCTGCTACCCGAGCGGACGCGCGCTCGGCCGGATTCTGCGGATCAACGGGCGCGCCTTCAAGGTCATCGGCGTCCAGGAGGGTATGGGCCAGCTGGGCGGGCAGAGTCAGGACCGCTACGTCTGGGTTCCGCTCGGCGCCTTCGAGCGCGCCTTCGGTCCCTCGGCCAGCCTGCAGATGTTCGCGAAGTCCCAGAAGGCGGGGGAGACCGTCCACGCCGAGGACCGCGCGCGGGCCAGTCTGCGCGCGAAACGAAGCCTCTTTCCCGGGCAGGAGGACACCTTCGACGTGGTGACGCCTGACGCGGCCCGGAACTTCGTGGCCTCGCTCTCCCGCTCCCTCGGCGCCGCCGCGCTGCCCATCTCTCTCGCCTCGCTCCTCGCCGCCTTCGTGGTCATCACCAACACCACCCTCGTCTCCGTGGCTCAGCGCACCCGGGAGATCGGAATTCGCCGGGCCATCGGGGCGAGAAGGGCCGACATCACCTCCGAAGTGCTGGCCGAGTCCCTGATCGTGAGCGTGGCGGGCGCCCTGTGCGGCCTCGCCTTCGTGGCCCTCCTCGGGACCGCGGCCTCCGCCCTCTTGAAACTGCCCCTGAGCCTCGCCCCCGCGACTCTCGCGCGGAGCCTTGTCCTGGCCGCCGGCGCGGGCCTTCTCTCGGGGGTCCTGCCCGCGTTTCGCGCCGCCCGGGCGGATGTTCTGACCGCGCTCCGAGCCGATTGATGGCGGGTTCGGCTCGCAGGAAAACAAACCGGCTCGCCCTGATCGCGGCGGCGGATCGCATGGCTCTCGGTTTCGCCCTCGACTCGGTGCGCGCGAATGGGGTGCGGTCGTTCCTGGCCGTGGCGGGAATCGTCATCGGCATCGTCACCGTGGTGCTCATCACCTCCGTCCTCTCCAACGCGAAGACCCAGGTCGCCGCTTTGTTCCAGGGTCTTGGAACCGACAATCTGCTCGCCTACCACCTCGGTCAGGACCCCTACTCTCCGCCCACCGAACGCGAAGCCAACCGCCGCCCCCTCGAGGTGGGTTGGGCCGACCTGATCAAGCGCACCTCTTCGAACATCGAGGAGGTGGGCGTCCAGTTGATCGTCCCCGCCATCGTCAACGGCCGGCCGCTCGTCGCCAGCGCGGGGCGGATCGACAACGACACCGCCTACGCCGAGGGCGCCGAGTCGAGGACCTTCGCGATCGTGGACGCGGCTCTTTTCGAGGGGCGTGTCTTCACCCCTATAGAAGAGGCGACGGGAGCGCGGGTCGCCATCCTCGGCGCGAGCGTGCGCGCGTCTCTCTTCCCGGGGGTGAGTGCGCTTGGGAAGGAGATCCGGGTCGCGGGCGTCACCTTCACCGTGATCGGCTCCATCGCCCCCCGCCCCGGCGGCGTCTTCGGTGAAAACCGCCAGGATTCCGTGATCTCGATGCCTATAAGAACGGTGCAGGCGGTTTTTCCCGACGCGAAGAACGTTCTCTTCTACCTGCGTATGAAGGAGGGCCGCCGCGTGGAGGCCCGGCAGGACGTGGAGACGATGCTGCGACGCCTCCGCGGCCTCGCCCCTGATTCTCCGAACGACTTCCAGCTCACCTCGCCCGACCAGATCATCGCCGTGTTCAATCAGGTGGGGAACGCCATCGGCGCGGCCACCGTCGCCCTCGCGGGAATCAGCCTTTTCATCGGCGCCATCGGCATCGGCAATGTGATGATCATCAGCGTCACCGAACGGACGCGCGAGATCGGGATCCGCCGCGCCCTCGGCGCCACCCAGAGCTCGGTGCGGCGGCAGTTCCTCATCGAGGCCGGGGTTTTGTCGGGCGTGGGCGGGGTTCTGGGCGTGCTCGTGGCCCTCGGCATAGGCTTCCTCGTGACCCTGGTACTGCCCCGCTACGACGCGCGTCCGCCCTGGAACGCCGCCCTCGTGGGTGTCGCGGTTTCGATCATCGTGGGCCTGATCGCGGGCTACGTGCCGGCCTCCCGCGCCGCCTCCGTCGACCCTATCGAGGCCCTGCGCACCGACTGAGGCCCGCCCTTTCCGCTAAGCTCGGCGGTCCAACCAAGGAAAGGCTCACCGATGCTTCTCGAAGGAAAACACGGTCTCATTCTCGGCGTCGCCAACAAGCGCTCCATCGCCTGGGGCATCGCGAAGGCCTGCGCCCGGGAAGGCGCGCGCCTCGCCCTTACCTACCAGGGCGAGCGGCTCAAGGAGAACGTGGACGAGCTGTCGAAGGATCTGAAGGACCCGCATCTGTATCCCTGCGACGTGGCCAGGGACGAAGACATCGCCGCCCTCGCCGCCTCGGTCAAGACCGACTTCGGGCATCTCGACTTCGTGGTTCACTCGGTGGCCTTCGCGCAGCGCGAAGATCTCACCGGCCAGTTCCTCAACACCTCGCGTGAGGGATATCGCATCGCCCAGGACATCTCCTCCTACTCGCTCACCGCGGTGGCCCGCGCCACCGCCCCCCTGATGGAGGGCCGCTCCGGCTCCATCCTGACCTTGTCCTATCTCGGGGGCGAGCGCGTGGTTCCGCATTACAACGTCATGGGTGTCGCGAAGGCCGCGCTCGACATGTCGGTGCGCTATCTCGCCGCCGACCTCGGGCCCCAGGGCATTCGCGTGAACGCGATCTCCGCCGGGCCCATCAAGACGCTTGCCGCGTCGGGAGTGGGCGGCCTCGGCAAGGTGATCGACTTCTACCGCCAGCACGCCCCGTTGCGGCGGGCCACCGACCAGGACGAAGTGGGCGATGCCGGCCTCTTCCTCCTCTCGAACATGGGGCGCGGCGTCACCGGCGAAGTGCTGCACGTGGACAGCGGATTTCACGTGATGGCCCTGGGCGCCGACCTCGCCTGATCCCTTTTGGGCCTTCAAGGACTTCATGAGCACGATTCAGATCGAAATCAAGGACGGCATCGGCGCCATTCGCCTCGCCGGACCGCGCGGCAATGCCATGAGCGCGGAGCTCGTCTCGGACCTCTCCTCAGCCCTTCGAACCGTGGGCGGCGAGTCCTCGGTTCGCACCGTCCTTCTCTCCTCGGCCCACCCCAAGCTCTTCTGCCCGGGCCTCGACCTCCTCTCCCTCTCCCAGGCCACCCGCCCGGAGATGGGCGTTTTCATGGTGGAGTTCGCCACACTCCTGACCGACCTGTTCGCGCTCAAGAAGCCGGTGGTGGCCGCGATCAACGGAGCCGCGGTGGCGGGGGGGTGTCTGCTCGCCCTGACCGCCGACTGGCGCATCGCGAAACGAGGCACCATGTTGGGTCTCAACGAAGTGAAGGTGGGCGTTCCCCTGCCCTGGTCGGCGGTGATGCTGCTGCGCACCGCCGCACCCGCCTATGCGCACACCGCGGTGGCTCTGCTCGGGCGGAACTTCGAAGGCGATGCCGCGGTGAGAGCGGGACTGGTAAACGAAGTCACGGACCCTGAGGCCTTCGACGCCACCGTGGCGGAACGCCTGGCGGAATTCGCGGACAAGGATGCCTTCGCCTTCGGGGTGACCAAAGGCTATCTGCGCGGCGCGACGGTCGCGGCCATGCGCGATCGCGAGACCGGACTGCTCGACGAGTTCCTCGACGGCTGGTTCTCCGAAGCCACTCAGGCGAGGATCCAGAAGGCGGTCGCCGCCCTCAAAGCCAAGGCCTGACGGCCTCAGGAGTCCTTGGCGGATAGGTCGTCGCGAGCCCCCCTTTCTTTCGCACGGGGCGATGCGAACCCTCGCGACACCAGCGAGTCGTCGGGACCGTGGCCCGTTTCGCCCGCGGTGAGCACCGCTCGCACGCGCTCGTAGAACGACTCGTGATCCACCAGGTGCGCCGTCGCATAGGCGCTCATCGCCGCGATCATCATGGGGAAGATGGCGGAGTGCCGATCGGTCATCTCGAGCACCAGCACGAATGAGGTGAACGGCGTGCGCGTGACCCCGGTCAGGAAAGCGACCATGCCCAGGACGATCAGGAGTCGGGCATCGACGGGGGAGAACGCGGGAGCCAGAGAGGAGGCGAGGGCCGCCCCCGAGGCCAGAGCCGGAGCGAAGATGCCGCCCGCCCCGCCCGCCGCGAAGGATACGAAGGACCCCGCGAGGCGCCCCACTACTATCCCCGGGCCTACGGGGGCCGGGTTGTCGAAGAGAAGGGTCTCGATGACGCCCCTCCCTGAACCGAGAACCGCGGGCCCCGCGAACCCGGCAAGGCCGGCGAAGACGAGCCCGGCGGCAAGGGCGAACAGGCCCTGCTGTCTCGCCCCCGGCAGCCGGCCCCGGAAGCGCACCATGGAGAAGAGCCCCCGGGCCCACAGAGCTCCCACGAGTCCGGTGGCCGCGCCCATCAAAACGAAGGCGGGCAGGTCTCGGCTGGACCACGCGCCGATCTCGGGGAATCCCAGGTACAGGTAGGGCCCGAGGATCAACTGCGAAACGAGACCTGCCACGAGAACCGCATGCAGCACACCCGACCGGAAGGACGCGACGTGGGCGCGCGCCAGCTCCTCGATCGCGTAGACGATGCCGCCGAGCGGAGTATTGAAGGCGGCGGCGAGCCCCGCCGCACCTCCCGCCAGCAACATCGAAGAGGTCGGCACTCTGGGCCAGAACGCGGGAAGGCGGGTGCGCACCGCGCGGAAGATCGCGCCGGATATCTGCAGAGTCGGGCCCTCACGGCCGATCGCCCCTCCGCCCGCGACCGCGATGGAGGAGCTCAGGACTTTGACGAGGGCGGCCCGTGTCCCCACCATCCGATCGATGAGGGAGGCGCGCGCGCCCGGCGCCGCCGCCGCCATGAGCTGCGGGATGCCGCTGCCCGAGGCCTCCGGCGAGAACACGTAGACGAGCGCCCACGAGGCGAAGAAGGCAAGCGGGCAGGCGATGATGAGAACCCAGCCGGACTCCGCGGCCACCGTCCGGAACCGCTCCTCGAGGAGCGCGAACACCCGCGCGTAACCCACCGCCACCAGCCCCGACAGCGCTCCCGCGGCCCAGAAGGGCAGGACCTGAAGAGTCGACTCCCGCACGCGGCGCGAAGCCAGCAGGTCCGGGAGGCGATCCAACAGCGCGCGCACGCTACAGAATTTCCGACCAGGGCGGCGAGGCCGCGAAGGCGGCATGGATCAGTCCCACGTGCGAGTAGGCCTGGGGGAAGTTGCCCCACATCCTCGCCGCCTTGACGTCGTAGTCCTCCGCGATCAGGCCGAGCGGAGGAAGCGCGCCCACGATCCTCTCCATGTGGCGCCGCGCCTCGTCGAGCCGGCCGGTGCGGGCCAGGGCCTCGACCAGCCAGAACGAGCAGATCACGAAGGCCACCTCGGGGGCGCCGAAACCGTCGTCGGCGCGGTAACGGAAGAGCCACCCGTCGCGGGACAGCCCATCCTGGATGGCGTCTATGGTGCGATGCACCCGCGGGGAGTCCGGAGTGAGAAAGCGCAGGGGCGCCATCTGCAGGAGGGAGGCGTCGAGTTCGTGGCCGCCGTGACTCGAGGCGAAGGCATCGAGCTTTTCGCTCCAGGCTTCGCGGACGATCTGCGCGCCGATCACCGACGCCGCCATCTCGAATTCGGCGGCGAGGCTCGGCTGATGAGCCCTCGCCACCCGCGCCATCCGGTCGGCGCCCGCCCAGCACATGAGGGTCGAGAACGTCTGGGGCTGCCAGGTGCCCCGATATTCCCAGATGCCCGCGTCCGGTGAGCCCGCGACGCTGATCGCATGCCGGGCCAGGCGGGTGATGAGATCGAAGGCCTGGGGCGACCGCTCGGCCTGAAAGCGCTCGTCGAGATAGACGGGGGCGAGGGCGAGCACCATCTCGCCGAAGATGTCGTTCTGGGGCTGGGCGGAGGCGGCGTTGCCGACCCGCACCGGCCGGTTTCCCTCGTAACCCGGCCACGCCTCGAGCACGCTCTCGCCCAGGTCGGAGCGTCCGTCGATGCGATAGAGCGGGGCCAGGCGCAGATCGGGGGCGCCGCCGGCCACGTCGAAGAGGTAGTTCACGAAGTGCTCGCGCTCTTCGAAGTGGCCGAGGAGGCGGAAGGCGCCGAGGCTGTAGTACGCATCGCGCAGCCAGCAGTAGCGATAGTCCCAGGTGCGGCCCGACCCGGGTGCTTCGGGAAGAGAGGTGGTCATGGCCGCCACGATGGCGCCCGTGTCTTCGAAGCAATGGAGCTTCAGGACCAGGGCCGAGCGGATCACTTCCTTCTGGAAGGAGGGGGGCACGTTGCCTTGCTTCACCCACCCCTGCCAGTAGCGGATGGTCTCGCCCAGGAACCGGCTGCACAAGGGGGGTAGAGCCTCCTCCACCGGAGCGCCCCAGGAGAGCACGAGGTGCCGCCGGGCCGAGAGCGTGAACGGCTGTCCCCGAAGGTACGAAGCGGGCACGTCGCTCGTGAGCCGCAGGTGCGAGGCGAATCCTTCGTAGCGGACATGGTTCGATCCGAAGAGGCGATCGGGCACCGCCTTCGACCATCCGAGCCGCGGCTCGCAGACGATGCGGATCCGCGGCGTTCCCTCGAGGGGCTCGACCATGCGCACGAGTTGAGTGGGCCGGAAGATCCGGTCGAACTGGGTGAACCGGGGGGCGAAGTCGAGGATGCGGAACGAGCCCGACTTCGTGGTGAACCGGGTTTCGAGGACGTTGGTGTTCTCGAGGTAGCGCTGCTCGCCCGCCTCTCCCTCCTCCGGGCCGATGTCGAAGCGGCCGCCCTGCTCGGCATCCAGCAGGGCAGCGAAGATCGGCTCCGAGTCGAAGCGGGGGAGACAGGCCCAGACCACCGTGCCCCGCCGGTCGATGAGGGCGGAGAACTGGCAGTTCCCCACGAGTCCGAGATCCTCGAGTCGCATACGATCCCGAGGATAGCGATAATTAGTTGGTGTTCAAAGTGATTATGGAATAGTCTCCCGGGGTGCGGCAGCCCATCAAGTTCCTGATCCTCCTCGTCTCCGGGCTGGGGCTCCTCACCTGGGGCGCCTATCTGGTGATGCAGGAGACCACCCGGGCCTGGGTGCAGCGGGATCTCGCCCTGCGGGCGCGGCTCGCCGCCAACGGCGCCGCCTCCGCTCTCTCCATGGGCTTCCACTCCGGCAAGCCCGCCGACCTTCAGGCCGTGCTCCTGGACATCATCCGCGACGAGCGCATCCTGGGGGTGTCCGGCTGCACCGCCGACGGCCGGATGGTGGCGCGCGCGGGCATCGCCCCCGACCAGTTCGGCTGCGACAAGGTGGCGCCCTTCGTGTTCCCCGCCGGCCCGGAAGCCATCGGGCCGCCCGCCGAATGGCTGCAGGTGGCCTCTCTTCCCGGGGGCAAGGTTCACCTCTCGGGCCTGCCCGTCTCGGACCAGGAGGGGCTGCTCGGCTTCGTGATCCTGGTTCAGGACATGGGGTTCGCCGATCGGCGCGAGGCCCAGAGCCGCGACTTCCTCCTCACCGCCTTCTTCCTGCTCGCCCTGTGCGCCTCGCTCGTGACCATCGTGGCCGTGCGCCTCTCCTGGAGGGGCTGGACGAGGCAACTGCAGCGCATGCTCAAGGGCGGCGAAGAGACCGACGAGTTCAGGCCCCTCCTGCGCGACGTCCGCGAACTCGTGGACGACATCATGACCGAGCGCGAGCTCGACGGCGAGGGCGGGGCCTGGACCGCCGATCGCCTGCGGCGCACCCTCGGCCGCAATCTTCACGGCGAGAAGATCCTCATCGTCTCCAACCGCGAGCCCTATCTCCACGAATACGGGCCCGACGGCTCCACCATCGAAGTCCGCCATCCCGCGAGCGGCCTCGTGACTGCGCTCGAGCCGGTGATGCGCGCGTGTTCGGGGGTATGGATCGCCCACGGCAGCGGCGCCGCCGACCGGGTGGTGGTGGACGCGCATGACCGCGTCCTCGTGCCTCCCGATGAGAAGATCTACGCGATCCGGAGGGTCTGGCTCAACGAGGAGGAAGAGAAGGGCTACTACTCCGGCTTCTCGAACGAGGGCCTCTGGCCCTTGTGCCACGTGGCCCACACCCGCCCGGTCTTTCGCACCGCCGACTGGAACCACTACCGCGAAGTGAATCAGAAGTTCGCGGACGCGGTCTGCGCCGAGGCCGGCCTCGAGGATCCCATCGTCCTCATCCAGGACTATCACCTCGCCCTCGCCCCGCGCATGATCCGGCAGAAGCTGCCGAGGGCCACCGTCATCGGCTTCTGGCACATCCCCTGGCCGAGCGCCGAACGCTTCGGCATCTGCCCGTGGCGGGTGGAAATCCTCGACGGCATGCTCGGGGCGAGCATGCTCGGGTTCCACACCCAGGCCCACTGCAACAACTTCCTCGACTCGGCCGACCGCTATCTCGAGTCGCGGATCGATCGCGAGACCCAGGCGGTGGTCCAGCACGGGCGCAGCACCCTGATCCGCCCCTATCCCATCTCCCTCGAGTGGCCGGTGCGCTGGCTCTCGGATCTCCCCCCCGCGCCGGAGTGCCGGCGCAGCGTGCTCAGAGAGCTCGACCTGCCCGAGGACACC
>CAZYEA010000041.1:0-22077 GCA_964646485.1 uncultured Acidobacteriota bacterium
GCGGGGGCAGAAGGGCGGTGAAGATCGAAGCGTGGGCGGGCAGGGTGAGGGGCACATGGCTGTACGCCTCCTCGAAGAGCACTGACTTCGCGGCCAGGGCGTCGAGGTTCGGCGTGAGGCCGGCCTTCGAGCCGTAGGCGCCCACCCGGTCGGCGCGCAGGGTGTCGATCGAGATCAGGATGACCGAGGTCCCCCCGGGACGGACGTCCGATCCACCCCGGCAGCCGAAGAGAAGCGCGGCCGAGAGAGCCGCGACAGACCGGAAGAAGCGGGGCCGCACGGACACGAGGGTTCGCGTGAGGACTTCGCTCAGGGCGTGGGCGTAGGCGTCGGGGTGGGCACCGGGGTCGAGAGGAACGTGCCGTCGCCGCGGCCGACCAGCACCGAGATGTTGTTCGAGTTCAGGTTGCCGACCACGAGGTCGGTGCGGCCATCCGCGTTGAGGTCGACCGCGAGGAGGCTCCCCGGACCGGCGCCGGCGATCCAGGCCACCTGGGTGGAGAAGCCGCCCGCCCCGTTGCCCTTGAGCACGGAAATTGAGTTGGAGCCCTGGTTGGACACCGCGAGGTCGAGGATCGAATCGCCGTTGAGGTCCGTGGCCACCACCGACCGAGGCTGACCCTCGACCGCGAGGGTCGCGCCCGCGCTGAATTGGCCGGAGCCGTCGCCGGTGAGAAGGCGAACCGCCGCGGCGCCGCCCAGGGTGACCGCGAGGTCCACCCGGCCGTCGCGGTTGAAGTCGCCCATGGCCACCCCGAGCGGACGCACCCCCACGCTCACCCGGGACTTGGCGCTGAGGCCGCCCGAGCCGTCGCCGAGGAGCACCGAGATGTCGTTGTCCTGAGCGTTCACGGTAACCACGTCCACCAGGGCATCTCCATTCACGTCTCCCGTCGCCAGAGCGAAGGGAGAGCCTCCGACCCTGGCCGAGCTGCCCTTGCGGAAGGAGCCGTTGCTGTTGAGGTAGGTGATGGCCTCGTTGGTGCCTTCGACCAGGACCACGAGGTCAGGGAACCCGTCGTTGTTGAGGCGCGCCGCGGCCAGGGCGCGCGGCTGGGTGAGGCCCGTGATCACGTCGCTCGGATTGGAGAAGTGCCCGTTGCCGTCGCCCTTGAGCAGCGACACCGTGCCCGAGCCGAAGTTCGCGAGGGCGAGGTCGAGCAGGCCGTCGCCGTCGAAATCCGCGAGGGCGGAGCCCGCCGGCTGGGTTCCACCGCCCGGATAATTTGCAGCGGCGAGGAATCCCGCGGGAGTCTGGTACTTCATGACCGAGACATCCGCCGAAGCGTAGTTCGCCACCACGATGTCGGGGGTGCCGTTGCGATCGATGTCGCCGGTTGCGAGTGCTATGGGCTGGCTGCCCACGCGGTAGGTGGCGCTCGAGGCGAACGCCCCGGAACCCGCGTTCACGAAGATGGAGATGTCGGAAGCGCCCTGGCTCGTCGAGATCAGGTCCGGCCGGCCGTCGCCGGTGAGATCGGCGGCGCGCAGGGTCTGGCTCGCGGAACGCCCGGTGATCGGGGCGCCCACGGTGAAACCACCGCGGGCGTCGCCGAGGCCCACCGAGAGGTCGCTGGTTCCCGCATTCGCGGTGGCAATGTCGATGCCTCCGTCCGCGTTGAGGTCGGCGGCGGCGATGGCGGTGGGCTGGGACCCCACGGTCAGGAGGGTCACCGAGCTGAACAGGCCGGTCGCGTTCTGGAGCAGCAGGGTGACGTCGTTCGAGCCCTGGTTGGTGACCGCGGCATCGAGGCGCGAGTCGGCGTTGAAGTCGGCGAAGGCGACCGCACTTGGCTGGTTGCCCGCGGCGTACTGAGTGGGAGCGGCCAGCCCGAGAATGGTCCCGTCGGCGGCGGCCGCGTGAAGATAGATCCAGACCCGCCCGGTGTTGCGACTGCCGATCACGAGGTCGATTCGGCCGTCGTTGTCGAGGTCGCGACCCTCCATGAAGGAAATGTCGATCGGGGCGGGCACGATATCGGTAGGGGTGAACCCGAAGAGGCCATCGCCCTGGAAGATCTGGATCGCGGTCGACCCCGCGAAGGCCACCGCGATGTCGGGGATGGCGTCCGCGTCGAAGTGGCCCACCGCGAGTCCCACCGGGGTGCCCAGACCGCCGATGGAGACGGTGCGCGCCGGGGTGAAGGTGGTCGCGTTCGCGGCGAGGATGGTGAGGGTTCGCGAGTCGCGGCTCAGGGCCACGAGGTCCGGCGAGCTGTCCGCGTTGAGGTCGCTGAGGGCCAGGGCTATGGGAGTGGCGCCCACGGGAAAGTCGACGGCCTGGACGAACGAGGCGCTCCCATCGCCCAGGAGAACAGAGACGCGGTTCCCCGCCGAGTCGGCGATCGCGAGGTCGGTGGCCTTGTCGCCGTTCCAGTCGCCCGTGACCACCGCCGCGGGCTGGCTTGCGATTCCCGCTCCGAGCGGCCCGACCGCCTGGAGGGTGACCCGGTTGAAGGTCGCGGGTTGGGAGGCGCTCCCGATCTGTGCGACCACGAGCAGGCCGAGCGGCCAGACGGAATGTTTCATTGAATGGTGACCGAAGACGTCACGGTTCCGCTCGCCCCTTCGTCGGTGGCGACCACGAAGCTGAGGCTCACCAGCGACTCCCGGCCGCCGTTCGGCAGCGTGTAA
Organism: uncultured Acidobacteriota bacterium; assembly: GCA_964646485.1. GTDB lineage: Bacteria > Acidobacteriota > Vicinamibacteria > Fen-336 > JAGNNV01 > JAGNNV01. Next base: position 2,635 of record CAZYEA010000041.1, read on the forward strand.
TAGAAGGTGAAGGGGATCGGCATGTTGGCGTTCACGTCGATGCGATTGAAGGGGGCGCGCACGTCGAATCGGAACGACTCGTCGGTGCCGGTGACGGGAACGATCACGATCCCTCCAGTGGCCTGCTGGAGGTCGGCGCTGATCGACTTGACCGTGATCGGAGAGGTGTTGGTGTTCGCGATCGTAGCCACGAACGAACCGCTCCAGGCGAAGCGCCCGTCCGGAGAGGCCACGGCGGAGACCGGGCTCGGCGTGACCGTGATGGTGACCGTGCTCGCGCCGGTCGAACTGGTGGTGGCGGTGGTGGTCGAGGTGGGCGACGTGGCGGTGTCGCTTCCACACCCGCTGACCCAGACCGCGAGGGCAGGGACGGTCCAAAAGGGCAGTCTTCGAGTCAGGATCATTGCGCTTCGTCTCTCTCCAGAGTAACGGGGGAACCAGGCTTCTATCGCGATTTCCTTAAGCGCGCCTAAAGTCCCCGTCTGGAGGAGGATACCTCGGCCGCGCGTGCAGCCCTTAAGACGCGGCCGAGGGCAGGGCGGACGGACCACCCCATGTAGACTCGCGCCCTTCAAACCGATGCGAAAGTCCATGGTCGCTCTCCTCTCCGCCTGCGCGCTCGCGCTCGTGCTTCCCGCCTGCGGTTCGACCTCTCCTTCAGAACCCCTGGGCGTCGAGGACGTGACCGTCGGAAACGGAGCCGCGGTGGTGACGGGCGATACGGTGACGGTGTCATACGTCGGGACCTTCACGAGCGGGACCCAGTTCGATGCCGGGAAGATCACCTTCCGGGTGGGTGCGGGAGCGGTGATCAAGGGCTGGGACCAGGGGATGGTGGGGATGCGCGTGGGGGGCAAGCGGCGCCTGACCGTTCCCCCAAGCCTCGCCTACGGGAGCGCCGGCAACACCACGATTCCCGGGAACAGCACGCTCAAGTTCGAGATCGACCTGCTGCTCATCGCCGGCAAGTAGCGCGCGCTCGGCCCGCCACGGTCCGACGGGCCGCTAATCGGATTCGATGATGCGGAGCGTTCGCATCGCCTGCATCGAGATCTTCGCCGCCACCTTCGAGGCAATGTCCGAAAAGGCGACGGCCGCGGGCGAGTCGGGAGCCGCCACCACCACGGGCGCGCCATCGTCGCCGCCGCTCCGCACCCGGGTGTCGATGGGAACATCGCCGAGGAGGGGCACCTTGAGGTCTTTGGAGATCTCCGCTCCTCCCCCGCGGCCGAAGATCTCGGTGCGCTCATTGCAGTGTGGACAGGCGAAATAACTCATGTTCTCGACCACGCCCAGGATGGGAATGTTGAGCTTCTGGAACATGCCGATGGCCTTGCGCACGTCCGAAACGGAGACGCCCTGCGGCGTCGTCACCACCACCGCACCCGCCACTCCCACACTCTGGGCGAGGGAAATGGCGACGTCGCCGGTGCCCGGGGGAAGGTCGACGAGGAGATAGTCGAGTTCGCCCCAGGCCACGTCGCGCATGAACTGCTGGACCGCGCTGTGGAGCATGGGGCCACGCCAGATCACCGCCTGGTCCTTGGGGACGAGCATGCCCACCGAAAGCGCCTTCACGCCGTGGGCGATGGGCGGCACCATCTTCTGGTCGGGGGTGAGTTCGATGTGGCCGGGCTCGATGTTGATCCCGAGCATCTGGGGCAGGTTCGGCCCGTAGACGTCGGCATCGATGATGCCCACGCGCGCGCCCTTGCGGGCAAGTGCTATCGCGAGGTTCACAGACGTGGTCGATTTGCCGACCCCGCCCTTGCCCGCGCCCACGGCCACGATGTTGCGTATGCCTGGGATCGCTTGCGAGGTCATGCCGCCCCGCGCCCGCACTTGAGCGGTCATGTTCACGGCCACCGAGGTGACGCCCGGCAGGGCGCCCACGAGGGCCTCGGCCTCGGACTTCATCTGGTCCTTCACCGGGCAGGCCGGGGTGGTGAGCTCAATGGTGAAGTCGACGGCCCCGCCGCTGATCTTCACGTCCTTGATGAAGCCGAGGGTGACGATGTCTTTGTGGAGATCAGGATCCTGGATGGCCTTGAGGGTTTCTAGGATCGTTTCTTGAGTGAGGGCCATGGATTCCTTTGGCTTCGATTCTGCAGATGTGGCGGCGATCCCCGAGGATGGGGCGAAAGGCCCGCCCCTTCGGTTCGGCTAGCTCGCGGCGAGGGCCTCGTCGACGGCCTTTTGCAGGCCCTCGAACTTGCCGGTGGGCGACCCGAGCACCTTCTTGACGATCTGGCCCGCCTTCCCGATCACGAACGTGGTGGGGAAGCCCTGGTTCGCGTTGTAGCTCTTGAGCAGGGCGTCCTCGCCGAGGAGCTGGGGATAGGCGACCTGGGTCTTCTTCAGGAACTCCTGGATCTCCGCGGGTTCGCCCGAGTCGAAGACCACGCCCACCATTTCGACCCCGCGCGACTTGTTCTTCGCATAGAAGGCCGTGTACTCGGGGATTTCCTTGATACAGGGGGTGCACCAGGTGGCCCAGAAGTCGACCACCACCACCTTCCCTTGATAGGAGGCGAGCGACGTCTTGCCGCCCGCGAGGTTCGGAAGATCGAAGGCCGGCGCCTTTGTGTTCTGCTGACTCGGGGGCGCGCCGCAGGCGACGCTCATCGCGACCACGGAAATGGCGAGGAGGGAACGAAGGGAAGGCATGCGGCGATTATAGCGACCGCGTCCGTTCGAGCTCTGAAGGAACGGATCCGTCGTATGGTCTCGACATGGCCTTCCCCTCAAGCCGCCTGCTGCCGCTCCCCCTGGTGCTCTTCTCTGCCTTTACCTCGATGGCGACCGCCGCCGCCGCGGCCGAGGCCCCGCCCGTCGAAGAGGCCTTGTTCGAGAGGCTGCGCGCGAACATCGCCGCGGTCGAAGCCAGGCTTGACGGCGTCCTGGGCGTTGCGGTGAGGGACCTTACGACCGGCCGGGTGATCGAGACCCGCGGCGAGGTCGTCTTCCCCCAGGCCTCCGCGATCAAGCTGTCTCTCATCTATGAGCTCTATCAGCAGGCCGCGGCGGGCAAGATCGACCTCAATTCCCTGCGCCCCCTGCCCAAAGAACGCGCGGGCGGCAGCGGGATCCTTCCCTACCTCTCCCTCAAGGCCGAGCTCACCGTGCGCGACCTCGCCGTGCTGATGATGTCGCTCTCCGACAACGCCGCCACCAACATCCTCATCGACGAGGTCACCTTCGCCTCGGTGAACGCGCGCATGGATGCCCTCGGCCTCGGCAAGACGCGGTTTCGGCGCCGCATGATCGACCTCGCCGCGGCGAGACGGGGCGAGGAGAACGTCTCGACTCCCCGCGAGATGGCGCGGCTGATCGAAGTGATCGCGAAGGGCGAGGGCCTCTCCCAAGCCCTCGCCGAGGATCTGAGAGTCATGGTGGGCGTGCCCAAGACCGCGGAGACCGCGTTTCGCCGCGGCCTGCCCGAGGGCCTTCTGGTTCTGGACAAGGGAGGCTCCCTCGAGGGCGTGCGCACCGCCGCGGGCGCGGTGCTTCTGAAGTACCGTCCCTACGCGGCCGCCATCGCCACCACCGCGCTCAAGAGCGACCCCGACGGCGAGAACGCGATCCGCGAGATTTCACGCCTCGTGTACGAGACCTTCGACCGCCTCGACCGCATGGCCCCCGAAGGCCGACTCCTCGGCCGCTAGCAGCGCCTCTGTCTCGCTTCCTAGGAAGTGACCACGGCCTCGGCTTCGACCTCGACGAGATATTCCTCGCCCACAAGCTCAGCCTGCACCAGGGTGTTCGCGGGCAGGATGTGCCGGAATCTCTCGCCGTGCGCGAGGGCCACGTCCTCCCAGTCGTAGGTGTTCCGCACGTAGACGCGGGTGCGCACCACGTCCTCGAGGGTGGCGCCCAGGGAGATGAGCGCGCCTTCGATCTTGTCGATGATGAAGTGGAACTGAGCCCGGGGGTCGTTCCCTCCGATCGCCCGCCCCACGTGAGTCGCGGTGGTCCCGGAGATCCAGATCCGATCCTCGAGGCGGTGGGCCCGCGAAAACCCCGCGAGCGGCTCCCAGCTGGTGCCGGAGACCACGAGGGTGCGACCCCTTGGCCCCGGTTTCACCGGATAGGGCGGAGGCATCTCCTCGAAGTGGTGGCGCAGGTCGCCCGAGGCGGTGAGGAACGGCGGCCTCCGGTACTCGTCGCCGCAGTCGCCCGGAATCTTCTTCAGGTTCCTTCGGCCCTTGGTGATGGTCTGCCGATCCTCGTCATCGAGATTGAGGTCGAAGATGCGAAGGGTGTCCTCGAGGTGTTCCGACTTCGACAGGCGCGTTCCCACGATGACCGCGGCCACCGCATCGTGGTCGAGGATCGCTCGCGAGGCGACCGCCGCCATCGAGGCCCCGTGTTTCGTCGCCACCTCGTCGAGGCTGCGAAGCAGCTGCTGGAAGGGCCCCCAGCCCCCGGCGGCGCGGATGAACCTTCCGTACTTCATCTGCGACCAGGTCTCGATCCGGTTCCAATCCGGTTCCTTCCGACCCAGCCACTTCTCCGAGATGAACCCGCCAAGCAGCGTTCCGTACGCGAGCAGGCGGATGTTGTGGGCCAGGCAGAAGGCGGCCATAGCACCCGTGGCCCGCTGGTCGAGTACCGAGAAGGAGACCTGGTTGCTGACGATCTCGATGCCGCTCTTGACCGCGATCCTCAGGTGGGCGGTGTCGAAGTTGGTGACGCCGATATGTCGGATGAGACCTTCGCGCTTCAGGTCCTGGAGGTGGAAGAGGGCGTCGAGCCACCCAGGATCCGCCCACGTCCAGGCGTGAAACTGGAGCAGGTCGATCCGATCCGTACGGAGCCTCGTGAGTGAGCGCTGCACCGCCTCGAGCACGGCCTCGCGCGACACCGGCCCCGGCTTGGGCGTCCATTTGGTCAGTCGCTCCGCGTCCGCGCCGAAGAGGCCGGCGATGAGTTCCGCCGATCCGTAGTGGTCGGCCATGTCGAAGGTGGTGAGGCCTCTCTCGACATAGGGGCTCATGGCCAGAGCCGCCTGTTCCAGGTCGAGCTTCGCCGAGTCGCGCTCGAGGTCGGCGATCTGCCACATTCCGTTCACGACCCGCGAGATCGTGAGACCTTCACCGAGGGGATAGCGGGGGGCCAGGGGACTCAAGCACTACTCCGCGGGCAGGGCCTTGAAATGGGCGGCGAGGTCGATGCCCTGCCGCTTGAGCTTAGAGACTTCTATCCAGTAGATGAGCGAGGCCACCGCCATCACCATGACCCAGACGAAGGTGGAGCGCAAGGCCCAATGGGTCCCGGGCGTCGCGAGGTCTTTGGCGATGTGCACGGCCAGGAAGCCGCCGAGAGCGAACAGGCCGACGGCCGAGAGGGCGATCTGGATCCACCGCGACCTGAGCACGGTGATGTTGCGATAGATCTCCGGGTTCCGGCGCTTGAGCGCGAGGACGGAGGCGCACATGAGGAGGAAGTTCACGAGCATCGAGGTCACGAGGATATCGACGCCCAGGAAGAAGTCGCTCGCCACGTGCGCGCCGAGGATGCTCAACGAGGCCATGAGGCCGCTCACCAGAAGGGCCACGTGGGGCGTGCCCCAGCGCGGATGCACCCGCGCCACCACGGCGGGGAAGACGCCGTCCTCGGCCCACGCGAACATCAGGCGCGAAACCGCCAGCAGCATGGCGGGCAGGTCGTTGGTGAGGGCCACCGCGGCGCCGCCCACGATCAGGACCGTCCATCCGGGTGACAGCAGCATGCCGAGGAGGCCGGGTGCGGTGACATCACGCTCCATCGCCTGCTCCGCTACATAGGCCCACGGCACCGCGTGGTACACCGCGGCGGTGAAGAGCAGGTAGAAGCCACCGACGCTAACCATGGCCAGGCCGATGGCGAGGGGCAGGTTGCGGCCGGGGTTCTTCGCTTCGCCTCCGGCCTGGGCGATCGAGTCGAAGCCGATGAAGCTCGAGAAGAGAATCGAGGCCGCGGCCAGGAACTTCGAGAGGTCGAAAGGAGCCTCGGGCGTCTCGGGCAGCGAAGCTCCTTCCCTGGCCCGAAGCGCCACCCCGAAGTCCGCCTGGTCGAACCGGAAACCCGCCACGATCACGATGGAGCCGGCCACGAACATCACGACCATCAGTGGAATCAAGGTGCGCTCATACGACTTCAATCCGCGAAGGTTCACGCCCACGAAGATCCAGAGAAAGGCGAGGGCGATGGCCGGCCGCATGAGCCCGGTTTCCATGGTGTGCGCAAGACCGGTGAAACCGAGGGGCAGGGCGATGTCGCGGAGGAAGGCCACGAGAACGTAGGACACGACGCCGATCGCGGTGGACAGACCGAACCACTGCGAGAAGCTCGCCACGAAACCGAGATACGGGCTGAGGGCACGGCTTGCATACACGTAGCTCCCGCCCGCTCTCGGCATGGCCGAGGCCAGGATGGCGTAGGCGAGGGCCGCGAGCACCGCGGGAACGGCCGCGCATACATAAGCGGGCAGCACGTACGGTCCGATTCCCGGCACGTTCTTCTGGATCATGAACGGTATGACGTTGATCGCCGCCCCGATCATCGAGCAGATGCCCGTCGCGGTCAGGGCGAGAAGCCCCATCTCGCGACGCAGCGTCGGGCGTGGGACGTCGGTCGCCTTCAAGGCCCGCCTCCGTTCCTCAGCGCACGACGATCGCGGGCTGGGCGGTTTTGTTGAGGGCCGCGATGTCGCCGGAGAGAAGCGCCTTCCACTCCTTGTCGAGCGCCTCCAGCTCGGCCTTCTGTGAGGCGTAGACCTCACGCATGCCCTGGGTGGGCACGCCGTCGCTCTCGACCACGAAGGAATAGAGCGGGCCCAGGCGCGAGTAGATCTGGGCGCCGCCCTTGAAGGCGAGGACGTCGTAGACGACTTCGGCCTTCGGGTTGTGCAGACGGCCCTCCAGGGAGTCGAGCTTCGCGAGGGTCGCGTCCGCAGCCTTGACCCACTCGGCCGAAGCCTTGTCTTCCTTCACCAGCTCCTTGCGGGCCAGGACCTGGGTGCGCACGCTGCGCAGGGTCTCGATGATCTCGGTGAGCCTCGTGAAGTCGTCGCGGATGGCGAGGCTGAACTTCAGCTGCTCGTCGTACTGCGCCGCGGTCATGTGGAGGCGAGGGTCGGGGTTCAACACCAGAGGTTCCGAGTACGTCTTGCCGTCCACGGTGAGGCGCACCGTGTAGGTCCCCGGGCTCGCAAGCGGTCCGTCGCCCGGAGACCCCGCATCGAGCTTGGCCCGCCAGACCTCCTTCGCTCCTTCGTAGCGGAAGTCCCAGAACGCGCGCTGCACCCCGGGAGCATTCTTGAGATCGGCCTCGTTCTCCTCGTCCGCACCCTCGTCAGGGTCGTCGATCGGCCACTCCTGGGGATCGGCCACGCTGGACAGCGTCCGCACCACCGCGCCCGTCGAATCCAGAATGTCGATGCGGATCTCCTTGGCCGACTTCGCCTTCAGCCAGTACTCGATCATGGCCGCGGCGGGAGGATTCTGGCCGAGGCCGCGTTCGTGGAAGTTGGAGGCGTAGCGCCAGCGGGTCGAGGGAGCGGTGGGGAAGAGATGGGCTTCCGCCGCCTTCACCTCCGGCTTCCACTCGCGGAGCGACGTGAGATTGTCCAGAATCCACAGGGACCGTCCGTGGGTTGCCACCACGAGGTCGTTGTCCTTCACTCGAAGATCGTGCACGGCTACGGTGGGGAAGTTGGCCTTGAGCGGCTCCCAGGTGGCCCCGTCGTCGCGCGAGAACACGATCCCGCGCTCGGTGCCCGCGTAGAGCATGCCCCGCTTCTTCGGGTCCTCGCGGACGGCGTGGAGATACACGTCCTGCTTCATGGTCGTGCTCAGTGAGCGCCACGACTTTCCGAAGTCGGTGGTCTTGAAGAGGTACGGCTTCATGTCGTCGAGCCGATGGGCGTCGATCACGACATAGGCGGTGCCGGCGTCGAAGGGCGAAGGCTCGATGAGGCTCACCGTGCCCCACTCCGTGAATTTCGGCAGGGCCGCGGTCACGTTCGCCCAGCTCTTTCCCCCGTCCTGGGTCACGTGTACGAGACCGTCGTCCGACCCCGCCCAGATCACGCCCGCCTTCCGCGGAGACTCGGCGAGGGCAAAGATGGTGGCGTAATGCTCGACGCCCGTGTTGTCACCGGTGATCGGCCCGCCCGCCCACTGCTGCTTGGTCTTGTCGTTACGGGTGAGGTCGGGGCTGATGATGGTCCAGTTCTGTCCGCCGTCGGCGGACCTGAAGACGACCTCACCCGCGTGATAGATGACGTTCGGGTCGTGCGGGGAGGGAGCGATGGGTGCCGTCCACTGGAAGCGATGCTTGAAGTCGCCGTCGCCGTGGCCGGACGGGTTTTCCGGATAGGCGGAAACATTGCGGGCCTGGCCGGTCTTGCGGTCGTAGATGGTGAAGATGCCGAGATACTCGCCCGCGTAGAGGATGTCCGGATCATCGGTGCGCGAGACGGTATGCCCGGCCTCGCCCCCGCCGATGTCCGACCACTCCCCGTTCACGATGCCGCCCCCTTTGAGCGAGTTCGACGGTCCCCAGGCCGTGCCCAGGTCCTGCATGGCTCCGTGCACGTGATACGGAACCGCGTTGTCCGTGCCCACGTGGTACAGCTGGGCGAGGGGCAGAGCGGGAGTGAACCAGCTCTTGCCGAAGTCCGTGGTGATGGAAACCCCGCCGTCATGGGCGGTGATGACCCGGTTCGAATTTTTCGGATCGATCCACGCGTCATGAAGGTCGCCGTGGTGCGCCCGAATGCCCTGGATGGTCTTGCCCCCGTCGATGGTGCGCAGCAGCGGCACCTGGGGAAACCACACGATGTCCGGGTTGTTCGGATCCACGGTAAGGGTGGTGTAGTACCAGGCGCGCTGACGAAGCGCGCGATGGGAATTCTGGAGAGAGAAGCTCGAGCCGCCGTCGTCGGACCGGTACAGACCGCCCGTCTCGGATTCGATGAGGGCGTAGACCCGCTGTCCATCCGAGGGTGCCACCGCGCATCCGATCTTGCCCTTGATGCCTTCCGGCATGCCTTCATCCTTGCCCAGTTCCTTCCACGTATCGCCGCCGTCGCGCGACGAATAAAAGCCGCTGCCCGGACCGCCGCTCACGAGGTCCCAGGGCTTCCGGCGCGCCTGCCAGAGCCCGGCGAAGAGGATCCGCGGATTGCCCGGATCCATGCAGACGTCCGAAGCGCCGGTATCGGCGTCCTTCTTGAGAACCTGCTGCCAGGTCTTGCCGCCGTCGAGCGTCCGATAGACGCCGCGCTCCGGATTCGGTCCGAAGGCGTGGCCGAGCACGGCCGCAAAAGCGATATCGGGGTTTTTCGGGTGGACGACCATGGTGCCGATCTGGCCCTCCTGCCTCCAGATGTGAGTCCAGGTCTTGCCCGCGTCGGTCGATTTGTAGATCCCGTTCCCCGCGGCCACGTTGCCTCGGATGTTCGCCTCGCCCGACCCCACGTAAATGATGTTCGGATCCGAGGGCGCCACCGCGATCGAGCCGATCGAGGAGATCTCCATGTCGTCGAAGATCGGCTTCCACCTCTGCCCGCCGTCCGTCGACTTCCACACCCCGCCCGAGGCGGTCGAGACGTAGTAGGTGAACGGGTCACCGGCGAGGCCCTGGACGCGGGTGGCGCGCCCGCCCACGAAGGGCCCTATGAGGCGGAATTTCAGGCCGGGGAAGTCGGCGGGGGGCTTCTTCGCGTCCTCGGCATGGACAAGGAGTCCGAGGGAACACAGAGCGAGGGTGGCGAGAAGGCGCGGGTGTCTCAGCAAGGAGAGCTCCTTAGAAGGTGAGGAAACCCCCGGATCCTAGCGGACCTATTACCCTTGAAGACGGACGCGGCCCAGGATCGCGCGCGAAACCTGACCCGCGAGCTGGCCCTCGACTACCGGCGCTGAGGTTCGACGCTCAGGACGTGGCGGCTTCCTTCCTGGACGGTCGGAAGGGGCGAAGGAGCCGTCGCAACAGCACGCTTTGGAAGGTGGGCTGGCCGTAGATGCCGTGGTGGTCGGCCTCGCCGAAAAAGACATGCGAGATTTCAGGCAGGCCCCAGTCGCGCATGTTCTCCGCGTCCAGATGCGCGCCGAGGACGCTGGACCGCGCCACCCGTCCGTCGCCGGCCTCGAACATGGCCTCGGCTTCCCGCGCATTCCGGGGCTCGAACACGGGGCTCGCTCCCGGCCGGGCTGGACCCACCGCGCGCGTGAGGGTGGGGAGGCAGTCACCGCCCAGGACGGTGACCGGCACGGGGCACATCGACTCCGGGGTGGTGGCCAGGGCTTCGTGGAAGGCGTGGGCACGATGGAGCAGGGCGGTCACGAATTCGCGCTCCTCGTCGGTGCCGGTATCGAGGCCGGGCTTCCACGGACCCCAGGCGAAACGCTCCCAGGTCGAAGGATCGTGCAGGTCGACGACCAGCGCATCGCCCCGGCCGTCGACCAGGGGAGTGGCGCCGAGCGGCGGCATCAGCTGATAGATCGAGGGCATGTGGGCGATGACGCTCGCGGAGAGGGTGGTGTTGGACATGCCCACGGGATTGCCGTGGAGCGCGGCATTGAGGGAGAAGATGCTTCCCGCGTTCGGGGTGGCGACCAGGATGAGCTGCGAGATCCGCTTCGCCCCCGCCCAGGTCACCAGCCCTCCGGGCTCGGCGTCGCCGTAGCGGAGGTAGTACCTCGCCACCAGACCGCCCATGCTGTGGCCCACGAGGTTGAATCGGGCCTCGGGCTCCCGCCGCGCCTGAGCGAGTGCTTCGAGGTATTCGCCCAGGCGCCGCGCGGACTCCACGAGATCGCGCCGCCAGTCGTAGGTGAAGACGTGGAAGATCGCGCCGCGCCGGCCCGTCGATCGTTCGTTGCGATGGAAGCCCGCGTTCTTCAGGAGGGCGAGGAGGTCGGCGTATTCGGTGAAACCGAACAGGCGCGGGATCAGGGCGTCGACGCCGATGAGGCCGAACGGACGCAGCGCGTCCTTGCTCGCCTTGAGGGGAAGCACCGGCGGCAGGCGAAGGTCGTGATAGCCGAAGGCGTTGCCGACGTTGAGCCAGGCCTCGCTGCCGTCCGGCCGCTGCAGCCGGCTGCCCATGATCCCGGGAATCACCACGGTCGCGGGCAGGTCGGGATGCTCCCGGGATTCGCGCAGCAGGGTGGGGCTGAACCGCCGGCTGGATTTGTAGGAGTCGTAAAGGAAGGCGCCCGCGACGCCGGCGACGAGGCCGCCGGCGAAATGGAGCAGCGTCTTGTTGCTGCCTTGCCTTCGATCCCCCATGGGGGAATTCTAGTGTCGCCGGTTCAGCGAACGGCAGCGGCGGCGCGGAGCTTCGCCGCACCCGCATCGAGGGCGGCCACCACCTTCTTCGCCTCCGCATCGAACATGGCCTTGTCCTTCTTCTCGACTGCCTCCCGAAGCGCCGGCATCGGCCAGGGCGCGTAGCCGGTGGTGAGGCCCGGTCCGATGAGCTGGTGTTTGAACCACGGGCGGCCGGGCAGGCCGTCCTTGTTGAGGAAGGCGCGCTCGACCTGGTTGAGGGCCTCGCTCATCTTCGCGAAGGTAGCCGCGTCGCCCTTGGCGAGGACGGCGTCGGTGGCCGCGTCGGCCGCGCGTCCGGCCGCGTCGAGGTCGCTCACCGCCTTGAGCAGGGCGGAGAAATCCGGTTCGAAGGCGCCGGGAGCGGTGCGCGCCCGCCGGGTCACGTCGGCGCGGATCTCATCGATGTCTTCCTTCATGGCCGCCCCGTAGTTCGAGAAGCGGAGCGGGGCCACGTCGGCGGTGGCGGTGCGGAAGGCGATGAGGCCGAGGTAGCGCGCGGCGGCCTGGTGGTAGATGAACTCGGGATCGCCGAAGTGCGACATCCAGTAGAAATTGTCATAGATGGAGTGATACACGCCGTAGTCGCCGCCGAAACCCCCGTCGGTCGAGGGCACGCCGAGGTGGTCGATGAAGGCGGTGTAATCGGAGCCCGAACCGAGGCGGCCGAGCTGGAGTTCGAACGCGGCGTCTTTCGCGTCGAGGTTCACGGGTTCCGCGGCGGCCCAGGTGGCCTTGGATCGCTGTTCCCACAAGGGTCCCACCATGCCTCCCTTGCGCGGCTCCGGCACCATGCCCACGGCCTCACGCACCGCGTCGCGTAGGGAAGGGGTGCCGCCCGAGCCGAAGTTCGGCCCGGTGACCGCCACGTCCATGTTGAAGTACGCGACCGCCTTGCTTTGAAGCATGGCGGCGTTTTCCTCCGCCCACTCCGTGGAGCCGACGAGGCCGTACTCTTCGGCATCCCACGAACACAGAAGGATGGTGCGCTTCGGCTTCCATCCCGCCTTCACCGCGGCGCCCAGAGCTCGGGCCGCCTCGAGCATGGCCGCGGTCCCCGAGTTGGGATCGACGGCCCCCGGCGTCCACGCGTCGCGATGATTACCGACGACAACCACCTGATCGGAGGTCCCGGGGATCTTCGCGATGACGTTGTAGATGGGCTTCAATCCTTCGTCCATCTGAACGTCCATCTCCACCGCCGCTCCGCCCGGACCGACGTGATACGAGAAGGGAAGTCCACCCTGCCAGTCGTTCGGAACGCGTGGACCGCCGAGATTCCGTAGGAGCTTTTCCGCTTCGCGATAGGAGATGGGCAGCGAGGGAATCTTCGGGACGTTCTGCATCTGATCGCGGGTGATGCGCTTCGCGGTCGCGGTTGAGGGAATGCCGCCGGGTGTTGAGGGGTCGCCCGGTTGAAGGGAGAGGAACTGAACCGAACCGCGCTGCAAGGATGAGGGCGGACGCATGGGGCCATCCGGGTAGATGTCGCCCCGCATGTACCCGTCGTCCGCGGGATCGGAATAGATGAGCACGCCCACGGCACCGTGATCCTGCGCCTCCTTGACCTTGAGGCCGCGGAAGGCGCCGCCGTACTTGACGAGCGCGATCTTGCCCTCCACCGAGAGGCCCATGGACTTGAGGCGCTCATGGTCGGCGGGCGAGCCGTAGTTCACATAGACGATCTGACCGTTGGCCTTGCCGGAAGCGCCGTAGCCGTGGAAGGCGGGGAAGGCTCCACGCGACGTCGAGTCTTTGTCCTGAGGGATGTTGTCCTCCATCAACGACAGCTCTTCGGTGCGCGGTTCGACCATCTTGAGGGAGACGCTCTTCGGATGATTGAGGAAGACGTCGTACTTGACCATTTCGGTCTCGAGGCCGAACTCCTTGAGCTTGCCCTGCACCCAGTCCGCCACCTTCTTCTCGGCCGGGGTGCCCGCGACGTGCGGCTCCTCGGTCAGCTGGAAGAGCCAACGCCGCGCATTCTCGGGCGTGGGCGTGTCGAGCAGGATTCTCTCGAAGGCGGCGTTCGCGTCCGCGGTCGCCTTCGTGTAACCGGCGGGAAGCTTCGTGGCGCTCTGGGCGAGGGCCAGGCTCGGCGAGAGCGGGAACGTCCCGAGCAGGACCAGGGCGGAAAGACGGCGCGCATTGCGCATCAGGACACTCCTCTTTGAAGGTGGAGTGGGGATTGTACCGATCCCGCCCCCGATCCCGGCCGGCGTACTGCTATTCGTGCCTAAGAGCGGACACCGGTGCTATCAGGGTGGCGCGTCGGGCCGGCACGTAGGTGGCGACAATGGCCGCAACCGCGAGCACGACCAGGGAGAGGGCGAGAACGAGCGGGTCGAAGCCGCTCACCTGATACAGCATCGAACTCACGAGCTGGCCCGCGGCCACCGCGAGGACGAGTCCGAGGACGAGGCCCGCGGCCGCGAGCGAAGCACCCTCGCGCAGGAAGAGTTCGACCACGCCGCGCGAGGTCGAGCCGAGGGCCATGCGGATCCCGATCTCCCGGGTGCGCCGCGCCACCACGTAGGACTTGAGCCCATAGACCCCGATCACCGCCAGAATCAGCGCGGCTGCTCCGAACAGCGAGAACAGCTGCGCGCCGCTTCGCACCGCCCACAGGGGCAGGCTCTCGTCGCGGAACGACTGCAGCGTCGAGGCCGACACCACGGGGAGATTTACGTCGATGGAGCGCAGTTCGGTTCGCACTTTCTGGACCATGGCCGAGGCCTCGGCGGGCGCCGCGCTCTTGATCCTCACGTGCAGGTTGAGGCCCGACTGGAAGTTGGCGCCGAGCGGCTGGTAGAAGAACGGCACCGGAGCCGGGTCGAACAGACTGTGACGCAGACCGGGAGCGACACCCACGATCTGCAAGGCGTCGTCCGGAATCGCTTCCGTGCTGTCCTGGGTGATGTTCACTCCTTTGCCGGGCCCGCCTCCCTCGCCGAACTGCACGGTGCGTCCGATCGGGTCCTCATCCCCGAAGAGCTGCTTGGCGAGGGGCTCGTTGATGATCACCGGCTTCAGGCCGGTTTTCCCGCGCTCTTCGGAGGCGTCGAAGTCGCGCCCGCGCTTCAGGGATAGCCCCAGGGAATGGAAGTAGTCCGAGGCGACGATCACCTGCTGCGCGTTGATTCCAAGGGCCTTTCCGTTTCCGTCCCGCGCCGGATCGCCGGCCTTGCGCACGCGCCTTGAACTCGAGAACGCGCCGAAGGGAACGGTCGAGGCGAGACTCGCGCCTTCGACGCCGGGCAGGGCGCGCACGCGGTCGAGCACGGTTCCATAAAGCTGCTGAGACCGCGCGGCGTCATATCCGGCAAGCGACGGGTCGAGTTCGAAGAGCACTCCGGAGTCGAGCCGGAAGCCCGGGTCGGAGTTCGCGGCGGCGAGCGACCCGCGTACGAAGAGACCGCCGGTGGCGAGGAGGGCGAGGCTCAAGCCGATCTGCATGACCACGAGCGCGTTCCGAGGCGCCAGCAGCCAGAAGCGGCCGCGCGCATGGGAGCTGGCGCCACCCTCGCCCGCCTGCTCCTTGAGTTGCGGGAACACGTCGAGCCGGGAGAGCTTCATGGCGGGGCCGAGACCCGCGACCACGGTGGCGAAGACGCAGAAGAGGAAGGTCGCGCCGAGGACCCGCACATCCGGAGTCATGGGGAACACGATGGCGAGGGGCGCCACCGCGATGAAGGACGAGACGAGCAGGCGGGTCAGGGCGTACGCGATACCGAGCCCGAAAGCGCCGCCCAGAAGAGCGAGCACGAAGCCTTCGGTCAGGAGCTGCCGCACCACGCGCCACCGTCCCGAGCCGAGGGCGAGGCGCAGTGCGATCTCCTTCTGACGCGCCTCGCCCCGCGCGAGGAGCATGTTGGCGAGGTTGAAACAGGCCACGATCAGCACCACGCTCGCGAGGGCGAGCAGGATGCCGTTCGCGGCCGCGATGGGCGCGTCGTTTGTGGGATTCGTGCTCACGGAAAGGCGGGAGAGATGCGCGAGGGTCAGGCCCTGGTCCTTGTTCTCCGCGGGGTAAGAGGCAGCGAGACGCTGGCCGATGAGCTTCGCCTGGGCCTCGGCGGTCGCGAGCGGGATCCCCGCCTTGAGCTGGCCCACGAGGATGAGATTGCGATGGGTGCGATCGGCGAGTCTGGTCGCTCCCCGCCCTTCGGACTTCTGGAAATCGTTCAGGGTCGAGTCATAGACTCCAAGGGGCAGCCACAACTCCGGCGCGGCCAGGGCCATGGTGCCGCTGAACCCGTCGGGCGCCACTCCCACCACGGTGAAATTCTTCGCGTTGATCTTCACCTGGCTGCCGAGGATGCTGTCGCTTTCACCGAGCTTCTTGAAGAGGCCGTAGCCGAGGATCGCCACCGGCGACTCCCGGCCCGGCGTCTCCTCTTCGGCCGAGAACGCGCGGCCGCGGTGGAGCCTCACCCCCAGGGTCTGGAAGTAGTTCGACGAGACGGTGTCGGCGAAGACCCGGCGGGTGACCTCGCCCTCGGTGAGCCCCACCATGGCGAAGTTGTGGGCGAGGACGCTCTCGAAGATCTCGTTGCCCTCGCGGATGTCCTTATAGTCGGGATAGGAGAAGGCACGATACGTGTCGGGCTTCGTCTCGTCCTTCTGGTAGAGGCCCACGATGCGGTCGTCGGGGACGCCGCTGATGGGGCGCAGGAGGATGACGTTCACGAGCGAGAAGATCGCGGTGTTCACCCCGATGCCCAGGGCCAGGATGCCGACCGCGATGCCCGTGAACCCCAGGTCCTTGCGCAGCCGCCTCAGGCTCAAAACCACGTCGCTCTTGATGCTCATCGAAAAATCTCCCGTTTTCATGGGTACGCGCGAGCCTGGGGCAAAGTTCCGAAGTTCATCCTTTTGATCATGTTTGAGGCGCCGCTCCACCATTATGCTCCCTCACTGTTTCGGGCGGCTTCCCTGGAGAGATCATGCACTCACGATTCGTTTCCGCCGCGGCCTTTCTGGCCGCTCTTGGCTCCGCCGCCCTCGTCCTGGCCCAGACGCCGGCGCCCAAGCCCGAGGTCTGGAAGCACCACAATCCGGTGATCGACCTGCTGGAGCAGAAAAAGCCGGTCTTCGGCCTTTATGCCCCAAGCAATCGTCGATTCACTCCGCCGGGCGCGCCTACCCCCTCGCCGGTTCCCCCGAAAACCCCGTTCCAACTCGCGAAGGATGCAATCGGCTACAAGGCCCAGGACTACGTCTTCGATGGCAGTATGGAAGGGGATTTCGACAAGGCCTATCCCGTCTTCGCCGAGTTCGCGAAGGCCATGGGTGAAGCGGGCATCGTGGCCGTGAGGCCCTCGAACACTCCGCAGAAGTCTCCCGCGCGCTACCTGACGCACCCCCTGGTGGTGAAGATGAACGAGATCGCGCCCGATCCCGGCAAGGCGGTGGAGCGCATCTCTCGTCAGCTTGACCTGGGCGTGAGCGGCGTCGTTTTCGTAGGCGTCGAGAGCGCCGACGAAGTGAAGACGGGTCTTGCCGCCATGCGCTACAAGTCGAAGGGCGGCACGCGCGCCGACACCGTGGGCACGGCGCCCGCGCTGTGGGGCATGAGCGAGAAGGAGTATCGCGAGAAGGCCGACCTCTGGCCGCTCAATCCAAACGGTGAGCTCATGAACTGGACCATCGTCGAGAGCAAGGTCGGTCTCGCCCACGTGCGCGAGATTGCGGCGGTGAAGGGCATCAGCGTCCTCTTCCCCGGTGCTGGGACCTTGCGCGGCGTCTTCAGCTCGACGAACGAAAAAGGCGAGCGGGTGGTCGACACCGTGGCCTGGGAAGCGGCCATCCAGCAGGTGCTCGCCGCCTGCAAGGAGTTCAATGTGGCCTGCGGGTACCCCGCGCGCGCCGAAGACATCGAGATGCGCATGAAGCAGGGCTTCAGCGTGTTCGTCATCAACTGGGGCGAGCCCGGCTTCCAGACCATCGAGATCGGCCGCCGCCTTGCCGGCCGTCCGGCCGCGAATCCGTAGATGTCACGCGTACCCTGGCACCTCCGGCACTTCCGCGCCATCCTCTATGCGGCGTTCGTCGTGTCCGCGGTGGGCGTCGCGGTGGTGTGCGCGATGGACGACCCGAAGACGCCGTGGATCGGCGCACGTCAGCTCTTCGGGTTGTGGGCGCTCGGCCTGCTGCTCACCTCGATGCTCATCGGCCCCCTGACCTCGGTCTTCCGCCCCTTTCCCTTCCTCGGACACCTGATTCTTGGGCGCCGCGCCATCGGCATCGCGTGCTTCGCGTTCGCGGTGTTACATGCTTTGAGCTACACCGGCACCAATCTCTCGCTCGGAGGCGTCTCGTTCTTCATCTCCGAAGCGCTCGCGGAAGGAACGCTCGGCGTGATCAGTCTGGTGATCGGGGCGGTTCTGCTGGCGGCCCTGGGAGTCCTCACCGCCACGAGCTTCGACCACATGCTGGTGAAACTCGGCCGGCGCTGGAAGACCATCCAGAACGTCGTCTATTTCCTCCTGCCCCTCGCCCTCGTTCACGCGGTGCTGCTGGGCGCGGACTTCGGCTTCCACCAGGCTCGCGGCGTCACCGGCGAGGCGGACATGGGCGCGCTTCTCGGCATGTCGGCCCTGAGCGCCGCCTGGCTCGCGCTGTTCAACCTTCGCCGCCGCGGGGTGAGGAAGGACATCCGGCCGCTTCTCGCTCGGTTCCGGAAGCAGGCCTGAGGAATTCCTCTAGTGGCTCGGCGTGATCAGGGGCGCGCGGTTGATGACCTCCCGGTCCGTCACGCCATAGAACCCCGCGCGGGTGCGCACGCGCAGCCCTTTGACGTTCGCGCTCAGCTTGACCTTGTGAAACCGCGGACGTCCTGAGACCTTCTCGAAGGCCCCTTCCGGAGGCTCGAAACCGACGAGATAGTACGAGCCCTGGTCCTTGAGGACGTCTGCGAAGCCGCCCTTCATTTCGTAGCGATAGGCGTTGGCGAGGCCGCCGGTGTCGTCGGCGAGCTGCTGAAGGCCAAGCTGGTCTTCAATCCGGTTCGGCCGCTGGTCCGGCATGGCGCCCACGGCGATCTCCTTCGGGTCCACGGTATAGAGAACCACCGACGCCCGACTGGCGACTTCCGCGATCATGCGCAGCGCGGCGCGTGTGTTCGTGTCGTCGAAGAGGGCATTGAACGCGGTCGCCGAGCCGGCCTGCTCATGCGCCCGGTACGCGACCTCGAATCCCTCGCTCACGAAGACCACGGCCTTTCGTCCCGGGAAAGAGCGAAGCATGTCGATGGTGGCGACCAGGCTGAAGACCCTCTGTTGGAGGTTCTGGAGATCTTCCGCGGGAGTGTTGGAGGACGCGGGCGGCCGCAGGGCCTGGTTGCGAGGGACTCCGGCTCCTGACCCCCCGAAGGCGAGGTCGGGCCTCGCCGCGGCCAGGCCCTTGCTGCTCCGAATGTTGTAGCGAAGGCCGCTCGCTGCGACCGCGAATCGATCGGGAGTTTCGAAGGAAGGCAACCCTGCGGCCACGTCTCCGGTGGTCCGCAGAGCCACACGCGCGTGCGATCCGTCCGATTCGGTCGCGAACTGGCCCAGGGCCTGCTTCACCGTGTCCATGTTTTTGCGAGAAATATTGAGGTCATCGACCAGGAACACCAGCGCGACGCCCGCGGAAGGCGGCCCCGAGAACTCGGCGTTGCTGATCTTCACCTTCCGGCCATCGACCTCCAGAGTGAAGTCTTCGGGGCGGAGTCCGCTCACCGGCTGTCCGGCCTTGTCGGTGACCGCGGCATCGATCTGGATGAGGTCGACGCCGACCTTGATCACCATCGGTGCTGACGGCGTCGCCGTCGTTGGTTGCGGTTTTGCGAGGACCGACGAAGGGGCCCAGGCCGCGAGCGCGGCTCCCAGCATCACGGAAACGAAGGTTTGTGCTCTCCAGGAGTCATTCTCCCGGCCTGTTCGTAGCCTCATGGTGTCGCCCTCCCGGCGTTTCGGTCCCGATGGACCGCCTGGAGCGAGAAGGCAGCAAGTTCGCTGCCAGGTGAGCGAGCGGATCAGGCGCCAGGGCGTCCAGCCTCCCCGTGCCGCTTGCATTCGGGCGAGCCCGTGATATATCCTTCCATCCGGCTTAACGAATGGATCAGATCGGCGAACCGCTGGACAC
>CAZYEA010000042.1:0-15613 GCA_964646485.1 uncultured Acidobacteriota bacterium
GGAATGCGAAGGGCCAGGTCACGAACGCGGTCCTCATCACCCATGGCACCGGCGGCGCCGGGGCCGGATTCCTGAGCGACAACTTCGGCGGTGTGCTCTTTGGCCCGGGCCAGCTCCTCGACGCCGCGACCCACTACATCATCCTTCCCGACGCGATCGGCCACGGCAAGTCGACCAAGCCCAGCGACTCGCTCCACGCGAAGTTCCCGCGCTACGGGTACGGCGACATGGTGACCGCGCAGTACCGCCTGGTCACCGAGGGGCTCAAGGTCGACCATCTGCGGCTGGTCATGGGTACGTCGATGGGCGGGATGCACACCTGGATGTGGGCCACAAGGTATCCCGCGTTCATGGACGCGGCCATGCCGCTCGCGAGCCTGCCCGTGCAGATTTCCGGACGGAACCGCTTCTTCAGGCGCATGGTGAGCGATGCCATCCGCAAGGACCCGGAGTGGAACAACGGTGAGTACCAGAAGCAACCGTACGGTCTCACCGCCGCTGTCTACACCCTCATCTTCATGACCAGCGTGCCCCTGCAGTGGCAGAAGATCGCCCCCACCCGCGAGGCCGCGGACAAGTACTTCGACCAGACCTTCGCGGCCAGGTACGCGGCCAACGACGCCAACGACATGCTCTATCAATTCGAGGCCTCGCGCGACTACAACCCGGAGCCGGATCTCGAGAAGATCCTCTGCCCGCTCCTCGCCATCAATTCCGCGGACGACCAGGTGAACCCGCCCGAGCTCGGGATTCTGGAGGAACGGATCAAGCGAGTGAAGAAGGGTCGCGCCGTCATCATTCCCATCTCGGACAAGACCCGTGGTCATTCGACTCATTCCTTTCCCGTGATCTGGGGAGATGAACTGGCGCGACTTCTGAAGGAGTCCGAGCCGAAGCCGTAAGGCATCTGCCAAACTTCCGCCTCCACCCAAAAAAAGAGGAGACGCCCGCCCGGATGACCGTGAATCTCGAGAAACGAGGGGGCATCGCCGTGCTCACCCTCAACGCTCCGCCCGTCAACGCGCTCGGGAGTGCGGTGAAGCAGGCGATCGCTGATCACCTGGACGCGCTCCTCGCCGACGAATCCATAGACGCCATCGTCCTCGCGGGCTCAGGGAAGCACTTCAGCGCGGGAGCCGACATCAAGGAGTTCGGGGAGGCAGCGTCGAGAGGACCATCCCTGCCGGACCTCATCGACCGCCTCGAGGCCTCGGCCAAGGCCGTGGTGGCGGCGCTGCACGGCACGGTCGCGGGCGGTGGCCTCGAACTCGCCATGGGCTGTCACTACCGCGTGGCCGATGAGAGCGCGCAGCTGAGCCTGCCTGAGGTCACGCTCGGAATCCTTCCCGGGGCGGGCGGCACGGTGCGTCTTCCCCGCCTGATCGGTGTCGAGGCCGCCCTCGACCTGATCCTCAACGGTCGCCGCGTGAGTGCGGGCGAGGCCGTTGCCCTGGGTCTCGTCGACGAGATGGCCCCCCGCGGTGCGGTGGTGGAGCGCGCAGCCGAATTCGCGCGGAAGGTGAGCCGTCGCACTCCGCGGCGCACCCGCGAGATCGTCCTGGCCCCAGCCCCCGCCGCGGTGATGAGTCGCGTCGAAGGCGACCTGCGGAAAGCGGCGCGCGGCCGTAAGGCGCCCCTGGCCGCCCTCGACTGCGTCAAGCGAGGCCTGTCGCTGCCCTTCGAGGCGGCGGCGAAAGTCGAGCGCGAGACCTTCATGGAACTCCTGCACAGCTCTGAGTCGCGGGCCCTGCGTCATGTTTTCCTGGCCGAGCGCGAGGCCCAGAAGGCAGGTGAACTCAAGAAGGGCACGACCATGCGCGCGATCCGCACCGTGGGCGTGGTGGGCTTCGGCACCATGGGCGCGGGCATCGCCATGGCCTTCGCGAACGCGGGCATCCCCGCGGTGGTGACGGACGCGACCGAGGAGGCGGTCGACCGCGGTCTCGCGAAGGTTCGCTCGACTTATGAGGAGTCCCTGGCCAAGGGCCGGATCAGCGCCGAGGAATGCGCGTCGCGCATTGGCCTCGTGAGGGGAGCCACCGACTACGAAGCCCTCGCTCCTTCCGACCTGGTGATCGAAGCGGTGTTCGAGGAGATGAACGTCAAGCATGACGTCTTCGCAAGACTCGACGAGGTCTGCTCGGACCGGGCCATCCTGGCCACCAACACCTCGAGCCTCGACGTCGACGAGATCGCGGAAGCGACCAGGGACCCCTCGCGCGTCCTGGGCCTGCATTTCTTCTCCCCCGCGAACATCATGAAGCTTGTGGAGGTGGTGCGGCCGGCCACGGTTTCGGTGAACGTGCTGTCTTCATCTCTCGATGTGGTGAAGCGGATCGGAAAGATCGGGGTCGTGGTCGGAGTCTGCGACGGCTTTGTGGGAAATCGCATGCTCTATGCGTACCGCCGCCAGGCCGACTTCCTCCTCGAAGAAGGGGCTCTGCCGCAACAGGTCGACGCCGCGCTTCGGGACTTCGGCATGGCCATGGGTCCATTTCAGATCGGCGACCTCGCTGGTCTCGACATCGGCTGGCGCATTCGCAAGCGCCAGGCCGCGACGCGGGCGAAGGATCTGCGCTATTCGCCCATCGCGGATCGGCTGTGCGAGATGGGCCGGTTTGGTCAGAAGGCGGGAGCGGGCTGGTATCGGTACGAGAAGGGGAGCCGCACGGGGGCGCCCGATCCCGAAGTGGAGGCGCTCGTGCTCGCGGTGAGCAAAGAACTTGGGTTCAAGCGCCGGCTGATTTCCGACGCGGAGATCGTGGAGCGTTGCTTCGCTGCGCTCGTGAACGAGGGCGCCCTGCTCCTGGAGGAAGGGGTCGCGGCGCGCGCCGGCGACATCGATGTCATCTGGATCCACGGCTACGGCTTCCCCCGCCACCGGGGCGGCCCGATGCACTGGGCGGACGATTTTGGCCTCGAAAAGATCAAGACCGCGATCGACCGCATGCACGCGGAACAAGGTGCGCTGGTGCGGCCCTCCGCGCTCCTTAACCAGCTCGCACGCGATGGACGCCGCTTCGGTGACCCGATCGAACCGACTCCGTGCTGACGCCCTTACCGCGCTGATCCCGCCCGGTCGAGCGCGGCCTGAACGTCGATCGGGTCTTCGTGTTCCACCTTCTCTCGGTTCGCGCTGAAGAGTACATGAGCTTTCGCCGAAGGCCCGCCCAACGCCTTCTCCAGATATCGGTCGAGTGCTCGTTCCGCGTACTCCGACGTGGACCTCGGAAACGGGACGCTGGCGCCCCGCAGGGCGTGGCCCTCCCGGTTGGCGTCGGCGACATAGATCATCACGCGCACGAGCTTCGGCGCGTCGGCCAGAACATCGTAGTAGCGGAGGCCTCGGTCTTGCGTGGCTCGGAGGTAGGGCGCCACGCTGGGGATGCTCGCGATGGCCCCGAGTAGAAAGTCCCGTGGCCCCAAAAACGCCACCATGTAGATCTGAAGCCACGCACTGCGGTTGAAATGCTCGTACGCTGCCAGACCGTCTTCGGAGAGCGCCGCCTCCCACTGCCTCCGGAGATCGCCGTCCTGAGCGGCCGACGCGCTTCGGGTGACTTGCTCGAGAAAGGCCACGGTCCTAGGAAGCCTGGCGACCTCGAAGTTCCTGGCCAGTTCGATCAGCGCGGCGCTGGGGGGAAAGATGCCGTGTCGGTCGAGTCGAGCGGTGACCAGAGGCGAAAGCCGGGCCTTCAGATGCGCGTAGATGAACTCATACCCGCGGAGATATCGCCTGGAGCCCTCGATGGCGTTGAGCGCCGCCAATACGCGGGCCAGATCGTTGACCCCGAGTCGCAGCCCCAGCCTGCGCTTCAAGTCGACGAACGCCCGTAGCACCTGGGAAAAACTGTCCCGGGCCACGACCGCCGCAGGCCCTCGCAGAAACACGACGAACAGGTCTTTGAGCATGCAGAGCCCTCTCCTTCGTGTGTTCTTGAAGGCGGGCAAGACTACGGCTCGACGGATTTCAAGTCAAAGCCGCGCGCCGACCTGAGGGACGGACGAGCGACCGCGGCCGCTTTGCGGGTTGTAGCATTCTGCGCGGCGGTGGAGACTTCCAAAAAGCCGCACCGTCCATGGAGGGCGCTTTGAAATTCGCCGCGACCGTAGCCTGCTGGCTACTCATTCTCGTCGCTCAGCTCGCCCCGGCGCGCGAGGAAGGCCGGGTCCAACCGGCGGTGGACGCGGAAGGACGCCGGACCTCGGTGGTCGACCGGGTCGTTCGTGACCTGTGCGACAAGCGGGTTGCGCTCCTCGGCGAACCACCGATGCACGGATTCGGGAGGACGCTTCAGTTCAAGGTGGACGTTGCGCGGCGACTCGTCGACGAGTGCGGCTACAACGCTTTCTTCATCGAGAGCGGCGCCTACGACTTCCTGCACATTCAGAAGGAATTGAAGTCGCGACGGGAGGTGGGAGAGCCGATGATCGCCGCCGCGATCGGCGGCCTCTGGGCAAATCGCGACGTCGAACCGCTCATCCCCTTCCTGTTGAGCAAGGTCCGCAGCGGCGCCCTCCTCCTCGGCGGTCTCGACGACCAGCTCGGACGCGGATCGTACGCCCAGCGCGAGATGGCGGGGGATCTCGTGCGATACCTTCAGGGTGAGGACAAGGTGAAGTGTCTCGCCATCCTCGAGAGGCACACTCTCTGGCAGTACGGGAGCGACGCGCCTTATGGGCCGAAGGACAAGGCCCTCATCCTGGGGTGCCTCGCTACCATCGAGCCCAGGCTCTCCGCGGCGAGTGACCCGGGCGCGCGTGAGTACGACCTCGCCATGGTCGAGAATCTGAAGAGGATGTTCGCGCGTGACTTCGACGAGGACGCCCAGCAAGGCGGCGATCTCAATGCGCGGCGCTTCAACCAGCGCGAGGAGTCGATGTACCTCAATTTTCGATGGTGGATGGAGCACGCGCCGCCCCGCCCCAAAGTGATCGTGTGGACGGCCACCACCCACGCGGCGAGGGACCTGAGTCAGGTGCCCGGGCAGGGGAATCTCGTTCCCCTGGGCTCGTATGTCCGGCGCGAGTTCAAGGACGACGCGTTCGTGCTCGGCTTCAGCGCGTCCTCGGGGACCTACGCCATGGCCGGTCAGCGGGCCCGAGTGCTGAGCGCCGCGCCGCCCGGTTCACTCGAGTCTCGAGCCTTTGGAAGCGACGAGGCGGAGCCCCGCTACTTCGACCCCAGCCAGATTCGCGCCCTCGGGCCCATTCCCGCCCGGCCGCTCGGTCAGGACTTCAAGACCGTGAAATGGGAGGACGTGCTGGACGGACTCGTGGTCTTCCGCGAAGAACGCCCGCCGCTCACAGCGCCGGTTTCTTAGGCGTTCCGCCGCGGTTCGCCGGTTTCCTCGCGTGGTACGATTCTCGGCAAGCCTCACCGAAATTAGGGATGGGCCGTCTCTTGTCCTGGTCCGACGTGCGAGGGAGTGATGCGTCTGCTTCAATTGAGCTTGGCCGTGTGCCTTGGAATACCGTGGGCGAGCGCCCAGTCGCTCCCCTCCGGGGCCCTGGACGCATCGGTGCTGACCCTCGACCAGGCCATCCAGATCGCACTCCAGGACAACCGGGACCTGAGCTTCGCCGGTCGCGAGCTCGACAAGGCGGCCCGTGAGGTCGAGGTGGCCCGGACCAACCGCTATCCCCAGCTGGGCCTGAGCTTGCTCAACCCCAACCTCGTCACCGATCTCGATTTCCGCCTCGGCCCGCTGGGCTCGCTTCCGCTGCCCCGGCATTTCTCGTTCACCTCTCTCACTCTCGCCCAACCCCTCTCTCAGCTGTACGACCTCGGCCTGGGGGTGAAGGCCTCCGAGCTCACCCGAGACGCTCATTCGGAGCGGCTCCGCGCGGCCCGGCAGTCCGTGGTGAACCAGGTGAAGCGGGGCTACTACGCGTGTCTTCGCGCGGAAAGCGGTCTCAAACCGTCCCGGGAGGCGCTCGAGCTTTTCCGCGAGATCGAACGCGTGGTCATGAGTCTTTTCGCCGAGCGCGCCGCGCTCGAGTCCGACCTTCTCGACGTCCAGGCCCGTCGGGCCAGGCAGGAACACGACGTGCTCGTTCTCGAGGATGCCCTGGCCACCGCTCGCGAACGCTTGAACATCGCCCTGGGACGGGACGCGGACACCCCGTTCCGGGTCGAGCCGATCCCGACCACGGTGCCGAGTGAGGCCGACCTCCAGGACGCCCGCGCCCAGGGTCTCGATCGGCGCCCGGAAGTTCGCGAGGCGCGAATCAGGATCGAGCTCGCCCGCGTCGATGAGCGCTTGAAGCGGGCGGAATGGTGGCCTCGGGTCAATGCGGCCTTTGCCTACGTTCGCAACAGCAACTTTCCTCTGCTGCCGCCAAACATCGCCGTCTTGAGCCTGCAGGCGAGCTTTGAGCCCTTCGACTGGGGACGCAAGTCGAAAGAAACGGCCAACAAGCAACTGGTCGTCCTCCAGGCGGAGACGGCCCTGCGGCAGCTCGAAGCGAGCGTCAAGGTCGACCTGAACGAGAAGTTCCGGGCGCTGCGGGAGGCGAGCGCGCTCACCATCGCCACCGAGCTCGGCGAGCGGGCGGCGCGCGAGAAGCTGCGGGTCATGCTGGACCGGCACAAAGAAAATGCCGTGCTGACCAAGGACCTCCTGCAGGCGCAGGTGGCCCTCGCAGATGCCGACCAGAAGCATCAGGCCGGTCTGATCGGCTATTGGGAAGCTCGGGCCGATTTCGAGAAGGCCATGGCGGAGGATCGATGAAGGCGCGCATGCTTGCCCATTGCTGTCCCGTGCTGCTGAGCGCGGTCGCCTGCTCGACGCAGGCGCCTTACGAAAAGCCCCTGACCCCGGTCAGCGTGGCCGAGGTGGCCGCTTACAACACCGGAGCCACCGTGCGTTATTCGGCCACGGTAAAACCGGCCACGGAAGTCGCCGTCGCCTTCAAGGTCGGCGGATACGTGGACGACATCCTGAGCATGAAGGACGACCGGGGGCGCCCGCGGGACGCTCAGCCCGGGGACCGGGTCACCCGGGGCACCGTGCTCGCCCGGGTGAGAGCGTCCGATTACGAGCAGCGGGTCGCCCAGGCCACCGCGGGAGCGGCCGAGGCCGCGGCCATGCTCGAATCGGCGCGCCTGGACTTCGAGCGCGCCTCCCGTCTGTATGAAAAGCGCAGTCTCACCAAGCCTGAGCTCGAAGCGGCCCAGGCCCGCTTCGATGCGGCTACGGCCCGGGATGCGGGGGCCCTTGCCGCTCTCGCGGAGGCCCGGATCATGCTCGACGATGTGGCCTTGCGTGCGCCGATCGACGGTGTCCTGCTCAAGCGCCTGATCGAACGCGGCAGCCTGGCGGCGCCGGGCCAGCCCGCCTTCAGGCTGGCCGACACGAGATCCGTGAAGGTGTCCTTCGGTGTCCCGGATGTCGTGGTCGGGAGGCTGACCCTCGGGAGACCGCAGAAGATCGCTTTCGAGGCGCTCAAGGGTATGGACTTCGAGGGTCGCATCACCTCCATCGCCCCTTCTCCCGACCCGGTCAGCCGCGTTTACGAGATCGAAGTCACCATCCCCAACCCGCAGGGCCGGATCCTCGTCGGCTTCATCGCCTCGCTTCACCTCGCCGAGACAGCCGGCCAGACCGTGGCGACCGTCCCCCTCGAGGCCATCGTCAACCCGCCGAGCCGGCCCGGAGAACACGCGGTCTACCTGCTCGAGGAGCAGAAAGACCGGGCCTTGGCCCGGCTTCGCATGGTGCAACTCGGCGAGGCGCTCGGCAGTCTCATCGTGGTGACCGATGGTCTGAAAGTCGGTCAGAAGGTCGTGGTCCGCGGCGCCACGTTGATCAACGACGGCGACGTCGTGCGGCCGCAGCAGTAGTCGAGCGACTCATGGCTCACGGGAAGACCGACGACGAGACGATCGCGACCACCCACAACACCGCGCGGTTCTTCGTCGAGCACCGCCACGTCGCCTGGGTGCTGCTGGTCGCGACCGTCCTGTGGGGTGTGTTCGCTTACTTCCGGATGCCCAAGCGCAAGGACCCGGTGTTCCCCGCGCGCACCGCCGTGGCGGTCGCCATCTGGCCGGGAGTGAGTGCCGAGAAGATCGAGGCGCTCGTCACCCGGAAGATCGAACAGAAGATCGCCGAGAACCCGACCACCACCAAGATCGAGTCCATCGTCCGCACCAGCGTCACCATCGTCTACTTCAACATCGACGAGCGGATCGCCGACACCTCGTCCCAGTTCAACGACGTGAAGCAGCGGCTGGACGGCCTCACCGACCTGCCCGCGGGGACCCAGCCGATCATCTTCCTGAAGGATTTTGCCGAGACCGCGGCCCTGCTCCTGACCGTGGCCAGCCCTCCGGTCTCGGGGCCCGAGCTCGACGTGAAAGCGCGCGACGTGCAGCGCGTGATCGCGGACCTCCGTCGGGGTACCAAGGATGAGGGCCGGGGTCGCGCCTCCGTGGTGGTGTGCTTCCCCCACACCCTCGCGCCCAGCGTGGTGGAGCGTCCGGGCCGGCTGCTCGCTCAGTTCTTCGAGGCCGAAGGCATCGGCCGCGACGTGCGGGTCGCCATGGGTCCGGATTTCGTGGCCATAGACGGTGAGCTGCCGAAGGAGGACGGAGCGATTCTCGAGGGCATGGGCCGCTTCATCCGCGATCGGCTGCGGGCTTCCGAGTTCCATCCCGACGTGTGGCCGCCTGCGCTCGTGCGCGACCCGAAGGACGCGCGGGAGCGCCTCGCACTCGTGGCCGGGGACAAATACACGCACCGGGACCTCGACCGGTTCACCGACCTGGTCAAGAAGACGATTCAAACCATCCCGGCCGCCTCGAAAGTCGAGCGCTCGGGCGTGCTGCCTCAGCGCATCTACCTCGACTATTCGCAGCAACGCCTGGCCGCCTACGGCATCCATCCCGCGGCCCTGCCCCAACTCTTCGCCGCGCGCAACACGGACTTTCCCGGGGGCATCATCGAGATCGGCTCGAAGAACATCACCATCGACCCCTCCGGCGAGTTCACGTCTGAGCGCGAAATCGGCGACGTGCTGGCGCCCTCCTCCCCCGGGGTCCTGCCCGTGCAGTTGCGCGACGTGGTGGACATCAGCCGCGACTACGAGAGCCCCCCCCGCTTCCTGAACTACTACTCGGCGCGCGACGCCCAGGGACGGTGGCGCCGCTCACGCGCGGTGACCGTCGCCATCCAGATGCGGCAGGGTGAGCAGATTCGCGACTTCGGCCGGGAGGTCGATCGGGTGCTTCTGGAGCTGCGCGCGCAGTTGCCGCCCGACCTCATCATCGCGCGGACCTCGGACCAGCCGCGCCAGGTTTCCGAGATCATCGACACCTTCATGAGCAGCCTCTACGAGGCTGTCCTGCTCGTGGTGGTGATCGCGCTGATCGGCTTCTGGGAGTGGCGCTCGGCCCTTCTGCTCGCGCTGTCGATTCCCATCACCCTGGCCATGACCGCCGGAATGATGCTGGCGCTCGGACTCGACCTGCAGCAGATCTCCATCGGCTCCCTCATCGTCGCGCTCGGACTGCTGGTCGATGACCCGGTTGTGGCCAATGACGCGATCAAGCGGGAGCTGGCCCTCGGACGCCCGAGCGTGGTGGCGGCCTGGCTCGGCCCCACCAAACTCGGACGGGCGATTCTGTTCGCGACCATCACCAACATCGCGGCCTACGCGCCTCTGCTCATGCTGAGCGGCGACCTGGGCCGCTTCATCTACGCGATTCCGATGGTGCTCGCGTGCTCGCTCATTGCGTCGCGCATCGCCTCGATGACCTTCGTCCCCCTGCTCGGCTTCTACCTGCTGAAGGCCGACGCCCGCCCCCAGACTTCGGGATCGAGCCGAAAGGGCCCCGCCGATCGCTATGCGCGCGCGGTGCGCTGGGCCCTCGCGCACCGCTACCGCGCCATGGCGGTCTCGGCCGCGGTGGTGGTGGTCGGCCTGCTTTCCGGTTTGTTCATCAAGACGGACTTCTTTCCGAGAGACCTCTCGTATCTCTCCTATCTCGACGTCTGGCTTCCCACCGACGCGCCTCTTTCCGCCACCAACCAGGCCGCCGAGCAGTCCGAGAGGATTGTGCGCAAGGTCGCGGAACAGTACGGCATCGATCACCCGGGACCGGACGGCAAGCCGCGAGAGGTCCTGGCCTCGCTGACCAGCTACGTGGGCGGGGGAGCGCCCCGCTTCTGGTTCTCGGTGGCGCCGGAAGTTCAGCAGCTGAACTATGCCCAGGTGCTGATTCAGGTGCTCGACAAGCACGACACCAACTCCCTGCTGCCGATTCTGCAGCGCGAGCTCTCGGCCAACATCGTGGGCGCCCGGGTCGACGTGCGCGACCTGGAGATGGGGAAGCCCGTGGGCATCCCGGTCTCCGTCCGCATCTCCGGCCCTGAGCTTGCCACCCTGCGCCGGCTCGCCGAGGAGGCCAAGGCCATCTTCCGCGCCGTGCCCCTGGCCCGGGGCGTGCGCGACGACTGGGGGGAGGAGAGCTTCACGGTCAAGCTCAAGGTCGACCAGGTGCGCGCCAACGACGCCTCGATCTCGAACCTCGACGTGGCGGTGGCGTCCGCCTCCGCGATGAACGGAGCGCCCCTCACCACCCTGCGGGAGGATGACCAGCAGATCCCCGTGGTGCTGAGGCTGCGCATGGAGGATCGCGCGCAGCTGACCGACGTGCAGAGCCTGGTGGTGTCCTCGGTGAGCGGGCAGGGCAGCGCCATACTCAGGCAGGTTTCGGATATCGAGCACACCACGGAAACCGAGAAGCTGCGCCGCCGCGATCAGTTCCGCACCATCTCGGTCGCGGCCTTCGCGGTCCCAGGCGCCCTGCCCTCGGAAGTGATGAACGCGGCCCGAGAGCCCCTGGCCCGGTTCGGAGCGTCGCTGCCCCCCGGCTACACCATGGTCATCGGCGGCGCGGAAGAGGAACAGAACAAGGGCTTCGTGGAGATGACCATCATCATGATGACTTCGGTTGGCTTCATCTTCCTCGCCCTGGTCCTCCAGTTCAACCACGCCTTCAAACCCCTGATCGTCTTCGCGACCATTCCCTTCGGCGTGGTGGGCGCCCTCGTGGCCCTCGCCGTCATGGGGAAGCCCTTCGGGTTCAATGCGTTCCTGGGCGTGGCCAGCCTGATCGGGGTCATCGTGAGCCACGTGATCGTCCTCTTCGACTTCATCGAGGAGGCCCACCAGGAAGGCGCCACCCTCGAGGACGCGTTGATCGACGCCGGAATCGTCCGTCTGCGTCCAGTCCTGGTTACGGTGGGCGCCACGGTTTTTGCCCTGGTCCCTCTGGCGCTTCACGGCGGACCTTTCTGGGAGCCGCTGTGCTATGCGCAGATCGGGGGCCTGACCTTCGCCACCGTGGGCACTCTGTGGCTGGTGCCCCTCCTTTATTACATCGCGGTCAAGGACCTCAAGGTGGTGAAGTGGGACGCGGCCTGAGGCGGCACGGCGCGCGGCCGTCCGCGTGAGCGGACCCAGGCCGGCTTCGTCTCGCCAGACGATTGGCGGGACCGTCCCCTCCCTGAGTTTGCCTCTCCTGGCCGGAGGTGAGGCTGACCTCGATGAGCGCTTGGTCGGACGGCGCGGCGCTCTCGTGATCTTCTGGTCCGGTCAGTGCTCCCATTGTGTCCGCTACGACGAGTACCTCAACACCTTCGAGGAGCGGCACAACGAGATCGCGCTGCTGGCGGTCGCGGCGCGGCGCGGTGAGACCACCGAGCAGATGACCCGCGCGGTCCTCGACCGGGGGCTCCGGTTTCCGATCCTGCAAAGCTCCGACGGTGCTGCCGCCCGCGCCTGGTACGCGCAACAGACGCCCCGTTGCTACCTGGTGGCTCCGGGGCGCGTGCTCCTCTACCGGGGCGCGATCGACAACTACAAGTACCCCGAAGACCCGGAGTACGAGGCTTATCTGGAGCCGGCGATCGAGGCGTTCCTCGCACACCGTGTCATCGAACGCCCCGACACGCCCGCCTTCGGCTGCGCGATCGACTCCATCTACTACCTGCTTCCCCGGCCGAAGTGAGCCTGCGGTGAGCGTCTTCGACGCCCTGGGGGGCGCCGCATTCAGCGTGGCCGAGAGCAGCCTCTTCGCGGTCGCGCGTACGCTCGAGGCCGCGCACATGGGCGTTCGCGCCCTGGCCGGAGAGCCCAGGCCGGCGCCTTTGACCCGGCCGCCCCTCGAAGGCCCGCAGGAGATGGACCGCGCGACCGCCGAGTTCGGCAATCGCCTGCTCCGCCTTCTTCGTTACGCGCGCGTCGACGATCGCGGAATGGACGGGGTGGTCAAGGCGCTGGGCGAGGCGGCACGCGAGAGCTTCGGGTTCATCCTCGGGGCCCACCCCCGGCAGCTCGCCGCCCTGCCCTTCGAGATCCCGCTCTCGCTCGGCACGCTATGGACCCAGGAATCGCTGCGCGTCCTGTACGGATTGCGGATGATGCGGCTCGGCGCTCCCGCCTTCATCGCTGAAATCGCCGAGAACTTCCTCGACGGCCCGGTCTACCTGGGGCTGCGCTATGGCGAGCAGCTGGAGCGCCTCACGAACCGCGTCGCCCAGGCGCCTCGAGATTCCCGCGCCTGGCTCGAGCTCGGTCGCTACCTGATGAAGTGCGGCATGCACTGGAAGGCCATCGAGGCTCTGGACAAGGCCGCCTCGTTCGCGGACGTCCGAATCGCCGCCCTCTATCAGCGGTCCATCGCGAACTACCGGGTCGCGCGCTACGAGGACGCGGTGGCGGATGCCGTGGCCTCCCTGGGCGTCGACCCGGATCAGCCGAGGGCTCAGTTCTGGCTTTGGCTCGCCGCCGGGAAGCTCGGTGGATACCCGGCCTCCGTCCCAGAACCGCTGCGCGTCGAAATGCAGTCCGGCCGCCACCAGACCGAGTTGCGATTCGAATCGGTGGCCTCGGAGATCGGCCTCGACAAGACCGGCGACGGCCGCGGCATCGCCGTCTTCGACTACGACGGTGACGGCCGCCTCGACGTGCTGATCGCCTCCGGCGGCGGTTGCAGCCTGTTCCACAACGACGGCGACGGCACCTTCAGCGACGCGTCGGTGGGGTCCGGGCTCGACAGCTGCGTCAGCGGTTTCGCGGTGAGCGTGGGGGACTACGACAACGACGGGCGCCCCGACGTCTTCGTCACCCGGGCCGGGTTCCTCGATGGCGCCTCGGTGCTCTACCGGAACAACGGCGACGGCACCTTCACCGACGTCACCGAGAAGGCCGGTCTCGGCGGCTGGATGTCCACCTTCAACGCGAGCTGGGTCGACTACGACGGTGACGGTCACCTGGATCTGTTCGTCTGCTCGAACCTCAACGGAATGCTGGGGCGCAAGGTGCCCGACCGCCTGTTCCATAACAACGGCGACGGAACGTTCACCGACGTGACGGAGCGCTCGGGCATCCACACGCCCTGGCCCACCCTGGGCTCCGCGTGGGGTGACTTCAACAACGACGGTCACCCGGATCTGTTCCTGAGCAGCGCGTTCGGCCGCTCCCAGTTGTTTCGTAACAACGGCGACGGCACCTTCACCAACGTGAGCCGCGGCGCGGGCATCGATGAACCGTGCCTCGGTTCCGTCGCGTTCTGGTGCGACTACGACGACGACGGCTGGCTCGATCTCGTGCAATGCCTGTGGTGCCCGCATGAAGACATGCTCCATTCGCTGCGGTACGGGACGGGCCCGGAGCACGGGCGCTCGACCCGCATCTTCCACAACAACCGCGACGGCACCTTCCGGGAGATCGCGCGCGAGCTGGGCATCACCGAATCATGGGGCTCGATGAGCGGAAACGCCGGAGACATCGACAACGACGGCCGGCTCGACCTGCTGCTGGGGAACGGCGGGCCCCAGATGGACCGCGCCGAACCGGCGGTGGTGCTGCAGCGCGACGCCTCGGGCCGCTTCCGAAACGTG
The DNA here is from genome assembly GCA_964646485.1 of uncultured Acidobacteriota bacterium. GTDB lineage: Bacteria > Acidobacteriota > Vicinamibacteria > Fen-336 > JAGNNV01 > JAGNNV01. The sequence goes on from CAZYEA010000042.1 coordinate 13,914, forward strand.
ACCTTCACCGCCGGCCTGCCGCCCTTTGGCAAGAGTCACGGCGCCAATCTGGCTGACCTTTTTGGGGACGGGCGCCTCTCGATCCTGCTCGCCTCGGGCGGGTTCTATCCAGGCGAGCCGATGACGACCGAGGTCTATCGACCCAAAGAGCGCCTCGGCAACTACGTGAGCGTGAAGCTCAAGGGCACCGCCAGCAACCGCGATGCCATCGGCGCGCGCCTGCGGCTTTACGCGGGAGGCCGCGTCCAGCACCGGCTCATCTCCGGGGGGAGCGGCTTCGGCTCCATGCCTTTCGATCAGCACTTCGGAGTCGGGGACGGTACGTCGATCGAGGCGCTCGAGATCGACTGGCCCAGCCGGCGGCGACAGCGCATCGAGGCGGTGCCGGTAAACACGGCCATCCTGATCACCGAAGGAATCGACCGGGTCGAAGTGCTGAGGGCCTGAAACGGCAGCCCGGGATCAGGGCGCCCGCCCCGGATCAGCTTCTCGATCGCCTCGCCACCGCCGCGGAGTAGATGCTGACGCCGAGCGGAAAGAAGTACGCCACCGCCACCGAAAGCGCCGTGGTGCCCGGGTGCAGCACCGCTCGCTCGCGGAGTGCGGCGAGCGGGTTCGGCTCGCCGTTCAGCCAGGGAAGGAGTATCTGCCCGTAGACGTTGATCAGCGTGCCGACGACGGCTGCGACCTTGAAAGAGGAGCGCATGCGGTTAGGCGGGACTCTAGCATCCAACCAGAGCCCGCTCGGTCAAGGCCCACGCGCCCGGTGTCAGCGTCGGGAGAGGTCGCCTCGGTATCGCTTCGGGAGGCATGACCCGGACTTCGGAGAGTCTCCGGGGCGAAGCGCGAGAGTCGATGGAGCAGACCGGGCGGCCGCTTGAGCGGTCTTCACGATGATAGGGTTCGCCTCGGCCAAGACTGATGGACGCGACGATGAAAGAACCGAAGAAGCAGGACCTGATCGCCCAGTGGGCCTTTGACACGCGCCCGTTGCTGTCGCGTTTCCACCTCTGGCTCGAGGACATCGAGATCGACTGGCGGGATGGGTCGAGCGGCGGCTACGAGGCCTTCGACTTCGTTCCCGCTGAAATCCGCCGCTCGCTTTCCATGACCGCGGCCATCACCGCGCTCGGGACCCGGCTCTTCGCCCGCTTCGGCGAAGGCCGCGGCGCGGACAAGCACACCCTCAACCAGGTGAAGAAGGACGCGGACGCGATCTCGGCCTACGTGACCAGCGAGGCGCTATGGCACTTCAGCCGCAAGCTGCCTGAGAACCACGCGATCATGGTCTGCCTCGGTGAGGGGCTGATGCCCAAGGCGGGAGAGACCCCGGAGATGGGGGCGAACCCCCTCCTCGGTTTCGGCCGCGTGTACGCGCGTCCCGAGGTAGCCCGCTTCATCGACTCGCGGGTGCATCGCCTGCTCAACGATCCCTCCTACGGCTGGGACGGCTTCTACAAGAAGATGCGGGACAAGGGCATCACCATCTGGGGAACCGCGATCGACACGCTCGAGAACACCTCCCGCTTCGCCAAGGGCGAGGAGGTGGGCCCCATGGCGGTCATCCACATGTTCGACCAGCCTCTCACCGTGGCCCGGCCGTATGAGGCCTACATGGGAACCCTCACCCTGCCCAGGAAGATCGCGGAGACGGCGCGCGACAACTCCATCCATCTCGATCTCCTCTCGCCGCGCAGCCG
>CAZYEA010000042.1:15713-21840 GCA_964646485.1 uncultured Acidobacteriota bacterium
GCCCTGCAGGCGGCGAGCCTGAGCAAGGCGCTCGACGTGGATGTCACCATGGCCCTCTACTCGCCCCGGTTCGAGCGCTCGGCCCACGACGAGCAGCGCCTGATGCGGCTCGATCCCGACGCCCCGAACTTCGTGGAGAACCTGGCCCGCCTGCTGGGCGAAAGCGCGCTGCCCCAGGACCGGATCGACTACTACCGCGGATGCCTGCGCGAGAAGACGACCGCCCACCTGCCCGAGTCCGACCGCATCATCCGGGCCGACGACTTCTTCCCGGAGAAGGCCTGGAGCGTGCTCGCGGCGAGCGGCTACATCGGCTCAGATCCCTACACCGGGCTGCCCGGGGTGACCCGGCTTTCCGAGGACACCTACGCCGTCACCTCCCAGCTCGCCACCCGCGGGGCGGGCCTGGTGGTGCGTTTCGTGTTCCGCTTCCTCGCCCCCTTCGAAGAGATGCGCCTGATCTTCAGCCCGCTGCTCGAGCGCTTCATCGCGGGGGAGGACTACCGCTCCCGGGCGGTCAAGGTCTCCGACTCGGGCCGCATCCGCAACGAGCTGCAGACCCTGTGCTCCCAGGCCCTCGAGTATTCCGGCGACACCATCCGCATCCACTTCGACCGCATCGAACCCGACGTCATGCCCGTGGCCAAGCAGAAGATCGTGCGCGAAGTGCTGGCCTGGTACAAGCAGAACCATCCGGTCTGGTTCTCCTGGCTCGAGATCGCGTAACCGGGCGTGCCCCGGGGCTCGGGTCAGGCGAACGGATTCACGGCCCGCACTCGGCCATAGGCCTGGCCATGATTGAGATCCTCGGTGTAGAGAACCGTGGCCTGGAGGGCCTGCGCCGCGGCCACGATGGCCGCATCCCAATAGGAGATGTTGTGCTTCAGCGACAACTCCACCGCGGCGACGATGAGAGGGTAGTCGGTCGGAACGGTCGGGAACACGCGGTAGGCCTCCATCAGGGCGGTGGCGGCCGCGGGGGTAAGACGCTTCTCGAACTTGCGGGTCACGGTGACGTAGAACTCCTGCAGGACCTGGGCCGAGAGGCCGAAGTCCGAGTCCTCGATCAGCTGGAGCGCCCGCGCGCGCTTGGAGACATCACTCCGCGAAGATGACGCCGCGTACACCAGGACATTGGTGTCGAGGAAGCACTTAGCGCGCATGCAGATCCTCGCGGCTCCAGGCCGCCGGTCCGCGCTGCGCCCTGGACTGACGGCTGAGCTTGATGATGCGCTTCCGGGCGGCCCGGGCCTGTGACTCCCGCTCGGTCAGTTGATCGAGAAATTCCCTGATCATCGCGTTCACGGAGGTGGATCGGTTCGCGGCGATGCGGCGAGCCTCGAGAAGAGTGGCCTCATCCAGGGAAAGGGTGACGTTCTTCATGCACACATAATATGTGTGACTGCGTGAAGACGCCAGCCCGGCCGGCCCGGGTGCATCGGGCGAGGCATGCCTCGCCCCTACGGGCGTCGGGCCCTCCGCGCGGTAGGATGGCCTCCCCTTTGGAGGCCCTCATGACCCGACGACCCGTTGCCCTTCTGGCCGCGCTCTGCGCGAGCGCCGTTTTCGCCCAGGCGCCCTCCCCGTCGCCTTCGACCGCGGCGAAGAAGGCCCCGGCAACCCCGGCCGCCACGGCGAAACCCGCCGCCAGCGCGGCGTCGCCAGCGGCCACGCCGGAGGCTCCCAAGAAGCCGAGCCTCGGCACGGAAACGTTCAGCGGCATCCGCGCGCGCCTCATTGGCCCCGCCGTGACCTCGGGCCGGGTGATGACCATCGCGGTCCATCCCGACAACAACGGCATCATCTATTTAGGCAGCGCTTCCGGGGGAGTCTGGAAGACCACCAGCGGCGGCGCGTCCTGGCAGCCGATCTTCGATCGCGAAGGTTCGTTCTCCATCGGCTGGATCACCCTCGATCCCAAGAACCCGAACGTGGTCTGGGTCGGCACGGGTGAGCGCAACTCGCAGCGTTCGGTGGCCTACGGGGATGGGGTCTACAAATCGGAGGACGGGGGCAAGTCGTGGAAGAACATGGGCCTCAAGAACTCCGAGCACATCGGACGGATCGTCATCAATCCTGACAACCCGGACATCGTCTATGTGGCCGCCCAGGGTCCGCTCTGGACCGCGGGCGGGGACCGCGGTCTCTACAAGACGAGCGACGGCGGCAAGACCTGGGAGCAGGTCCTCAAGATCTCCGAGAACACCGGGGTCACCGATGTCGTCATCGATCCCCGCAATCCCAATGTGGTGATCGCTTCCTCCTACCAGCGTCGCCGCACCTTCTTCACCCTGATCGACGGCGGCCCCGAGGCGGCCATCCACCGCTCGACCGACGGCGGCAAGACCTGGACCAAGGTCAACACCGGCCTGCCTTCCGAGGAGCTCGGCCGCATCGGTCTCTCCATCGCGAAGAGCAACCCGGACATCGTCTACGCGAACGTGGAGGCCGCGAATCGCAAGGGCGGGATCTACCGCAGTTCGGACAACGGCGTCACCTGGGAGAAGCGGACCGACTACAACCAGGGCTCGATGTACTACGGGGACATCTTCGCGGACGAGAACGATCCCGACCGGGTCTACCTGCCCGACGTCCTGTTCCAGGTCTCGGACGACGGAGCGAAGACCTTCCACGCGCTCGGCCAGCGCTACATGCACGTGGACAACCACATCATCTGGGTCGATCCCAGCAACGCGAATCACATGCTGGTGGGCAACGACGGCGGCCTGTACCGCAGCTTCGACAAGGGAGCCACCTGGACCTTCTTCGAGAACCTGCCCCTCGCGCAGTTCTACGACGTGGACGTCGACGAGTCCGAGCCCTTCTACAACGTCTGCGGCGGCCTGCAGGACAACAACTCGTTGTGCGGTCCCTCGCGCACCCGTTCCGATCACGGCATCCTCAACGAAGACTGGTTCGTGACCCAGGGCGGCGACGGCTTCACCACCCACGTCGATCCCAAGGATCCGAACACCATCTACGCCGAACTGCAGCACGGCGTGATCGTGCGGGTGGACAAGCGGACATCGGAGCGCGTGGGCATCCAACCCAAGGAGGAGAAGGGCGAGGCTCCCGCACGCTGGAACTGGGATACGCCCTTCATCATCTCGCCCCACTCCAACACCCGCCTGTACATGGGCTCGCAGCGTCTCTACCGCAGCGACGACCGGGGCAATTCGTGGAAGGCGCTCTCGGGCGATCTTTCCCGTCAGGTCGATCGCAACAAGATCGCGCTCATGGGCAAGGTGTGGGGCCCCGACGCGGTCGCGAAGAACACCTCGACCGCGCTATATGGAAACATCTCCGCCATCGCCGAGTCGCCCAAGAAGGAGGGCCTGCTCTATGTCGGCACCGATGACGGCCTGGTGCAGGTAAGCGAGGACGGTGGGGCGACCTGGCGGAAGATCGAATCGTTCGCGGGAGTGCCGAAGGACGCCTACGTCGCCCGCATCCGCGCTTCGCAGCATGATGCCAACACCGCGTATGTCGCCTTCGAGAATCACCAGAACGGCGACTTCCTGCCCTACCTCTTCAAGACCACCGACGCGGGGAAGACCTGGACCTCGATTGCGGGCGACCTGCCCAAGCGCGGGTCGGTGTACGCGGTCGCCGAGGACCACGTCGATCCGAACCTCCTCTTCGCCGGCACCGAGTTCGCGGCCTACTTCTCGAAGGACGGCGGGGCGAAGTGGATGAAGATCGGCGGTCTGCCCACCATCGCGGTGCGCGAGATCGCCATCCAGAAGAAGCACAACGACCTCGTCCTCGGCACCTTCGGACGCGGGATCTACGTGGTCGACGACTACTCTCCGCTGCGCACCACCTCCCTGGAGATGACCCAGAAGCCCGCGACCCTGGTGGGCGCGCGCGATGCGATGCTGTACGTGACCACCCAGCGTTACGGTGGCCGGGGCAAGGCCTTCCAGGGGGAGATGCTCTACGCCGCCGACAACCCGCCCTACGGCGCGGTCATCACCTATTACCTCAAGGACGCGCTCAAGACCCTGAAGCAGAAGCGGGTCGACGCGGAGAAGGCCGCGGACAAGGCGGGGAAGCCGATCGAGTACCCGAGTTTCGACGCGATGCGTGCGGACGCCGAGGAAGAGGCGCCCACCATCCTCCTCACCATTTCCGATGAAGCCGGCGCGCCCATTCGCACCCTGACCGGGCCCTCGGGCGCCGGGTTCCAACGCGTGGCCTGGGACCTTCGCCTCCCCCTTCACACCCTGCCGCGGGCTCCGCGTCCGGGAGAAGACGATGACGACTTCTTCGGCGGCCAGAGCGGGCCGTATGTCATCCCGGGCACGTACAGCGTCAGCATGGCCCAGCGGGTGGGCGGGGTGGTGACCCCCCTGGGCGGCCCGGTGAGCTTCAAGGTCACCCTCGATCCGCAGAGCCCGCTGACCCTGGCCGACCACAAGGCTCGCGCCGAGTTCCAGTCGACCTACCAGTCGCTGCGCCGCGCGGTCGCGGGCGCGCTCGAGGTTGCGAACGCCACCAACACCCGGCTCGATCAGCTGAAGCGCGCGCTCGACGGCACGCCCGCCGCTCCCCGGGCGCTCCACGACAACACCCGCGCGGCCCAGAAGCGTCTCGGCGCCATCCTCATCGCCCTGCGCGGCGACACCGCCATCGCCCAGCGCAGCGAAGGCACGCCGGATTCGATCAGCGATCGCGTCAACGGCATCGGGTTCGAACTGAACCGCACCCTGGCCCCCGCTACCGGCACGCACCGCCACCAGGTCGAACTCGCGAGGGCGCTCTTCGCGGATGAACTCGCAAAGCTGAAGACCCTGGTGGAAACCGACATTCCGGCCATCGAACGGGACGCGGAAGCGGCGGGCGCGCCCTGGACGGTCGGTCGCATTCCCACGTTGCGCGAGCCGTGAGGGACCACGACAGGGCGGGAAGGCGCACCGTTTAACATCCCTTCGTGAGTCTCGCTCAAAGACCCAATACCGGCGACCTTGCCCGCCCTCGCCCGGATACCGCGACCGGGCGCATCATCCGTCCGAGCTACCTGCTTCCCGGGACGGAATCCGTCCGCAAGGAGAAGCCGGTCTGGCGGCGGCTCCTCAGCTTCCTGAGACGGACGTGGGGCGGACGCCTCATGGTGCTCTCCGCCCTGTGCGGTGTGGCCGAATCCCTTTTCGCGGTGAGCATCCCTCTGCCCTGGAAGACCGCCCTCTTCGTTCTCATCGTCATCTACGGCCGAGCCCCGGCGATGCGCGCGTTCCGCGCTCTCTTCTATCGAGTGCGCGCGAAGTTGATGATGGCCTACATCCTCACCGCCCTGGTGCCTCTGGTCCTCGGGGTGCTCTTCACCTTCGTGTCCTGGTTGATCCTGTTCCTGGCCTTCTCGACCCGGCTCGTGACCAACGAGTTCGAGCGGCGCGAGGCCACCCTCGCCGCCGTGGCCACCACCGCCTTGAGTGTCGCGGGATCCGGAACCGCCTCCAAAGCGGATCTCGACGCCGCCTTTGCCACCGCCCTCACCCAGCACGCCTCTCCCGCCTGGACCGTGGTCAAGGACGGTGTGGTTCTCGCGAGCCGCGGGAAGGCGCCGCGCGCGTTCCCCGCGTGGATCGAGGGGGACCGCTTCTCCGGCCTGGTGCGCGACGGGGAGAACAAGATGCTGCGCGCGGTGGCCCGGAGAGGGACCTCGTTCGCCATCGTTGAAATTCCCTACGACCCCTCCCTTTTCGCCTCCCTCGAAAACGAATCGGGCATCGTGGTGAATCTGGCCTCGTCCTCTTCGCCCCGCTCCGCCCGGCCTACGGTGAGAGTGTCGCGCCAGACCTCCGGCTCGAATGCCTTTGTGGCCACCCATGATCAGTTCGACTGGGAAACAGGGGCGCGGTCGTCCGTCCTCATTCCCTTCAGCGTGAACCCGCCGCGACTGTATGACTCGCTCACCCCGGGGAAGGAGCGGATCTCCCAGATCCTCTTCATCGCCCTCGTGGCGGTGGCCGTGCTCTTCGCCTTCGTCTATCTCCTCGCCCTGGCCTTCGGCACCGCGCTCGTCCGCTCCATCACCGGCGCCGTCCACGCCCTCTCCATCGGCACCATGAAGCTGCAGCGCGGCGACTTCTCCCACCGGATCATCGTGCGCAGCAAAGACCAGCTC
>CAZYEA010000043.1:0-827 GCA_964646485.1 uncultured Acidobacteriota bacterium
CCCCGGTCCGGACGAAACTCTGGGCCTTGCCCGCGCCATCGCGGCGGGCCTCGCGGCCGCGCACGATGCCGGCGTCGTCCATCGCGACCTCAAGCCGGAGAACGTGTTCGTCACCGGCGAGGGCGCGGTCAAGCTCCTCGACTTCGGCCTCGCGAAGATCCTGGGCGAGAGCGGCCCCGGGGGTGGACAGGACCAGTCCGCGACCTCGAGGCCGGGCGAAGTGATGGGCACCGCCGCCTACATGTCCCCGGAGCAGGTTCGAACCGAACCGGTAACCCCCGCCTCCGACGTCTTCGCCTTCGGATCGCTGCTCCACGAACTCGTCTCCGGACGCCCGCCCTTCCTTCGCGACTCGAGGATCGACACCATGTTCGCGGTGGTGAACGAGCAAGCGGAGACCCTGTCCGAACCGACTCCGGTCTTCGCCCCCATCGTGTCGCGCTGCCTCAGGAAGGAGCCGGGCGAACGCTTCGCCTCGGGCCGCGAGCTGCTCCGGGCCCTCGACGGAGAAATCCGCCCGGACCGGCCCGATTGATAGCCTCGGCCCCGGCTTGACCCATCTCGTGCTCTACGACGGCGTCTGCGGACTGTGCGATCGCTTCGTGCAGTTCCTCCTGAGGATCGATGGCGGCGATCAGCTTCGTTTCGCCGCCCTGCAGGGACCCCTCGGCACGAAGATCCTCGAGGAGGCCGGGCGGAGCGCCTCCGCCCTGAGCACGGTCATCGTGGTGGCCGATTACGGGCAGCCCACCGAACGCTTTCTCGACCGCAGCGACGCCGCCCTGTTCGCGGTCACTTCCGCGGGCGGCGTCTATCGGATGGCGGGC
>CAZYEA010000043.1:837-21835 GCA_964646485.1 uncultured Acidobacteriota bacterium
GACCAAGGGGGGCCGCTCCATCCCCCCGGGTTGCGGATGGCGGGCGCCTTGCGCATCGTCCCGCGGTTCATCAGAGACGCGCTCTACCGCGTGATCGCGCGATCCCGATACCGGATCTTCGGCCGCTTCGACGCCTGCCCGATCCCCACCGCGGCAACGCGGGCGAAATTTCTGGACTTCGCGAAAGGGACGCCGAAGCATTGAGCGGTCGAGCGGGCCGGCTCGGCCTCGCCCTCACGGGCGGGTCCTGCCGCTGCGCCTTCCAGGCCGGCGTGATCGCGGCCCTGGACGAACGCGGCTTCCGGTTCGACGTCGTGTCCGGCGTCTCTTCGGGAGCGTGGAACACCGCCGCCGTCGCCGCGGGCTCGATCGCCCGGCTGCGCGAGATGTGGCTCGGCGCCACCGCGTTCCCCGTCTACAGCCTGAAGAACTTCGCCTTCAATCGGACCCCTTTCAACTACCTCCACATGCATCACCACTTCACCCGTCACGCGCTTGACTTCGCGGCCATCCGAACTTCCCCGGTGATGTGGATGGTGAGCCTGACCCGCCTGGCCGGCCTGAGTCCGGTGATCTTCAACAACCGCGATCACCCCGAACTCGACCCCTTCGAACTGACTCTCGCCACCAACACCCTGCCTCCGATTTATCCCTGGCCCGCGCGGGTGGCCGGGCGGCTCTATCTTGACGGCGGGTTCACGAACAACGCTCCTTACGAACCGGTCCTCGCCGAGGGCTGCGACCTGGTCGTCCTGATCGCCAATAACGAGGACGGCTCGATCTTCAAGAGCGTGCGTGATCGGCGCCACCTGATCCCCGAAGCGCTGCGCCCGCGCCTCCGGCTCATCCATCCCTCGCGACCGATGCCCGTGACCTTCAACGACCTCGACCGCGGGCGCATCGAGGACGCGCTCGATCACGGCTACGCGGTCGGCCGCACCGCGGTGATATGAGCGCCGACCTTCCCGTTCAAGAGGCCCTGCCCGAGCTGCGGGAGGCGCTCGCGCGCGAGCGCGTGGTGATCCTCACCGCACCTCCCGGGGCAGGCAAGAGCACGCTCGTTCCCCTCCTGCTGGCGCGCGAGCCCTGGCTCGCCGATCAGCGCATCATCATGCTCGAGCCGCGGCGTCTCGCCGCTCGCACCGTGGCCATGAGGATGGCGGCGCAGTCGGGAGAGAGTGTCGGTGGTCGCGTCGGTTACCGGATCCGCCGGGAAACAAGAGTGTCCCCGGCCACGAGGATCGAGGTGGTGACCGAAGGCATTCTGACTCGCGCCCTCCTGGCCCAGCCGGACCTGAGCGGCTGCGGGCTCCTCATCTTCGACGAATTTCACGAGCGTTCGATTCACGCCGATCTCGGCCTCGCCCTCGCCCGGCGTGCGCAGGCGCTCTTCCGCCCCGACCTGCGGATCCTCATCATGAGCGCGACCCTCGACGAAGCCTCGGTGTCGAGGGCGCTCGGCGGGGCGCCGGTGGTGACGAGCGCCGGGAGGTCCTTCCCGGTCGAAATCACGTACGCCTCCGACGACATCCCCCAGGGTCGCGACTGTGTTCCCTCGATCTCTCCGGCCATCCGTCGCGCCCTTCACGTGACCCGCGGGGACATCCTCGCCTTCCTGCCTGGCACGTCCGAGATCAGGCGCACGGCGGAGGCGCTTCAGGATCTGCAAGGCCCGGGTCTGGATGTCCGTCCGCTCCACGGCGACCTCACGATCGAAGCGCAGCAGGCCGCGATCCTCCCCGGGCCGAGGCGGCGGGTGGTCCTCGCCACCAACATTGCGGAGACGAGCCTCACCATCGAGGGAGTGAGCGTCGTGGTGGACAGCGGACTGGCGCGAGTATCGAGGTTCGATTCCGGCCTGGGCCTCTCGCGGCTCGACACCGTGCGGATCGCCCGGGACAACGCGGAACAGCGCGCGGGCCGCGCGGGACGACTTGGCCCCGGTCACGCCTGGAGGCTTTGGACGGAGCGGACCCAGGCGGCGCTTTCCTCCTCGCGAGCGCCCGAGATCGCCGACGCGGACCTCCTGCCCCTCGCCCTCGACCTCGCGATCTGGGGCGAGCCCGACGCGTCCCTCGCCTGGATCACAGCACCCCAGCCGGGAGCCCTCGCCGAGGCCCGAAGAATCCTCCAGGACCTGGGCGCCCTCGTTCAGGAGACGGTGACGCCGCACGGTCGGGCCATTCACGAACTCGGCGTCCACCCGCGCATCGGCCATTTGCTGATCGAGGGCCGAAGACTCGGCAAAGGCGGCCTCGCCGCCGACATCGCCGCGCTGATAGAGGAGCGCGACATCCTCCCGCGAGACGCGGGCGCAGACCTCGGCCTGCGCGTCGAAGCCCTGCGCGGACGAGGTCGTTCCTCCGCGCCGGGTGCGGCGGTGACGCGGGTGCGGGAAGTCGCGCGGGAGCATCGGTCGCGACTGAGGATCGATGGGAAAGAGGGTGAGGGCAGCTCGGATGATGTCGGTCGTCTGGTCGCTCTCGCCTACCCCGAGCGCGTGGCCCAGCGGCGCCCCGGTTCGACCGACCGGTACCGCCTCGCCACCGGCCGCGGCGCCAGACTCGAGGCCGCCGATCCGCTGACTCATGAGGAGTGGCTCGCGGTCGCCCACGTGGACGCCCGCGACGCGGAGGGCCGGATCTTCCTGGCCGCGCCCGTGGAGGTTTCAACCATGGAGACGCAAACCCGCGACGTGGTGGGGTGGGATACGGCGCGCGGCGTCCTCTCGGCCCAGCGCGAGACACGCGTCGGCGAGCTCGTTCTCGAGGCAAAACCGCTTTCCGCCATCGACGACGAGGTCCGGGTCCGCCTCCTCGCCGAGGCCGTGCGCTCCGAGGGTCTGCTGGGGCAGATGTTGTCCGAGGGCGCGCGCTCCCTGCAGGCCCGGGTGTCGTCCCTGCGGGCCTGGGGACGGGCTGAAGCATTTCCGGACCTCGCGGACGCGGTCCTCCTCGACACGCTCGGCACGTGGCTGCGGCCGGCTTTGCTCGCCGCCCGATCGCGCGCCGACCTGCTGCGGATCGATACGGCGCCTTTACTGAACGCAATCCTCGACTGGAATCAGGGTCAGGCGCTCAATGCTCTCGCCCCCACACATATCGAGGCCCCGACGGGGTCGCGCATCGAACTTCAATATTTCGCGGACGGCTCCTCCCCGGTTCTCGCGGTAAGGCTTCAGGAGATCTTCGGCTGGCTCGACACGCCGACGGTCAACGACGGCCGCACCCGCGTGACTCTTCACCTGCTTTCGCCCGCTCGACGTCCGGTCCAGGTGACGCAGGACCTCCGCAGTTTCTGGACGAAGACCTACCCGGAAGTCCGCAAGGAACTGCGCGCGCGCTACCCGCGCCATTCCTGGCCGGACGACCCGCTCGGAGCCACCCCGATCCGCGGCCCGAAGCGCCGCGTTACTTAGTCTCTGGGCTCTTTCCCGAGGTCAGCCGGTCGATCGCCTCGACGAAATCCTTCGCCACCGGGGGAATCGGCTGATCGGATTTCAGAAGCATCGTGCGCGGATCCACGCGCTCTCCGTAGATCTCGTGATTGGCCTTGGTGTCCTGCCGAAGCGACGCGCCCTCGAGGGAGATCCCCGCGAAGATCCCCCGACTGCGCGAGTAGCTCAGGATTTCCGCGCGCATGCGCAGATCGGTGCCGGCTTCGGCGTTGCGGCCGATCGGTCCGGCCGCGACCGAGGCATCGGCCCCGAGGGTGAACTTGCTCTTCAGCAGATTGTCGACCCCCTTCTGGTTCATGACCAGCAGAACGAAGTCGGAGGACTGGCCGCCGATCTGCGCGCCAACGCTGCCGCCTTTGAGCGAGACCATGAGGGGAGGGCCCCAGGGGCCTTCGCCATGGTCGGTGCGGCAGACCGCCGCCCCATACCCAAAACGCGCGCCCACCCCGAGTGCCACCTTCTTGACGCCCGGAATGACGATGACGCACTTCGCCTTCTCGAGGATTTCGCGGGGAGCACCCTCCTTCATGCCCGCCATCTCCACGAGGACATCGCGGCTCTCGTTGAGGCGCTCGATTTCCTTGTCCCCGGCGTGGGCGGCCGAGGGAGGGAAGAGGGCTATGGCCAGGAGGAGGGCTACGGGCACGGCGCGGCTCGAGGCGGCGGTCTTGTCAATCATGGCTGAAGGTTAGGACGAAGGGGCGCTTCACCGGATCCTCTCGGTGTGAGCAATCGCACAGGGCGGGAGCAGCCCCCTCCTCTACTGGGGCGAGACGAACTTGTATCCCAGGCCGTGGATGGTGAGGATCATCGAGGGGCGGGAGGAGTCGTCCTCCAGTTTCCGCCGCAGGTTGGCCACGTGGACGTCGACCGTGCGCGTGAAGGGGATGGTGCTGTAGCCCCAGACCGCCTCGAGCAGCTCAGTGCGCGAGAGAGTGGCGCCCTGATGTTCGATGAAGTAGCGAAGAAGATGCAGCTCCTTGCCGGAGAGTTCGATCGGGGCGCCGGCCTTGGTCACCTCCGCCCGGCGGAAGTCGACATGGATCGCGCCCAGGGTCACCGCGGTCTGGGCCTTCGGCTCCGCGTTCATCCTGGCCCCATCGCGGCGCAGGCGCGCTTCGATGCGGGCGAGGAGTTCCGACATGTCGAAAGGCTTCACCAGATAATCATCGGCCCCGAGCTTCAGTCCGACCACCCGATCGCTCACCTGGCCTCGCGCGGTCAGCATCAGCACCGGGGTTTTCACTCCCGCGGCGCGCAGGTCGCGGCAGACGTCGAAGCCGGACTTCCGCGGCAGCATCCCGTCGAGAAGGATCAGATCCCAGGTTTCCCCGCTCGCGCGGGCAGACCCTTCCTCTCCGTCACGCGCGATGCCCACCGCATAGCCCTCGGCCTTCAGCCGGTCCTCGAGGGTGAGAACCAGCCCCGGCTCGTCTTCCACCACCAGGATGCGCGCGCTCATGCCGCGGGAAGGCAGATCGTGAACAAGGCGCCGCCCGAGGGGCCGTTCTCGGCTCGTACGCGGCCGCCATGGCTCTCCACGATGCGCTTGACCAGGGCGAGGCCGAGCCCGCTTCCGGGGATCCGTGCCTCGCTCGCTCTCTGGCCGCGATAGAAGGGTTCGAAGAGCCGCGGCATTTCGGAGGGCGACAGACCCGCGCCATGATCCGCCACGGAGACGAGGACGCCTTCGGCTCCCCGCCGAACCTCGATCGCGACCTCGGCCGGCTCGCCGCCGTACTTCAGGGCATTGCCCAGAAGATTCGACACCGCGCGGGTCAGGTGCGACAGGTCGCCATTCACTCGCAGGGGTCCCTCGGGCGCTTCGATCACGACCCGGGCGCCCCGTTCCGCGATCAGCGCGGCCAGGTTCGACACCGCCGCCCGCGCCGCCTCGGTCGCATCCACGGGACCCCGCGACGCGCGCGCGGGAGAGTCGGCGCCCGCGAACTCCAAAACGTGCTCGACCATGTCGGTGAGGCGCACGCTCTCGTCGCGGATGAGCGAGCCGTACCGCGCGGCCTGCTCCTTGTCGTGCACCACTCCGTCCGCGAGGTTGTCGGCGGCCGACCGGATCACCGCGAGCGGCGTGCGCAGTTCGTGCGACACCGCGGCCACGAACTCCACCTGTTGAGTGGCGATCGACCGGAGGCGCCGCGCCGAGAAGAACACCAGCCCCGCGGAGAGGCCGAGCACGCCCAGTATCGACGCACTGAGGGCCGTGTTCCGGCGCTGTTGAGAACGAGCCGCGGCGTCGATCGAGCCTTCACGATGCCGGACCAGGAGGGTCCAGGGCGCGCTCGGCGGAGAGGCCGCGCCCACGTGCGGGGCGGCAACAGGGCCGGGCCCACCCATCTGGACCACGAGGCGCACGGAGGATTCATTCACGACACCCGCGAGCCCGGGCAGCACGCCGCGCAAGAGGGAACGATCGAGGTCGTCGAAGCGGAGGCGAAGAAGGGGTGCGGTGGCGTCGGCCGGGGCGTTTGCGGGAACCTCGGCCCCCACCACGCGCGAGCGATCGCCGCTGTTCACTACCGCCCACTCGAAAGGGCCCTGGGCGCCGAGACGCCGGGTCGCGAAGCCTTCGATCAGCGTGGTCCGCAGATAAGCGGCGTCGAGAAGGAGGATCTCCATCGGCGCGCGGCCGCTGTGCTTCATGAACATCTCACGGATCTGACTGACCTTCGGATACGCCGCGGCCCCGCTCGACTTCTCGCTGACGATCACGTTGATCACGGGCGAGATCAGAGCGGGCACATCGGCCATCACGGGGGGCAGGCTCAAGGCCGCGGGGAGAGGCAGGCCGGTCATGGGCTCGGACCGCGTCTCGATGATCCCTCGAACCTTCTCGAGCGGCGCCGGCCAGGGCTCTTCGACGAAGGCCCGGGCCGAAGGGTCGAAGCGAAGAAGGCGGCTCGGCCCCCCATCCGCGCGCTCCGCCACGAACACCTCCTTCACGAGGGCGGCGTGAGGCGACTCTGAGCGGAAGCGCTCGAGCTGCGTGGCGAAGGCCGAGGCCTCCTTCGACTCGAGCATCTTCGCGTCCACCCTCAACTCCAGGAACGCGCGGGTGAGCTCGCGATCGACATCCTGGGCGATGGCGGCGGCCTTCTCCGTCGCCTGCTCGGTGAGGTCGCGGCGCTCGGCCTCGGCGATGGCGCCCAGCCAGCGATGCTGAACCACCGCGAGCACGCACAGCAGGGAGATGACCGCGAGGAGAGCCCCGGCTTCGAGGCGCGAGCGCGCGGAGGGAATGGAGAACGAAGGCTTCGTCATCACCAACTATGACGGAAATGTAGCACCGCGGTTCGATGAGGCCCGGGAAAGAGGGGCTCTTTACAGGTTCTTTACGAACCCCTTACAGCCCTTGACGACCGCGCGCGTGCTCCCTCCGTACATACCTTACGAACGCGCAATTTCCATCCAAGGAGACGAAACCAAGTGACCAGACGCCAGATCAAGGACCTCACCGCCGCCGCCCTCTTCGCTCTCGCCACCACCGGCCTCGTGGGAGCCGAAGGAAACGACGCCAAGGCCGCTTCCCTCCTCGCCCGCCTCCGTCAGTCGCTGGGCGGCGAGTCGAAGCTCGCCGCGGTGAAGGGCCTTACCTTCGAGGCCGACATGCGCCGCGTGCTGCCGGGCGAGGGTTCGGAACCCGGGCCGGAGATGGCGGGGGACATCAAGTTGGACATCGCGGACGCGAAGCACTACCTCTTCGTCGATTCCTTTTCGCCCATGCCCGGAATGCCGCCGATCTCGATCGGCTCGGCCCTCGATGGCGAGAACCAGTGGAGCGGGCCAATCTCCGCGCCGATGGGCGGAGTGATGATTCGGGCCGACGGGGGCGGCGACGCCACGCGGCTGCGCGCGCGCCTCGAGAAGGACATGGCCCGGCTCTCGATCGCGCTTCTCGCGGGGTCGAATCTGCCCGGCGTCGAGTTCACCTACGCGGGCCCCGCGGAGGCGCCTGATGGAAAGGCGGAGGTCCTCGAAGTGAAGGGCCCTGGCGATTTCAAGGGCAAGCTGTTCCTGAACGAGAAGACGGCGCAGCCCATGATGCTCGTTTACCAGGAGGTCCCGCGCCGCATGATGATGCGTCGCGGCGGCCCCGGGCCGGCTCCCGCCGCGGGCACCGGCGCAGGGCATGGCGAGCCCGGGGCCGAGGGTGCCACTTCCGCTTCGACCGCACCCGAGCTCAAGGAAGCCCAGATGTTCCTCTCCGACTACAAGACGGAGGACGGCGTGTCGATGCCCCGCGCGATCACCATCAAGGTCCAGGACGGTCCGACCGAGGAATGGACGGTCCAGAAGATCAAGCTCAATCCGACCTTCAGCGCCGATCACTTCAAGAAGCGCTAACCCTGAAGCCCACCCAAGCGCAATGCTCGCCACTTCACTTCTTCTCCTCGCCCTCATAGGGCCGCCCTCTTCGGACGTGCTCGTGAGCGTCACCGACCCCTCGGGCGGACGCGTGCCCGGCGCCACCGTCGAGATCGATCCCGGAACCGCGACGGCCACAACCGGACTCACCGGACCTCGGGGCGAGGCCCGGATCAGTGGAGTGGAGAGCGGCGAACATCGCGTGCGCGTGAGCGTGTCCGGGTTCGAGCCCTGGGAGAAGAAGGTCCGGGTCAGAGACGCCGCGGCTTCGGTCGAGGCGAAGCTCAAGCTCGCGCGGTTTGCCGAGAACGTGTCGGTCACCCCCGACGACTCGCGCTCGGCCCAGGGCGGCTACAAGACCGTGCTCACCGAGGCGGACATCGCGAACCTTCCCGATGATCCGGATGAACTCGAAGCGGCGCTGCGCGCGATGGCGGGACCGCAGGCGGCCATGCGCGTGAACGGATTCTCGGGCGGACGGCTCCCCCCGAAATCGCAGATCCGCCAGATCCGTTTCGTCATGAATCCCTACGCGGCCGAGTTCCACGAGTCCCAGCCCATGCTCGTCGATATCCAGACCAAGCCGGGCTTGGGCGAATGGAGCAAGACCGCCCGCAGCGGATTCCGCGATGACGCGCTCAACGCGCGCTCGCCTCTCGCCCCCTCGCGCGTGCCCGATTCCTATCGGCGGTTCGGTTTCGACCTCGCGGGGCCGCTCAAGCGAAATCGCACATCGCTGTCCCTGTCCCTGGAAGGCCGGATGACCGATACCGCGCGCACCGTCTTCGCGCAGACGCCCTCGGGCGCTTTGTCGAAACTCGCGGACTCGGGGACCGATCGCTTCGATCTCTCCGCGCGCCTCCAGCACGGCTGGGGAAAGACCCACACCCTGCGCGGTGAATTCCTGTCGCTCTCCCGCAAAGAATCAGGGCTTGGCGTCGGGGGTTTCGACCTGCCGGAGCGCGGCTATGCCCAGGACCGCCAGGAGACCTCGGCCAGTTTCACCGACAACGGCGTGCTCTTTGGAAGGATGGCGTCGGAAGTCCGATTTCAGGGGAAGTTCGAGTCGCTCGATTTCACCGCGTCGAGCTCCGCCCCCTCCGTGCGAGTCATGGGCGCCTTCGGATCCGGAGGCGCCGGGGTGGCGGGAGGCCGTTCATCGCGGGACTTCGAACTCGCCTCCAACTTCGACCTGTCGGTCGGCAAGAAGCATGCGCTCCGTTTCGGCTGGATCCTCCGCGATCTGTCGGTCACGAGCGACGAGCAGCGAAACGCGAGCGGCTCGTTCACCTTCAACGATCTCGCGAGCTACGAGGCGGGCCGTCCCTCCCTGTTCACGTTGCGCACCGGCGATCCGCGGGTGGAGTACGGCCAGCGTCAGATGGGAGTCTATTTTCAGGACGAGGCCAGACTCTCCAAGAAGCTGACCGTGGCCGCGGGGCTCCGGATGGAGGGACAGTCGCAGGTGAGCGGCCTCTTCAACCTTGCGCCGCGCGCGAGCCTCACCTACTCGCCCAACTCGAAAACCACCATTCGCGCGGGCGCGGGCCGGTTCTTCAACTGGTACGAATCCGACATCTACGAACAGACTCTGCGCCTCGACGGCCGGCGGGAGACGGAGTCCCTCGTCACGAACCCCTCATGGCCCGACGCCTCGGTGGGAACGGGCCTGGCCGCCTCGCGGTCCACCCGCATGCTCGCGAGCCCGGACCTGACTCTGCCCCGTAACTTCAGATCGTCGGTGGGGGTCGAGCGCAATCTCGCCGGCCGCCTCCGACTGACGGTCGACTATTCGTACACGCGAGGCAGCCACGAACTGAGGAGCCGCAATCGATCGACGCCCGGTTCGAGCCTGAGCGTGCGGGAGATCGAGTCGACCGCGCGCTCGACCCGCCACGCGATCGACGCGCGCCTGAACCTCATGCCCACGCCGACCGCCAAGGCGGGCTTCTTCATCGGCTACCTGTGGCAGAACGCGCGCAATGAGGCGAACGGCGCGCTCTCCCTCCCCGCGGACGAGAACGAGCTGGCCGCGGAGTGGGGCCGTTCTCCGACCGGCGTCCCCCACCGGGTCTTCGGCCTGCTGAACCTGAATCCGACGAAGCAGATCAGCCTGGGCGCCCTGCTTCAGGCTCAATCGGGGACTCCCTTCGACATCACCACCGGACGCGACGACAACGGCGACACTCTCTTCAATGATCGGCCCGCGGGAGTCACGCGCAACACCGGCGTGGGCCCGAGCCGGATCAACGTCGACCTGCGCGCGGGCTGGGCGAGGAGCTTCGGCGCGAAACGCGCGCCGCGCCCGGGTGAGGGGATGCGCGTGGTCCGCATCGGCGGCGGCGACGGCGTGCCCGACACCTCGAATCCCGGAGAGCCCCAGCGCTACCGCGTGAGCCTCTACGCCCAGGTCTTCAACCTCTTCAACCGCACCAACCCGATCGCGGTCGGCACCATCGTCGGCTCACCCCTGTTCGGTCGCGCCGTGGTCACCGACCCAGGGAGACGAATCGAACTCGGAGCCACGTTCGCCTTCTGAGGCCGTTCCCGCTCCCGTTCCCACCCTCGAGGGGGCCTTTATCGAAGACGCAGCGGGCGCCCGGAGTGCGCTTGACCAAAGGCGTCTGCAGGAGGTGTAATCCCGCGGGGGGATTGAGGCCCAGGGACAACACCCACGGCACAGATGGAACGGGATCCGCATATCTACTCGAGGGAAGGGCAATTGGAGGCTCAGATCCGATCGGTCAATGGAGACCCGTTTCACCCCATGGCCTCTCGCTTCCTCGAGTGGTGGCTTCGGCGGCGCGATCGTCGCGCCGCCGCGAAGCGCAGCGGAGCGGCACAATGACCGTGGGCAGAGCGGGCGCGGTGATCTATGCGAAGGACGTCGATCGCCTTGCGCTCTTCTACTCCAGGGTTCTCGCCCTGCAGGTTGCGGAGCGCAAGGCTGATCACGTGGTCATCGACAGCCCCTGGTGTCAAGTAGTCATTCTCCAGGTCCCAGAGGCGATAGGGCGCAATATCGTGATCAGCTCTCCACCAGCCCGTCGTGCTGACACGGCCATCAAACCCGTCTTCTTCGTTCCGAGCCTGGCCCTTGTTCGAAAGGCCGCATCCGCTTCCGGCGGCGTCATGAACTCAGTCGAAAAGGAATGGCACTTTCGAGGGGAGAAGGTCTGCGATTGTGTCGACCCGGAGGGCAATGTGATTCAGTTCCGGGAACGCGCCGGATAACAACGAGGACGAAGCTGCCGAAGGGCGCTCAACGACGTATACGATCGCAGTCAGGATGGTCCCTATGACATTCACCGAAGACGAGTTATCGGAAATCGAAAGCACGGTGGGAACCCTGTGTGCTCGACGGACGGTGCCGAAATTCAAGTCGGAGCTCAGCATCGAGTATCGAATCAAGGCGCACGATGTGACCATCGTCGAGAAGCGACCAAAGTGGAACGGCGCGCCGGGATTCACGGAGAGCGGGATCGCCCGCTTCAAGTTCAACCGGGCACGGAAGAGGGGCGCCTTATCCTCTCGTTTCCGGCCGCGACCAGCGGATCCTCCTTGACGCCACCCCGCCGCAGCCTGCATCCGCCGTGAACGCCCGACCCAGGCCCACCTGCGCGGTCAACCCGCACCCGATCCCGCTCCCGACCCCGATCCCGTCGGTTGTCGGACGCGCGTGTGCTCCTGCACGCGGACGCGGACGAGGACGTAGACGCCAAACGTGGGCGTGCACGCGAACAGACGCCCGCGTCAGCTCGGGAGCGTTACAGCCCGCCCTCGCACACGTACTTCATCTCCAGGAACTCCTCGATCCCGTGTCTCGATCCTTCGCGGCCGAGGCCTGATTCCTTCACCCCTCCAAAGGGCGCCACCTCCGTGGAGATGATTCCCGTATTGACCCCGACGATGCCGTACTCGAGGGCTTCGCTCACCCGGCGCACGCGCGCGGTGTCCCGGGTGTAGAAGTAGGCGGCGAGGCCGAACTCCGTGTCGTTCGCCATCTGGATGGCCTCGGCTTCGGTCTTGAACTGGAAGAGCGGCGCCACCGGGCCGAAGGTTTCCTCCCGGGCCAGAGTCATGGTCGGGAGCGCGCCCGACAGCACGGTCGGCTCATAGTAGGTCCGGCCGAGGACGTGACGCTTGCCGCCCTGGAGGACGGTGGCGCCCTTCGAGACCGCGTCCGCTACGTGGGCTTCCACCTTGAGCACCGCGTTCTCATCGATGAGCGGGCCCTGGTCGATTCCATCGTCCTGGCCGTCGCCCACCTTGAGTTCACCGACTCGCTTCGCCAGTCTCTCCGCGAAGGCACCGAAGACGCCTTCCTCGACGAGAATGCGATTCGCGCACACGCAGGTCTGCCCGCTCGCCCGGTATTTCGAGGCCACCGCACCCGCCACCGCGGCGTCGAGATCGGCGTCGGCAAACACGATGAACGGCGCGTTGCCGCCCAGTTCGAGAGCCACCTTCTTCACCGTGCCCGCGCACTGGGTCATGAGCAGTTTGCCGGTCTTTGTCGATCCGGTGAAGGTCAGCATGCGCACCTTCGGATTCGAAGTCAGCTCTGCGCCGATCGGCGCGGCGTCGCCCGTGACCACGTTGAAGACGCCCGCGGGGATGCCCGCGCGTTCGGCGAGGGCGGCGAGTGCCAGGGCAGAGAGCGGAGTCTGCGGCGCCGGCTTCAAAACCATGGTGCAGCCGGCGGCGAGGGCGGGCGCCACCTTACGCGTCACCATGGCGTTCGGGAAGTTCCAGGGCGTGATCGCGGCGCACACGCCCACCGGTTCCCGGGTCACCGTGATGCGCTTGTCGGCCGCGGTCGAGGGAATGGTCTCGCCGTAGACCCGCTTCGCCTCCTCGGCGAACCACTCCACGAACGATGCGCCGTAGGCGATTTCGCCCTTCGCCTCGGGGAGCGGCTTGCCCTGCTCGCTGGTGAGGATGAGGGCGAGGTCGTTCTGGTTCGCCATGATGAGGTCGAACCAGCGCCGCAGGAGCTGCGAACGCTCCTTCGCGGTCCGGCCTCTCCAGGCGGGAAGGGCGGTGTGGGCGGCGTCGATGGCGCGGCGCGTCTCCGGAGCGCCGACGTTGGGGATCATGACGATCTGCTTCCCGGTGGCCGGGTTGTTGATCGTGGTCACGGCGCCGGACTCGGCGCCGGTCCATCGCCCACCCACGAAGGCCTGGGTGCGGAGGATCGAGGGGTCGTTCAGTTCAAAGAACATGCGGCGGATTGTAGATGGGACCCAGGCGGCCCCGGGGCGGGAAGCCTCGCCTATTCGTCGAATGAGGCGCGGCCGCGATTCGCCTTGCGCCGCGCGTCGAGCTTCTTCGCGTCCACCCGACGCGCCTTCGCGGCGCGGCTCGGCCTGGTGGGACGTCGTCGCTTTGGAACCACCAGGGCCTGGGTCACGAGGTCGCGCATCTTCTGTTTGGCGTCTTCGAGATTCCGTCCCTGGTCCCGGGTGAGCTGACTCGTGATGAGAACCCGCCCGGCCGCGTCGAGACGGGAGGCGGTGAGGGCGGCGAGGCGCGCCCGCGCCCCTTCATCCAGTCCGGCGATCTGCTGGAGGTCGACGCGCAGCTCAACCTTGGACGCGACCTTGTTGACGTTCTGTCCCCCGGGCCCGGAGGCGCGCACGGCCTTCCACTCGAAGGCCGAATCGGGAACGACCGCGCGCATGATCCTTAGAACGCCGGCCCCAGCAGCACCGCGTTCGCAAAGAGAAGCATCGTGCCCTCGGTGTACGCGCGATAGTTCGGCTCTTCGGCGAAGGCGATCACGTGCCCGGCCCCCGACGCCTGGTGAACGAGGTACGCCTTCTGGGCGAGGGCGGTCTGGGCCTCGTCCCAGACGAGGCCGGACATCCTGAGCCTGTCTTTCTTCGCATAGACCCCGACGTTCGTGCCCTTGTCGAGGGTGATGGGGGTGAAGATCCGCCGGCTCTCCACGAGGACGCCCATCTCGAAGTCGGTGCCCGCCGAGAGCCAGTGCTCGGGGTCCAGCATCATGCGGAGGTAGGAGCCCGGAGTGTTCTCGGGGGCCTCCCGATCCGGCTGCACCGCCTTCTCGTAGTCGAAGGGCTTGGTGGCATCGACCTTCTTCTTGTCCGCGTCGGTCGCGGGAGCGTCCTTCTCGGGCGTCCCGTCGCGATTCTCGGTGCGCGTGTCGATGAGCGCCACCTTCTCCTTCGCGGCCCAGCGCGAGGCCTCGCCCAGAGTCACCACCGTGCCGCCCGCGCGCACCCAGTCTTTCAGGCGCTTGACGCCATCGTCCCCCAGGGTCGAGTAGTCGCCCGAGGGCATGACCACCACGTCGTAATCGTTGAGGTTCGCCCGTCGGAACGAACTCACTCGCACCGCCGTGGTGCGAACGCCGATGCGCCGCTCCAGGGCGAAGCGCGCCCAGCCCGCGGAGAGGCTGGAGGTCGGCGCGTCCCACATGAGCAGAACGCGCGGGCTCTTCATGTTCGCCACGTCGCTGCTCCCCAGAGAGATCCCGCCCACGTCGACGAAAGCGGTGTCCGTGCCCACCGGCCTGACGTTGTGCTTCGCGGCGATGGCGCCGAGACGGGCGGAGAGGTCCTCGTTCTCGGAGGTGCGGAAGATGGCGGTTCCGGTCGGGAAGGTGGCGCCGTTGAGCTTGATGATGTCGCCGGCCACACGCACGCGGATTCCCGCCTGCAGGGCCTCGGCGACCGCGGCCGCGGCGTTGAAGCCCCAGGGCAGGAGATAGGCGACCTTGGCGGCGGGCAGCGTGGTCGCGGCCGCGGTCGCGACCCCGGCGAGGGGCTGGGACTTCACCGCAAGCGCCAGGGGCGACGGCACACACTCGACGCCGAAGGCGAGGGGCAGACTCCACGCGGTCACGTCGTAGATCTGATCGCCCTGCCGCTTCTTGCGCCGCTCATCCTGCTTCTTCACGAAAGCGGCGTCCTGGTCGACGTTGACCTCGAGCAGATTTCGAATGAGGCGGCCGGTCGGCTGGGCCGCGGAGATGAGATACGAGCCCGCGGGGGCGTTCCGCATGCCGACCTTCACCGCCTCCGTGGTCTCACGGACCTCGATGCCCTGACGGACGAGCAGGCGCGCGAGACGCTCCGCGCGCGAGGGATCGACGCCGGGCACGAGGGCGTACTCCACCGTGCCCTTCTTCCCTTCGTCGATCGCGGACTGGCGGTAGCCGGAGTAGTAACGGAGGAGCTTCTCGCGATTCTCGGCCGCGGTGCGCGCGGTCTGGATGGCCGAGGTGAAGTGATGGAGGACGCCGTCCTTGAAGGTCAGGAGCAGGCCGTCATCGCGCTTCCAGGCGAGGGCGCGGGCCGAGGCTTGTTCGTAGGTCATGCCGATGGCACCGTTGAAGATCGGCCAGCTCTCGCCGTAACCCGGGTAGAACGAGTCGTAGTTCTCGCGAATGAAGAAGGCGAAGCCCCGCTCATCGAAGCGCGCGGCGTTGTTCTTTCCGAAGACCTCGAACCAGTCGCGCTGATCCTTCGGGACGAAGGGGTTGATGGGATCGGCGGGCGGAGCGAAGTAGTAAGTGCCGTTGCCGCCCATCTCGTGAAGATCCACCGAGACCTGGGGAAAGAACTCCTGGTGCACCGCGATGCGGCCGATGGTTTCAGGCTGCGAGAGAGAGAACCAGTCGCGGTTCATGTCGAAGAGATAGTGATTCGAGCGGCCGCCGGGCCAGGGCTCGTCGTGCTCGGCCGAGATGGGTTCAGGATCGGGGGTGGCCGCGCGGCCCTGAAGATTCTGGAAGAGGAAGCGCGCGCGGCCGTCGGGATTCTCCATGGGGTCGATGACCACGATGGCGTTCCCGAGAATGGCGTCGACGCCCGCGTCGTTCTTCGCGGCGAGCAGGTGATACGCCTCGGCGAGCGAGGCGTCGGTGGACGAGATCTCGTTTCCATGGACGCCGTGGAGGAGCCACACCGAGACGGGCAGAGTCCTGATCAGCTCATCGCGCTCCCCGAGCGAGGTCGTGCGCGGATCCGCAAGTTTCTTGAGCCCGGCCTTGATCGAATCGAGCTTCGCCATGCGTTCGGCCGAGCCGATCACGAAGATCCACAGCGGCCGGCCTTCCCAGGAACGCGCGTACTCGACCAGCCGGGTCCGCTCGGGAGCGGCCGCGGCCAGCGCCTTCAGGTAGATGGGGACGTTCTCGGGCGAAGTGATCTCGTCGCCATGGTCGTAGCCGAGGACCTGCCTGATCGTGGGGATCTTCGGGTCATACGCGGTGGCGGGGTCGAGAACGCGGGGGGCGTTCAGGGCAAGGCCAAGAACCAGGCTCGCAAGCATCGGGGGAAATCTCCTCGGACAGGAAGAAACGGGGGAACGCGTCCGGCGATTCTATTCGGCCGAGGCCCGAGCCGGTCCCAGACCCCCAACCCTTGGAATCAGGGACGCAACCCCGATTTCGTTTCGCGCCGGACCCTCCCGGCCGATTCGGCCCTCGCAGTTAGCATCACCGGCTCAATGATGATGACGCGAACCTCGCCCCCTTCCGCCCGCTTCGTCTCTGTCGTGCTCGCGGCAACTCTCGCGTCGTGCCGGGGCGCCGAGGTGAAATCGGCGGCGCCCGCGGCAGTGCCCGTCACCGTGGCCGAGGCGAGGAAAGCCGACTTCCCCATTGAGCTGCGCGCGGTGGGTTCGGTCGAGTCGCCCTGGACCGTCGAGGTCCGACCGCAGGTCGACGGAGCGATCGAGTCGGTCCACTTCGTGGAAGGCCAGGACGTGAACACGGGCGACCTTCTCTTCACCGTCGATGCCCGGCCGTATCAGGCGGCGCTGGCGGCGGCCGAGGCGAATCTGGCCAGGGATCGCGCGCAGGCGCAGAACGCGGACGCCGACCAGAAGCGCGCGGCCGATCTCTTCGCCCAGGGCGTCATCGCCATCGACGTGAACGACAAGGCGGCGGCCACCGCGCGCGCGCTCGCTGCCCAGGTCAAGGCCGACGAAGCCGCGGTCCAAAACGCCAGGCTCCGCCTCGATTACTGCTCGATCCGCTCGCCCCTCAAAGGACGCACGGGGATGGTTCTGGTGAAAGCCGGAAATCTGGTGCGCGCGCTCGATCCCAATCCGCTCGTGGTCATCCACCAGATCGCTCCCGTGGACGTGACCTTCACAGTTCCCGAGCCGCGCTTCGCGGAGATCCGCGAGGCCCGCCGCCTCGAAGTGGAAGCCAGCCGGCGGGGCGACGGGAGCGAGGCGGTGAAGGGCACCCTACGCTTCGTCGACAACGCCATCGACCGCGCGACCGGCAGCGTGAAGCTGAAGGCGCGGTTCGAAAACGCCTCGCGCCGACTCTGGCCGGGGCAATTCGTGGACGTGCTGATGGTGCTCGCGGTGCGCACCGCGGCGACCGTGGTCCCCTCCCCGTCGGTCCAGGATGGCCAGAGCGGACCTTTCATCTTCGTGGTCAAGCAGGACCAGACGGTGGAGGCGAGACCGGTGACCATCGGTCCCTCGCGCCAGGGCCAGACCCTGGTGGAGAAGGGCGTGCTGCCGGGGGAGACGGTCGTGGTCGACGGACAGGTCCGCCTCACCATCGGAGCGAAGGTGGAGAGCAAGCCCGCGGGGCCCGCGTCATGAATCTCACGGGCGTCTTCATAAGGCGGCCGGTCGCCACCACCCTGGTCATGGCCGCCATCCTCTTCTCGGGGATCGCGGGCTACCGGCTGCTGCCGGTGAGCGATCTGCCCAACGTCGACTTCCCCACCATTTCCGTGACCGCGGTCCTGCCCGGGGCGAACCCCGACACCATGGCCGCCTCGGTGGCGACGCCTCTCGAGAAGCAGTTCTCGACCATCGCCGGCCTCGATTCGATGAACTCGATCAACGCGCTCGGCCTCACCCAGATCACCCTTCAGTTCGCCCTCGACCGCAATATCGACGCCGCGGGCCAGGACGTGCAGGCCGCGATCGGCAAGGCCTCCTCGCAACTTCCGCCCACCATGACCACACCTCCTTCGTATCAGAAGGTGAACCCCGCCGACCAGCCGGTCATGTTCATGAGCATCCACTCCGCGACCCTGCCGCTCTCCGAGGTCGACAACTACGCGCAGACCCTGATCGCGCAACGGGTGTCGATGATCAGCGGGGTCGCCCAGGTGGGTGTGATCGGTTCGCAGAAATACGCGGTGCGGGTCCAGCTCGATCCTTCCGAGCTCGCAAGCCGCGGCCTCGGCATCGACGAGGTCACGACCGCCATCCAGCGGGGCAACGTGAACCTGCCCACGGGGACCCTTTCGGGGACCCACGAGGCCCTCACCGTCGAGGCCAATGGCCAACTCACGAACGCCGCGGCCTACCGCCCCCTGGTGGTCGCCTATCGCAACGGGGGGCCGGTTCGGCTGGAGGAGCTGGGGCGGGTCGTGGACGCGGTGGAGAACGACAAGGTCGCGAGCTGGTTCAACACCGAGCACGGCCTCGAGCGCGCCATCACCCTCACCATCCAGCGCCAGCCCGGAGCCAACACCGTCGCGGTGGTGCAGGCGATCCGCGACCTGCTGCCGCGTTTCCGCGAGCAGCTCCCCGCCTCGGTCGAGCTCGACGTCATGTTCGACCGCTCCGTCCCCATCAAGGAGTCGGTGAACGACGTCAAGTTCACCCTGATGCTCACCGTGGCTCTCGTCATCCTGGTGATCTTCCTCTTCCTCCACAACCTCCCCGCCACCATCATCCCGAGCCTGGCCCTGCCCATGGCCATCGTAGGTACCTTCTTCGCCATGTACCTGCTCGGCTATTCCCTCGACAACCTCTCGCTCATGGCCCTCACCCTGAGCGTCGGCTTCGTGGTGGACGACGCGATCGTCATGCTCGAGAACATCGTCCGGCACATCGAGGACGGGGAGTCGCCCATGGACGCCGCCTTCAAGGGCTCGAAGGAAGTCTCGTTCACCATTCTCTCGATGACGATCTCCCTGGTCGCGGTCTTCCTCCCCGTCCTCTTCATGGGCGGCCTGCTCGGCCGTCTGCTCCACGAGTTCGCGGTGACCATCAGCGCCGCCATCCTCGTCTCGGGCTTCGTCTCCTTGACCCTCACCCCCATGCTGTGCAGCCGGTTCCTCAAGGCCCAGCCCGAGGGGAAGAAGCACGATCATCACGGAGGCCGGCTGTTCGAGGCGGTGAGGGCGGTCTATGAAAGCTCCTTGAGGCGCGTCCTCGACTTTCCGCGCGCCGTTCTTGCCGTGGCCCTCGTCATCCTCGCCGCCACGGGCCTGCTCTTCGCCCGCATGCCGAAGGGTTTCCTGCCTACCGAGGACATCGGCCAGATCCTCATCTACGCGGAGGCGGCACAGGGCGTCTCCTTCGACGCCATGGCCGCTCTCCAGAAGAAGCTTTCGGACATCCTGGTGAACGAGCCCGGCATCGCGGCTTTCAACTCCAGCATCGGCGCCTCGGGCAGCACCAACACCATGAACTCGGGGCGCCTGTTCACCCGCCTCGCCCCGCGTCACGAGCGGCCCTCGGCGCAGCAGATCGTGGAAAACCTCCGGCCGAAGTTCGCCGCGGTTTCGGGGATCAGGGTCTTCCCCCAGATCCTGCCTCCCATCCGCATCGGCGGCCTCGCCACCAAGAGCCTGTACCAGATCACCCTTCAAGGCTCCGACACCGGAGAGCTGTACCAGGTGGCTCCCCTCCTCGAACAGAAGATGCGCACCCTGCCCGGCCTCGACGACGTGACCAGCGACCTGCAGATCAAGAGCCCTCAGATCCACGTCGAGATCGACCGCGACCGCGCGGTCGCTCTGGGGGTCACCGCCCAACAGGTCGAAGATGCCCTCTACACCGCCTATGGCACGCGGCAGGTGTCGACCATCTACGCGCCGGACAATCAGTATCGCGTCATCACCGAACTCCTCCCCGAGTTCCAGCGTGATCCAGGCACCATGCCGTTGCTCCACATCCGCTCGTCGAGCGGCGCTCTCGTCCCGCTCGATGCCGTGGCGAAGCTCAGTCGCAAGGTTTCTCCCCTGCTCGTGAACCACCTCGGTCAGCTCCCCGCGGTGACCCTCTCTTTCAACCTGAAGCCGGGGACCTCCCTCGGCGAAGGGCTCGATCGGGTGAACGCGGCGGCCAAGGAGATCCTGCCGCCCTCGATCAGCACGAGCTTCCAGGGCGCGGCTCAGGCCTTCGAATCCTCGATGCGCGGCCTCGGGTGGCTGCTCCTCCTCGCCATCGTGGTGATCTACATCGTGCTCGGCATCCTCTACGAGAGTTTCATCCACCCGATCACCATTCTCTCGGGGCTGCCCGCCGCGGGCTTCGGGGCCCTCGTGACCTTGTCCCTCTTCGGCGAGGATCTCAACATCTACTCGTTCGTGGGCGTGATCATGCTCGTGGGCATCGTGAAGAAGAACGCGATCATGATGATCGACTTCGCGATCGAGGCGCAGCGGCGCGGCATGGAAGCCCGGGAAGCGATCTTCGAAGGCTGTCTCGTCCGCTTCCGCCCCATCATGATGACCACCATGTGCGCGCTCGCCGGCACTCTGCCCATCGCTCTCGGGATCGGGGCGGGGGCGGAATCACGGAGGCCCCTGGGGCTCGCGGTGGTGGGCGGGCTGCTCTTCTCGCAGTTTCTCACCCTGTACCTGACCCCGATCTTCTATCTCACCATGGAGAGGCTGCGCTCGCGGTCGAACCGACGACGCGAGGAACGCGAACTGGCGGCGGCCTGAGTCGAGGCAAAGCCCAGGACAGAGCGGTCGGGGACGACACGCACCATTCATCAAGGAGATCGATCATGACCACCAAGACAAGAGCGGGCTTCGCTTTCACGGCGCTCGCGGCGCTGACCCTGGGCCTGGGACTCGCCCAGGCCCAAGAGGTCCCGCCGGCCCAGGGGCAAAACGCCAACCGCCGCCCCGGCGACGGGCGGACGCCCGAGTGGCCGGCGCCCTCCATCACCGAGTACAAGCCGAAGTCGCGGCTGATCGTGGCGGAGCATCCGACGCCTCGCGCGAAGTACCCGGTGGTCGATATCCACTCTCACCAGCCCGCACCGATCAGCCCCGAGCGCTACAAGGAGGTGGTCGCGGCCATGGACAAGCTGAACCTGCGCGTCCTGGTGAACCTCTCCGGCGGCTCCGGCGAGAAGCTCAGGCAGAGCATCGCCGCGATCAGGAACTCACCCTACCCCGATCGCATGGT
>CAZYEA010000044.1:0-6570 GCA_964646485.1 uncultured Acidobacteriota bacterium
CACCCCCACGGTCTCCACCATCAGGATGTCCTTGGAGGACGCGTCGAGCACGAGCAGCGCCGCCGCCGTGGTGGCGGTGAGCCCGCCGAGCGCGCCGCGCGTGGCCATCGACCGGATGAAGACGCCGTCGTCGGTGGCGTGGTTCTGCATGCGGATGCGGTCGCCCAGGATGGCGCCGCCCGAGAAGGGAGAGGTGGGATCGACGGCCACCACCCCCACGGTCTTCCCCGCCTTGCGGAAGTGGGTGGTCAGGCGGTCGACGAGCGTCGACTTCCCCGCCCCCGGCGGCCCGGTGATCCCGAGAGTCAGGGCGCGGCCGGCGTGGGGAAAGAGGCGGGCCAGCAGGGCCCGGGAGCCCGGCCAGCCGTCTTCCACCGCGCGGATGGCCCGCGCCACCGCGCGGATATCGCCGCGCAGGATGTCCTTGTCTTCGGGAAGCTTCATGCGTCTTCGGGCCTGGTCGGACGAACCGACCTTACGCCAGGAGGGAGCGCGCGATCACGAGCTTCTGGATCTCGCTCGTGCCTTCGCCGATGGTGCCGAGCTTGGAATCGCGCAGGGCGCGTTCCACCGGGTAGTCCTTCACGAAGCCGTAGCCGCCGTGGATCTGGATGGCTTCCAGCGCCACCTCCACCGCCATCTCGCTCGCGAAGAGCTTGGCCATGGCCGATTCGGTCTTGTGCTCCTTGCCCGCGTCGCGCAACGACGCCGCCCGCACCGCGAGGAGCCGGGCCGCGTCGATCTTCGTCGCCATCTCCGAGAGCTTGAACTGGACGGCCTGGAATTCGGCGATGGCCTGGTTGAACTGTTTGCGCCCCTTCGCGTAGGAGACCGCCGCTTCGAAAGCGCCCTGGGCGATGCCGATCGAGAACGCGGCGATGCCGATGCGTCCGCGGTCGAGGATCTTGAGGGTGTCGATGAAGCCCCGATTGAGTTCACCGAGCAGGTTGGAGGCGGGGATGCGGCAGTCTTCGAGGATCAGCTCCGAGGTGTCGGAGGAACGGACGCCCAGCTTGTCTTCCTTCTTGCCCGGACGGAACCCCTTCGTGCCCTTGTCCACCAGGAACGCGGAGATGCCCTTGTTCCCCTTCGTCTTGTCGGTCACGGCCATGATGACCGCGACCTCGGCGAAGCTCGCGTTGGTGATGAAGGTCTTCGAGCCGTTCAGAACCCAGGAATCGCCGTCCTTGACCGCGGTGGTCCGGGTGCCTCCAGCGTCTGAGCCCGCGCTGTTCTCGGTGAGACCCCAGGCCCCCACGAACTCGCCGGTGGCGAGCTTGGGAAGGTACTTCTTTTTCTGCTCCTCGCTGCCCGCGAGGAAGATGTGGCCGGAAGACAGCGAGTTGTGGGCGGCGGTGGAGAGAGCTACGCCCGCGTCGACGCGCGCCAGTTCCTCGATGACGATGGTGTAGTCCACCGTGGACATGCCCGAGCCGCCGTATTCCTCGGGAAAGACGACCGCGAGCAGGCCCAGCTCGCCAAGCTTCGTGAAGATGTCGCGGGGAAACTGCTGCGCCTCGTCCCACGCCCGGGAAAAGGGCTTCAATTCCTTCTCGGCGAAGTCGCGGACCGTTTTCTTGAGGAGACGCTGATCCGCGCTCAGTTCGAAGTCCATTCCATACCTCTAAAGAACTCCCTCTGAAGCGAGGGGGCTTTCGATCTTACGCGTTCGACCCGGTTGGAACGGCTCAGAAGAGCAGTGGAGCTCGGGTCAGGGAGCGCTCAGAGCAGCCGCACGTCGCTGCCGTGCGGTCCGGACCATGCGACGACCCTCTCCGCTCCGCCCGGCCAGCTCGTGAGCGTGACCGCGTAGCGAAGCTCCGGGTCCGAGACCGGCTCGAGCCGCACCCAGAAGAGAGGGGCTTCCGCCGTCGCGCGCGCGCCCGCCTCGACGAGGCACGCCAGGAACGCGGCCCGCACCGCGTCGCTGAAGTATTCCTGCACGATCGAGTGATAGACGACACTCGCAAGCCCCGGCCGCGGGGTGGCGAGCTGGCGCGGAAGCCAGAGGTCCACCGACTCCTGCTCCACCCGCGCCGGGATGCGGCGCGCGACCTCGAGCGCGCCCCGCAGCCGGGCGAAGCGCGCGGTCTGGTCGGCCCAGATCGAGGCCTCGAGCGAGAGCCGGCCGTCGGGAGTTGCGGGATCCACGGGGCGCGGATCGCAGCCGCTGCGTTCGGCCACACCGATCTCGGGGAGCGCCGGCGGCGATTCCTGCCACAAGCCGACCAGGTCCACCGGGCTTTCGGGCGGTCCCCACGAAGCGCCGCCGCCCCCATAGCGATACTGGTCGAAACGCAGGTTGAGCCCGGCGCTCGCGCCGACTTCGAGCAGCCGCAGGGGCAGCGCGGTCGCCGCCGCAACCTCGAGAAAGCCGAACGCGAGCGCCGCGGCTCGCCCCACCTCGTTGGTCTGGCACGGCAGCGCGACCAGGGAGACCAGGCGCTGCTGCTGCTCGATGACCACGCGCTGGAACGCCGGCCACGCGTCCGGCTCGCTCCCGCCCACGCTCGGGTAGTGCGGTAAGAGCGCCGGCGCCTCGCCGGTCAACACCAGCCGGTGGACCGCCGCCATCAGCCGCAGCGCGAGCGCGCCGGACCGCGAGCTCGGAGCGTCGTGCGGCGTCAGGAGGTCGAAGAACGCATCGCCGCCGCCCTCGACATCACGGGCGGCGTGCTCCAGGAGATCGCCGTAAAGAAGCGAGCCGAACGCCGCGCAGGTCTTGCCCTGTTCGCGCAATAGGAAGGCGGCGCGCTCTCGCGAAAGCACTTCCCGACTCCCTTCAGGAAACGGTGCGGAAGAACGCGTAGAGCAGGGGTGCGGCGAGGATGAAGGCATCCATCCGATCGAGGGCTCCCCCATGCCCGGGGAAGAGCGTGCCCGAGTCTTTGGCCCCGACATAGCGCTTGAACAGGCTTTCCAGCAGATCGCCGGCGATGCCCGCGATGGCGACCAGCACGCCCATCGTCACCACCAGGCCCACGGACTGGTCTTTGAAGAGCTGGGTGGCGATCACGGCACTCGCAAGTGCCGCGCCCAGCAGGCCGCCGATCGCGCCTTCGATGGTCTTGCCGGGCGAGACCACGGGAGCGAGCTTGTGCCGGCCGATGGCGTGGCCGGTGAAATAGGCGAAGACGTCGGATGAAATCACCACCGCGAGCAGCAGGGCGATCCTCGACGTGCCCTCTTCGACCGGGGACAGGCTCGCGAGACCGGCGAACGACCCCGCACCCAGGCCGATGAGGAGGCCGATGAGCGCCCCGGCGCCCTCGGCGGCGATGGTGGGAATGCCGAAACGGTCGGCGCGCGACACCGCGACGATAGCCGCCGCCACCACCGCCACCACGGGCAGGCCGGAGATCGGAAAGGCCCGGGCCGCATCGGGCGTCCCCGCCATCTCGAAGAACAGGGCGATGCCGGGGAGGAAGGAGATGTGCGACGCGTGCAGGGAGGCCCGGGCCAGAAGGGTGTGCGCTTCGCTCATCCCCAAAACGCAGAGGATCGCGGCAAGGATCCAGGGGCCACGCAGGGGAAACAGCGCAATGGCCGCGACCACCAGGGGCAGGACCACCACCGCGGTCGCCACCCGGAGGAACAGGTTCGACGAGAACAGGCTCACGCCCGGCTCGTGGCGGCGGCGATGCCGCCGTAGCGGCGCTCCCGCTTCTGGAAGTCAGCGATGGCCTGAAGGAGGTGGCGGCGGCGAAAGTCGGGCCACAGCACCTCGGTCACCCAGATCTCCGCATAGGCGATCTGCCAGAGCAGGAAGTTCGACACGCGCAGTTCTCCGCTGGTGCGGATCAGGAGGTCGGGCTCGGGCAGGTGCGCGGTGAAGAGGCGGCGTTCGATGGCGGACTCATCGATCGACGCCGGGTCGAGGGTTCCCGCCTTCACCTCGCAGGCTATGCGCTTCACCACATCGGTGATCTCGGATCGGCCCGAGTAGTTGAGGGCGAGGGAAAACTGCAGTCCGGTCATGGGAGCGGTCTCCCGGATGCCCCGCCCGAGTTCTTCCTGCACATCCTTGGGAAGGCCGTCGAGTCCGCCGACCACCCCGAACCTGATGTTGTTGTCCTGGAGAGTTTTCAACTCGCGGCGAATGTAGAGCTTCAAAAGTCCCATGAGGCCCGAGACCTCATCGGTGGGCCGCTTCCAGTTCTCGGTGGAGAAGGCGTACACGGTGAGCGCCTCGAGGCCGAGGCGGGCCGCGGTTTCAACCACGGAGCGGACGGATTCGACCCCGGCCCGATGACCCTCGAGCCGGGGCAGGAAGCGAGACTTCGCCCAGCGCCCGTTCCCATCCATGATGATGGCGACGTGGCGAGGCAGGCGGTCGAAGTCGATGGCCTGGACGAGGGCCTGCTCGTCGCGATCGGCCACCTGGAGAACCTGGGCGCGGGTCATCGGAAGGGCGATTGTAAGCGGGGCCGATCAGGAAAGACGCTCGACCACCAGGCTCAGGCCGTCCCGCCGGATCACGCGCACGCGGTCGCCCCGGCGCAGGTCGCCCGGGGACGCGCAGCGGGCGTGCCAGAAAGATCCGAAGACCTCCACTTCGAGGGGCGAAGCCTCCACGACCACACCCTCCTTTCCCACCGGCGATCCGGCGTTGGACGGGGGCTCGCGATGCCGGTACAGCACCACGTACATGGCGAGCGGTGTAAAGATCCAGGCCAGGAGGCGCGGCCAGGAGACTCCGTCCGGCCGCAAGGGAGGGTCGAGAAAGTACCAAAGCGTCCAGAAGGCGAGGACGGTGAGGATGCCGGCACTCGCGTGCAGCGTGGTCATCGCCACTAGCCGCGAAACGTGAAGTAGACGGCGCCCAGCAGGCACAGGCCGGCCCAGAGGAAATCGAGCCGGAAGCCCTGTTTCATGACGAGCACCGAGAAGGGCACGAACACGGAAAGGGTCACGACCTCCTGGATGATCTTCAGTTCGGGCAGGGTGAGGCGCTCAAAGCCGATGCGGTTCGCGGGCACCATCAGGATGTACTCGAAGAAGGCTATGCCCCAGCTCGCCAGGACCGCCACGTACCAGGGCCGGTCGGCCAGGGTCTTGAGGTGCCCGTACCAGGCGAAGGTCATGAAGACGTTCGAGGCCACGAGCATGACGATGCAGATGACGACCGGGGAGACGGCCATGGGGGAAGACTCCTTGCTTTCCTTCAGTCCCGTCCGCCGGGGACGAGGGGCTGGAACACCACGGTGTAGCGCCTGACTCCGTCGCACACCTGGGACATGTCGGGGCCGGTCGGGAATCCGCGGGTGAGGGTCTCGGGGACTACGGTGTCCGCGGAGACGGCCTGGGCAAGTGCGGGAAGGCCCCGGGCGTTTCGGCAACCGCCCGGCAACGCCTTCTCGCGAACGAACATCACGAAGCGGTCAGCGTCCCAGGGCTTGAGGGAAGGATGGCGGAATCCGTCGAGCCGCCGGATGAAATCGGCCAGGGG
This sequence comes from uncultured Acidobacteriota bacterium, assembly GCA_964646485.1. GTDB lineage: Bacteria > Acidobacteriota > Vicinamibacteria > Fen-336 > JAGNNV01 > JAGNNV01. The sequence continues at coordinate 5,450 of CAZYEA010000044.1, forward strand.
AGGAAGGGCGGGGCTTCCCTGGGGCGGGATCTTCCCCATCACCACGACCTGGAGGGGAGCGCCGAGCAGAACCGAGAAACGAAACAGGGCCGGGCCTTCGCCTACGACCAGGGTGGCGGGGGCACCCGCTTTCTGGTGGGCCTTGCGGGCCACATCCAGGCGGATCGACAGCGACTGCATCTCACCTTTGTCGAGAAAGCCACGGAGGAGGTCGCGTCGCCCGCCCACGAAGACGGACCCGTCGGTGAGAAGCACGAAGCGGGGGGGAACGCCTTCGAAGCTCTCTCTCGGAGTGAGCTTCATCTCGCCCGGAAGGGGATCGAGTCGAAGCCATTGGGCGGCAGGCGGTTCCTGGGCCGGCGCCGCCGCGGGGAGGCCGCTGAGTGAGACAAGGAGAAGAGACAGAGAAAAGAGGGCCTTCATCGCGCGGGTGCATGGTAAAGCACGCGCGATGCCTGCGCCACGGAGGTTCCCCTTAAGATGAGCCCTCCCAGGAGGACGTTGACCACATGCGCATTTCCCGACCCTTTTCGCTCCTGACCGCCTTCGTTCTGGCGATTGGAACGCTGCCCTCGTCCGCGTGGGCGGCCCAACCGGTCCGGGCGAAGAACGGCATGGTCGCCTCCCAATCGTTCATCGCCTCCCAGGTGGGAGCCGACGTGCTGTGGGACGGCGGAAACGCGGTCGATGCGGCGGTCGCGACCGCGTTCGCCCTCGCGGTGGTTCATCCGACCGCCGGCAATATCGGAGGAGGCGGTTTCCTGGTGAGCCGCAGGGCGAACGGCTCGGCCACCACGTACGACTTCCGTGAGACCGCACCCGCCCTCGCCGGCCCTTCGATGTTCCTGAAGGACGGCGTCTACAACGCCGACCTCCATCACAACTCCCATCTCTCCGTGGGTGTGCCCGGAACCGTGGCCGGGCTCTATGCCGCGTGGCGGGATCTCGGGTCCCAGAAGCTGCCCTGGCGGCGTCTCGTCGATCCCGCGGTGGTCCTCGCCCGCGAAGGTTTCATCGTCACGGATGGCCTCGCGCGGTCGCTCAAGAGCGTGCTGCCGGAGATGAAGAAATACCCGGCCTCGGTGGAGCAGTTCTCGCGCAAGGGCGTGCCCTACGAGATG
>CAZYEA010000044.1:6580-15425 GCA_964646485.1 uncultured Acidobacteriota bacterium
GGACGGCTTCTACGAAGGTCAGACCGCACGCCTCATCGCCAAAGAGATGAAGGCGAACGGCGGTCTCATCACCGAGGCCGACCTCAAGAACTACGCGGCAAAGAAACGGCCCGCGGTCACCGGCCTCTATCGCGGTTACGAGGTGATCGGCATGCCGCCCATCAGTTCGGGCGGCATCGGCGTGATCGAAATGCTGAACATCCTCGAGGGTTACGACCTCGCCAAAGACGGGCCCCGCTCGGCGGCCACGATCCATCGCATCACCGAGGCCATGCGCCGCGCCTTCGCCGACCGCGCCCGCTACCTCGGCGACCCGGACTTCAATGCCTCCATGCCGCTCGGCCGCCTCACCTCGAAGGGCTACGCGGAAAACCTGCGCAAGACCATCCGCGAGGACAAGGCCTCGGTCTCGGCGCCCGCGACCTTCGAATGGCCGGCCGAGAGCCAGGAGACCACTCACCTCTCCGTGGTCGACCGCGATCAGAACGCGGTCTCCCTCACCTACACCCTCGAAGACGGGTATGGCTCGAAGATCGTGGTGCCGGGTGCGGGCTTCCTCCTCAACAACGAAATGGGCGACTTCAACGCGGGTCCGGGGCTCACCGACGAAAAGGGCCTGATCGGAACCGAGCCCAACCTCGCCCAGCCGGGCAAACGGATGCTGTCGTCGATGTCCCCCACCATCCTCGCCAAAGACGGCGAGCTCTTCATGGTGATCGGCTCACCGGGCGGTCGCACCATCATCAACACCGTCCTGCTCACCATTCTCAACGTGGTCGACTTCGGCATGAACATCCAGGACGCGGTCGACTTCCCCCGCTTCCATCATCAGTGGCTGCCTGACCGGATCGCCTTCGAGAAGAACGGCATCTCTCCCGACACGGCGGCGCTGTTGAAGCAGAGGGGTCACACCCTGATCGAGAGCCCGTACCCTCAGGGGGTGGCCCAGGGGATCGTGTGGAACAAGACGGACAAAGTCGTCGAAGGCGCCACGGATCGCCGCGCGCTCGACGGGGCGGCCATCGGTCGCTAAGACCTCCGTGACTCGGCCCCCAAGGCGGCCGTCGGCCTGGGTGTTCGGCGCCTTCGCCGTGCTCGTGGCGATTTCGGCGGCCGCACTTCTCTCACTGCGTCGCGGGACGGAGACTCCGGCGCGACCGCCCGGCCCTTCGGCTCCCGCGAAGTACGTGGACGACCGAGCCTGCCGGAGCTGCCACGAGGATCAGGCGCGTCAGTGGCAGGACTCCCATCACGCCCTCGCCATGGCCGAGCCCACCCTCCGCACGGTTCGCGGAGATTTCCAGGATCGGACGTTCACCCATCGGGGAGTGACCTCGCGATTCTTCAAGAAGGGCGATTCCTTCTTCGTCAACACCGAGGGCCCCGATGGGAAGGTGGCGGACTTCCAGGTGAAGTACACCTTCGGCCTCGAGCCCCTTCAGCAATACCTGCTGGAACTCCCGGGCGGCCGCCTTCAGCCTCTCGGCATCGCCTGGGATTCGCCGAAGAAACGCTGGTTTCACCTGCTTCCCAACGAGACCCTGCCGCCCGGCGACATCCTGCACTGGACCGGCCGGTACCAAACCGCGAACACGATGTGCCTCGTCTGTCACACCACCGGCTTTCAAAAAGGCTACGACGTCAAGGCCGACACCTTTGCGTCGAAATGGGCCGAGCCCAACGTCTCCTGCCAGGCCTGCCACGGCCCCGGCGATCGGCACGTTCAGTATGAAACGGCGCTCCGTGGGGCGGGCACGCCCCTGCCCGTATCGGCCCGCGAGCCTCACGGGCTGACCGTGGATTTCCGGGGTGCGGATGCGCGCCGCAAGACCGAGCTGTGCGCTCCTTGTCACTCCAGGCGCAGCGAACTCACGCCTTCGCCCGCACCGGGCGAGCCTCTCCTCGACAATTACCTCCCGAGCCTTCTCGTTCCGGGCCTCTACCACGCGGACGGGCAGCAGCTCGACGAGGTCTATGTCGATGCGTCGTTCCGCCAGTCACGGATGTTCCAGCGCGGCGTCACCTGCACGAACTGCCACAACCCGCACACGGGAAAGGCCAGGCTCGCCGGGAACGAGGTCTGCCTCCAGTGCCATCGAAAAGACCCCAATCCGAGCTTCCCGAGCGCCGCCGGAGACTTCGACACGCCGTCGCACCATTTCCACAAGGTGGGCTCGACCGGGGCCTCCTGCGTTTCGTGCCACATGCCCTCGACCACCTACATGCAGATCCAACGCCGCCCCGATCACAGCATTCGCATCCCGCGACCCGACCTCTCGGCGAAGATCGGCGCCCCGGACGCGTGCACGAACTGTCACGTCGGGAAGAAGGCGGCCTGGGCGGCCGAAGCGATGGTGAAGTGGTACGGACCGGTTCGCAAACAGGGCGCTCATTACGGAGAGGCCTTCGCCGCGGCCCGCCAGGGCGACCCCAAAGGCGCGGAGGCTCTGGCTCTCCTTCTCGGGAGGCTCGATCTGCCCGCGGTGGTGCGCGCGAGCGCGCTCGCGGAGCTGCGCCCCGATCCTACGGTCGGGGCCACGGCCCGGATGAAGGCGGCGCGCGATGCCGATCCAGAGATCCGCACCGCTGCCGCCTTGAGCCTGGAGGGGTTGAGCGCGGCTCAGCGAGTCGAGACCCTGGGCCCTCTTCTCACCGATCCCGTGCGCGCGGTTCGCATCACCGCGGCGCGTACCCTCTCCGCCCTTCCGAAGGACCAGCTCGGAGCGGGCTTGATCCCCGCCTTCGAGGCCGCCCTGGGCGAATACATCGCGGCCCAGAGTCTCGCCCTCGACATGCCCGGCGCGCACTTCAACCTCGCCGTCGTTTACGAGAACACGGGACGCCGGGATCTGGCCGAACAGCACTACTTTGGAGCCCTGAAGATCGACCCTGATTTCACCGCCGCCCGCGCGAACCTCGCCCAGCTCTACGCCGGCCTGTCCCGCAATGCCGACGCGGAGCGCGTCCTCGTCGAGGGCCTCGCCCGCCGGCCCGACATCGGCGAGCTCCAGTATTCACTGGGCCTGCTTCTCGCGGAAGACAAGAGGATGGAGGAAGCGACCGAAGCACTCGGCAAAGCCGCGAAGCTCCTCAAGCAGTCGAACGTGCACTACAACTACGGTCTCGCCCTCGACCAGATGGGGCGCAAGGGCCCGGCCGAAGCTGAGCTACTCGAGGCGCACCGACTCGACCCAAGGGATCCCGCCCCGCCCTATGCCCTCGCGATCTTCTACGAACAGTCCGGACGAAAGGCCCAGGCCCTCGAATGGGCGGAGCGTCTGCGCGCTCTTCGCCCGGGGGATCCACAGGTCCTGAGGCTCATCGCGAGCCTGGAGGCCGGCCGGTAACGTCAGCGCTCGATCCGCACGCCGATCACGAAGGCACGCGGCGGTTGCACCATGGTGATCCGCCGGTAGTCGGGGAGCCACACCACCTGCTCCTCGGCTTCGAACTGAGAGCCGAGGGCGTTGAACACGGAGGCCGAAATCTCGACCTTCGCCTCGCCCAGGTCGAAGCGCTTGGCGAGACGCGCGTCCACGGACAGGGTGTAGTGAAGGCGCGCGCGACCCCGCGGAATCGCCTGGACGAAATCGGGGCCTTGAGGCAGGTCATTCTGGATCACCAGGCGGGCGAAGGGCTGGCCATCGTCGTACCGGCCCAGGGCGCCGAAGGTGAAGCCGCGGACGTCGTTCACGGTGAGATACATGCGCAGGCTGTAGGCGCGGTCGAAGAACAGGCGGCCATACCCGTAGGTGTCGGCGTTGCCGCGGTCGAAGCTCTCGCCGACCACACCGAAGTCGTTCTCGGCCACGCGCAGGCCGCGATTGCCGCCGCGGCCGGAGTCGCGGAAGGCGGCGCCGATGAGGCCCCAGTGCACGTGCTTCGCATTGGTTTCGAAGCCGAGTTCGGCGCCTTCGCCGAGGGCCCGATGTTCGGCGGGATTGGTGAGCAGAAACTGCGACTGCGAAAAGGAGCGAAGGCTTTCCTCGACGATGGGGAGGACCTGATCGTCGGAGGCGCCCACGATGTCGCCCGAGGGATCGGCGAGGCTCCGGGTGCGCGCGACCTCGAAGCCCTGGGGGTCGAGGGCGGTCTCGAGGAGGTCGCGGTCGCGGCGCGCGAACGCGGTGGCGCGAATGGACAGGCCCCAGACCTTCGTGTTGAAGCCGACGATCACCCGTCGCATCGTGGGCAGGGCGAGGTCAGGATCGACGGTGGTGGAACCGGGGCCTCGGCGGGCGACCTCGATGCCGAGTTCGGATGGAGTCGCGAGGCCATCCCGATTCACGTCGCGCCACAGACGCGCGACCATCGTGGGAGCGTTGCGCGTCGCGGCTTCGTAACCGGCGAGGGGCACGGGAGGCGTCCCGATCGAGGCTTCGGCGAAGAGACGGGTGACCTCGCTCTTGATCCAATCGAAGCGGAGTTCGGGGAGAACCTTCGTGGAGGTGAGCAACCGGTCTCCGTCGCGATCGCCCACCGTGGCGCGCTGAAGCTCGAGGCCGGCGCTCATCCGAGCGCGATCAGACAACTCGAAGCCCAGGCCCACGACCAGTGAAGCCCGAGTCTCGGCCAGGCGGGAGGGGGCGGTCGCCGCGAACGTCCATTCGCGGGCCGAGGTCCGATTGAGACTTTCAAGGGCCTGGAAGGTGGTCTGCGAGAAGCCCCGACGACTCAGCGACCGGCTGACGCGCAGGAGAATCGACGAGGTGATCGCGTCACCGAGTGACCATTCGCGGCGGCCGGCCTCCAGCCTGAAGGTCTGACCGGTCGAAAGATAAGGGGCTTGAAGACTGGGAGGGCCGTCCACCAGTCGTTCGAAGGGCAGGGCCGAGTCGAACTTCGGATCGGTCGCGGTTCCGCGAACGTAGGTCAATCGGGCAAAGGTTTCGCTCTGCGCTCCCAGGCTCGGAAAGGTTCTCTTGGCCTGTTGATCTCGTCGCGCCCACGCCGTGCCGAGGACGAGACCGGTCGACCGGGTCTCCGCGGTGGTGAATCCATAAGGTCCGCGCGCGCCCTGATACATGGCCAGCCCTTGAAACTGGTCGTCGCCGCGGATGTGATTGAAGCGGCTCTCCGCTCCAAGCCTCGCGGTGGCCCGCTCCAGGTCGGAGTCGCGCTCGGAACGCGACACGTCGGCGCCGGAGAGGGCGCCGCTCCAGCTCGTCGCACCGCTCGAGGAAAAGCCGGAAGCGCCGAGCACGCCATTGAACAGGTGATGCCCGCGAGCGAGTGAGGGAATCGGGTCGGTGGCCGCACCCTTGGAGTCGAACTGCCCGAGGTTGCCTTGAACCAGGACCCGGGTGCGAAGGGGCCCCTCGGAAACGCGGTGGGTGTGAAGGAGAACCGTGCCCTTCGCGTCCGTTCTCACCTCGACCTCCCCAAGCTCCAAGGCACCCCAGGCCAGGGGTCGGCCGCCGAAGATCGGATCGGTGACGTCGAAGCCGTCGATCTCGATCCGCGACTGCGTCCACGAGCCTCCTCGAAAAGTGAAGCGCGACGGCTCGGCGGGAAACAGACCCGCACCTTCTTCGCGTTCCAGCACCAGGCCGGAGTTGAGCTGGACCGCGCGTGCGGTCAACGAGCCGGCGGTGGGCAGGGCGTGAAGGACCTCGGCCTGCAAGCGCGTCGGCGGCGTCGGTGACGGCTCGGGCGCTCCGGGCGGCTGCGCGGCCGCGAAGGCGGGGGCGAAAACCGAAAAGGCGGCGGCGATCATGCCGATCCTGTGATCAATCATCCGGTTCACACGCTCCCGAGGTTCGAACGGTTCACGACCCAGGCCATCTGAGCGGGATCGGCGCCGCCGAGACGATCGATGACCGACTGCACCGCGCGGCCGGCCATGCCGACGTTCGGATCGGACGAGAGCCGCGTCTCGTAAGTACCCGAGCCGAGATGGTTGAAGAGCCGGAGCTTCAAGAAAAACCGGTCGTCGCGGAGCGGAGAGTTCATGGGAAGCGGCTCCTTCGCGAAAACGTCGAGGGCTGCGCCGGCGATCCCGCCTTCGAGCAGGACGCGGGCCAACGCCTCTTCATCCACCACCGGGCCGCGGGTGGTGTTGATGAGGTAGGCCGTGCGCTTCATCTGCCTCAGCCGTGTTTCGTTCATGAGATGGACGGTGGCATCGGGCCCGGTCCTGATGAGGGGCACGTGGAGGGCCACGAAGTCGGCTCGCGACAGCGCCTCGTCGAGAGTCACGTATTCGATGGTCCGCCGCTTCCCGAAGCCCAGCTCGGCGCGCAGGTCCATCACTCGCTGCACGTCATTGCGGAATCGCTCGTCCCGGGTGCGCGAGTGGCAGAGCACGTCCATGTCGAAGCCCGCGCACTTGTGCACGAACGCCTTGCCGATCCGACCGGTGCCAATCACCGCCACCGTCTTGCCCGCAACGTTGTCGCCGAGCCAGGGATGATGCGGATGCCACACCCCCCAGCGCCCGCTGCGCACCAGGTCTTCCGAGGGATAGAGCTTGCGCGCGACATCGCCCATCATGAAGAAGGCGAACTCGGCAGTGGCGTCGGAGAGAACGTCCGGGGTGTTGGCGACGGGAATGCCATGGCGGGAGGCCGCTTTGACATCGATGTTGTCGTAGCCGACCGCGACCTGGGCGACGATCCTGAGACCCGCGCGAGCGCCCCTCGCGAGCAGGGGTTCGTCGACGCGATCGCGGATGGTGGTCAGGAGTCCCTCGACGCCCGACGCCACCCTGGCCATGAGTTCTTCGTAGGTGGGCGGTTCGATCGCGGGATGAACCTCCACCTCGAGGCCCGCCTCGAGGAGTCGGGCGATCGCCTCGCGGCCGATGTCAGCGGTGACGAAGACGCGGGGGGCTTTCATCGTGGGCGCGTGGATCATATAGAGGATGCGGGGACGCCTCCGGCGCGGCTATCGAGGCGGAGTCTCAGCGAAACAGCGCGAGAGCGCTCTCGGAGATCGCCACCGCCGCCGGGTGCTTGAGCCGCCTCTCGACGGTGAGCGCGTAGGCGCGCTCCGTGAGTCCGTCGAGCCGGCCGAGGAGGTCTGCTCCGTATTGAACCCGAATGTCGCGGGCAAGCGCGAGGGGCGCGGGGAAGACGCCCAGGCCCTTCTGACCGAAAACCTTCATGAGCGCGCTGTCCTCGAACTCGCCGACGATGTTCGGAGCCATCTCCTGACTCTCGAACCACCGGTCGATGGAGCGGCGGAGCGTCGCGGCCTCGGCGGGCATGAGGAGGGGAACCCCCGAAAGAGACTTCGGAAAATGCTTCTTGAGCGGCCGGTACGAGGCGACACCGAAGAAGCCGACGCCGCTCTCGCCCAGAAGATGCGAGTACGCCTTCACCTTGGCGGAGGGGGGCGCGGGCGCATCGGAGAGCACGAGGTCGAGATGGTGGGTGGCGAGATCGGCGAGGAGGCGCTCGGGTTTGCCCTCGACGCAGACCACGCGCACCGGAGGCTTCAGCCGGAGGGCGGGCTCCACCAGCCGATAGACGATGAGCTTGGGAACCGCATCGACGATGCCGATGGAGAGGGCGCGCGGGCGGGGGGCCGAGCGCCCGGTGACGACCTCGACGAGTTCGCGGCCGATGCCGAAGATCTGCTCGGCGTATTGAAAGGTCAGGCGACCGACATCGGTCAAAACGATGGAGCGTCCCGAGCGGGTGTACAGGCGCGCGCCGAGGTTTCTTTCCAGCTCTCGCAGCTGCGCGCTGATCGCGGGCTGCGAGACGTGCAGGCGCTCGCTCGCGCGCGTGATCCCGCCTTCGCGCACCACCGCCCAGAAATAGCGGAGGTGGTGGTAGTTCAGGATGTCGGACATGTGGACCCATTCTGTCCTTCGGGGTCCGCCTGTGGTTAACTCTCCTCGCTCATGAGCGCCCTGCAGCGGATCCGTGAAGAGGCTTCAAAGAAGCCGAAGCGGATCGCCCTCCCCGAAGCGGACGAGCCCCGCACCCTCCAGGCCGCCGCCATCGCAACGAAGCTGGGCCTCGCGAAGGTCAGCCTGGTGGCCAAAGATCCGCAGGGGGCGCGGAGCGCCGCTTCAGGCCTGGGCGTGGATCTTGGAGGCATCGAGATCGTGGAGGCCCCGGCTTCCGGGCGCGACCACGAGAACGCGAGGCGTCTCTACCTCGAGCGCTCGAGGGCGCGCGGCCTGTCGGAATCGGAGGCCGCCGACCACGTCCGCGGCCCGATGCTCTTCGCCGCCCTCAGTGTGTCGCTCGGAACCTTCGACGGCTTCGTGGCCGGAGCGCGCGCGACCTCGGCCGAAACTCTGCGCGCCGCTCTGCGAGGCATCGGCCCCGCGGAGGGGATATCGAGCGTCTCTTCCTTCTTCCTGATGGAGACCTCGAACCCGAGCCTCGGCGCGTCCGGCGGCCTCATTTTCGCGGACTGCGCGGTCAATCCCGATCCAAGCCCGGTCGAACTCGCGGAGATCGCCTGGCTCGCGAGCCAGAGTGCCAGAACGTTCCTGGGCGTCGAGCCGCGGGTGGCCTTGCTTTCGTTTTCCACCAAAGGCAGCGCCGATCACCCGCGGGTGCGCAAGGTCCGCGCCGCCTGCGACATTCTCCGGGCGCGCCACCCGGACCTCAACGTGGACGGCGAACTCCAGTTCGACGCCGCCGTCGTACCCGCGGTCGCCGCGTCAAAGGCGCCCGGCTCCGAAGTGGCGGGCCGCGCCAACGTCCTCATCTTCCCGGACCTCGACGCCGGGAACATCGGCTACAAGATCGCGGAACGGATCGGCGGCGCGCGCGCGGTGGGCCCGATCCTTCAGGGCCTGGCGCGGCCCGCCAACGACCTCTCGCGCGGCTGTTCGGTCGACGACATCGTCGACGCCATCGCCATCACCGCCGTGCAGGCGAGA
>CAZYEA010000044.1:15435-21644 GCA_964646485.1 uncultured Acidobacteriota bacterium
CGTTAACAATGGCTGACGAGCGGTCGGCATTCGGTCGGCGGCTCATACCTGCAGCTGCCCGATTCACTCGGGCGGCTAGAGCGTGAACTATGGCCCGCCGATCGAATGCCGGGGGGTCCAGGGGGGCCGGGTCCGTGTCTGGCCCCCTGGCATCAAGGAATAATCTCGAACTCGGTTTCCTTGACGTAGTCCTTCTTGGCCACGTTGTCACGGAGACGGAGCCGCGCCACGTACTTGCCGGGGCCATAGCTGCTCAGAGGCACCGGGCCCGCGGAGGGGGTTGCGGGTTCGACATCGTAGGTCTGGTCGGGGGCCTGGGCGAGAGTCTTGCCGTCCTTCAGGATCTGGAAGCCGCCCACCACGGCGATCTTCCCCGCCTCATCCTTCGCCGCCCCGTAGATCGCGGCCAGAAGAGTCACCGCCTCACCCTTCTTGAAAACGTTGCCATAGCGGGGTACGAACTTGGTGGCTCCGAAGATGAATTCGAAATAGGGATCGTCCTTGGCCGGAGTGGCGCCTTCCTGAATGTCGGCCAGAACCATGACCGGGGAAAGGGTCAGCTCCGTGCCGTAGTCCTGCGTCTTGAAGGCAAGCTCGGCCACCGCGCCCTTGTTGGACTTCGGATCGATCGCGGCCACCTTCATGGTGTGCTCTCCCGGACGAAGGGGCATGCCGAAAGCGGAGACGAACTTGTTCCCGTCGACCTCGGCGGTCACCTCGCGGTCCTGGGACTTGAGCACCCGGCCTTCCTTGTCGGAGGAGTGCACGGAGACCACCACCTTCGCCACTTTCTTCCCGCCCACGTCGGACACCGTGAGTCCGGTGGCGTCGCCCTGCATGAGGCCGGCCACGAAAACCGAGGCGCCGTCCTGGGACCGGATCTCCATGACCGGCTGGGCGGTGAGTTCGAAGTCCTTCCGGGGTTCCTTGAGGAGGGCTTGAACCGGCGTGGGCTTGGGCAGGAGGTCGACGAGCTTCACGAGGCCGCCCTTGGCGTCGTACTTGTAGGAGAGGTTCGTCTGGATGACCTTGAGTTCGGCGAGACGGCTCAGTTGCTCGCCGAAGCGATTCCCCTGGGGGAGCATGCAGGTGCCATCGAGGGGAATCTCCATGGAGCCCCCTTTGAAGGTCATGCCGGGCCGGTCCTTGTAGGTCCAGGTCTCCGGGGTGCGGAACGCCACTTCCGACGATTGCTCCTTCTTCACCGCGTCGGGAGCGCCGAGAAGAATGTAGATGCGGCCGCAGTCGGTCTGTGAGCCCGGGCGGCCGGCCGCCTTGAACTTCGGGTCGACCTCGGCCACGAGCTTCTGGTACTCCGCCTGGAACTCGTTCACCGGCGTGTCGAGGTTCGGATCGCGCCGGGCCCAGAAGATCTTCTGGAATTCCGCGGCGTCGCCGTTGTTCTTGAGGCTCTTGTACGACTTCTCCTCTTCGGGAAGGATCAGCGGACGAACGTCGTCGACCCACTTCTTGGCGTTCTTGTCGAGGTCCGCGAGCGCATTCGAGGCGAGAAGAGCGAAAAGGGCGGAGGCCAGACCGAAGCGTTTCATGGGGCGATTCCTTTGGATCAGGATGGACATAATGCCTGGGGGGCGGGAGTGTACCGCCAGGCCAACGAAAACCGGGATCGCCCCGGCTCGTGATACTTTCAGGGTTTACCCGTCCATGCTGTCGCGCAGTGCTTCCAGAAAACTGGCCCTGGCGTGCGTTTCGCTCGCCCTGGGCGCGAGTTCGTTCGCGGCCCCCAAGGCCCGGCGGAAGGCGCCGGTCCGCGCGGTTCCGGTATCGATACTGACGCCTCCCGAGGCCTCTTCGCTCGATTTGAAAGTGGGCGAGGCCGCCCGCGCCGCCCTCCACAACCGGTCGAACGTGGCTCTCGTGGCCATGGATCCGTGGACGGGACGGGTGCTCGCGATCGGAAACCCCCAGTCCGGGCTCCTCACCGCCTATCAGCCCTGCTCCGTCTTCAAGCTGGTGGTGGCGGTGGCCGGACTCACCGAAGGCATCATCACTCCGGAGTCGCGGTACAACTGCACGAACGGCTGCTGGATCAGCCCCGGGCACGGTCCCATCGACCTTCGGCGCGCGCTCGCGGTCTCGTGCAACACCTATTTCGAGTGGGTCGGCGAACGCCTCGGCTTCGACACCGTGCGCGCCTATTCCCAGAAACTGGGCCTGGGCTCGGTGACGGGGATCAACCTCCCGGGCGAGACCCCTGGCGTCATCCCTTCGAAGATCCCGAGCCTGGGGCTCGGCCACATGTCGTCTCACGCCCAGGGCGTGAAGACTTCGGCCATGCAGCTCGCCGTGCTGATGTCGGCGCTGGTGAACGGCGGAGTCATCAACGAGCCGCAGTTCGCCGGTCCGCAGGCGGTGAAGGTGAAAGAGCGTTCGCGTCTTTCGGCGCCGCCCACCCTGGCCCTGCTGGCGCCCGGGCTCTTCTCTTCCGTCACCGAGGGCAGCGCTCAGCGGGCCTTCGACCCCGGCTTCGTGGCCTCCGGAAAGACCGGCTCATGCTCGGGGGTTGGCTGGTTTGCTTCCTCGCTCGGGTATCCCCGATCCGAGATGGTCGTCGTCACCTTCGTGCGCGGCGGCAACGGCGCCGCCGCCTCCGCGGTGGCGGGCGAGTTCTATCGCTCGCTCCTGGGGGTGAGCGCCCCGACGAACGCGACCCTCGCGACCGCGGCCGGCTCGCAGTAAAAGGGAGGGCCGGACCACCCGGCCCGGGGTCTCACCTTCGATCGAGCCTGACCACGACCTTCTTCGCCTCACCGCCGACCTCGATCTCCGTCTCCTCGGTGCGGTAACCGGGCCGAACCACTTCGATGCGGTGGCGACCGGCGGAGAGCTCGAGGCGGGAAACCTGCGAGGCCTTGCCGAAGAACTCGCCGTCGACATACACCGAGGCGTCAGCGGGCTCGATCTCGAAGAACACCTCGCCGCGGCCCGCGCGGGCCGGAGCGGACGGCCGATCGACCCGCTCCGAATCCACCTCGCGGCTGCGGTCCCGGGCGGATTCGCGGTCGGCTTCCCTGTCGCGGTCTCGATCCATCTCCTCGTCACGATCGCGATCGCGGTCCGCGTCACGATCGCGGCGCTCGTTCTCTTCGCCCACGGTGTCCCGGGTTTCGCCCGCGCCCCGCACCATGTCCCAGCGAAGCTTCAGGGTCTGGTCGCGTCCCACATAGACCGCGAAGGTGTGCGAGGTGTAGCCCTCGAGCCGGAGAGAGATGTCGTGGCGGCCCGGGGAGACATTGAGGCGCTGAAAGAGGCCGTCGAAATCATCCGCGACCCCTGCGTAGTAGCCATCCACATAGACGCGGGTCTTCGCGGGCTCGACCAGGGTGCGGACCTGGCCGATGTTGCCGCTGCGATAGCGGTACGTCCCGCCGTACGAATACGGGTAATAGCCGTAGTAGTCACCGTAGGCATAGCCGTAGTCGTAGTAGCCGTAGCCATAGCCGAGGCCGTAGCGGGGGCGCGAATAGCCCCACGAATAGTAGTAGGGGTCGTAGTAGTAGTTCGAGTAGGGATAGCTGCGATAGTGGTCGCGATCATTCCCGTAGCGGTCGCGGGTGCCGGTGCCCGTGCCCGGCCGCGGTCGTCGATCGGCTGCCGAGGGGCGGGAGGAGTCGTACTGGCTGCCGCCGGCCGAGGCGGATGACCCGCCGCGGTTTCCCGAGTCGGAACTGGCACTCGAACCGCCCCCCGAAGACGAGCCCGAGTGCCGGGAGCCTGCGTCCGATTGCCCCGACGAGCCGCCCGTACGCGGCACGGCCTGATTGTCGCCCTGCGCGAATGCGGCGGCGGAAATCAGGACCAGGGGAACCATTCCGATGAGCTTTAGTGTCTTCATGGCCTTAGAACCTCAGTGGCCGGCTCGCGGAAAGAGCCTGCCGCCCCTCCAAGCTAGCAAACGGCGTGCCCAGCCGGAAGCCCGCCCAGGCCCCCTGGGTTGTCCCGAGCCGATGACAAGGACAAGGAACCGAGGACATGGAGGGCGCTCAGTCCTGCGCCGCCTCGAGGGCCGCCCTTTGTTGAAAGCACAACACCGCGTCCCCGGGCTGAACCCGGCCGGGCTCGATCACCCGCGCGTACATCCGACTGCGACCCGTGTGGAGTTTGGCCGAGAGTCTCGAGAAGTCTCCGTCCGCGAAGGAGCCTGCGATGTTCCTGCAGGGGTTGGCTGGTCGGGTCACCTCGAGCAGCACCTCGCCCACCCGAAGACGCGTCCCCGTCACGACCTCACTCCACTCCACGCCGACGAGGGTCAGGTTCTCTCCCGTGGTTCCGCGGTCGATCGGATGCCCCTGGGCGCGGAGTTCGTCGATCACCTCGAGCGAGAAGAGGCACACCGCCCGGTCTGGTCCGCCATGGATACGCAGGTCGCGCTGCCGATCGCCGGATACGCCGTTCGCGGTGATCTCCACCGATCCTGAGACCGCCCGCTTCGGCACTCCTCCGCTCGAGATCTGGATCGATTCGAGGCGTCCCGGGGCGCCCGGCACGGCGGACTTCGGTGTGGGTTGGTCCATGGGCGGGAGCAAACGTAAGATTACCCGCTCGGAACTTATAGGCCACACGTTCCGTATTCATACTGTTGGACGACACGCAGGTCCGTCCACCGTCCTCGGAGTTTCTTGAGGTCTCTCCGGGAGACTGAAGCAGGCCGGCAAATTCTGGAGGTTTCATGTCGAAGGGCAAGAAAATCGCGCTGTCTCTGGTGGCGCTCGCAATCGTCGGCGCCGTGGTCGCCGGCAGCGTCGCCCGAGCCAGCGGGAAGAAGGTGGAAGTCCAGACCGGCAAAGTGGGCAAGAAGGACCTGGTTTCGAAAGTCTCGGCCTCCGGGGAAATCCGGCCCAAGAAATTCGTCAACGTCTCCTCGGACGTGGCCGGGCGAATCGTCCGACTCCTCATCAAGGAGGGCGATCGGGTGAAGCGCGGTCAGATCCTCGCGCGGATCGACTCCAAGCGCTACGAGGAGAGCTCGCGGCAATCGGAAGCGAGTCTCGGCGCCTCGAGGTCGGATCTTGACCGCACCCTCGCCGACCTCGAGTTGAGCCGCCAGGCGCTCGACCGTCAGAAGAAGATGCACGCGGACAAGCTCGTCTCCGACCAGGTCCTCGACCAGGCCGAGTCCGAGTACAAGATGAAGCAGGCCGCGGTCGAGGCGCAGCGCAAGCGCATCGCGCAGCAGGCGGCCATGGTGGCCACCACCCAGGACGACCTCGGCAAGACCATCGTGGTCGCACCCATGGACGGCGTGGTCACCAGCCTCCAGAAGGAAGAGGGCGAGACCGTCATCGGCGCCCAGAGCTTCTCTCCCACCGTCATCTGCGTCGTCGCCGACCTCTCCGTGATGGAAGTGGAGATCCTGGTCGACGAGACCGATATCCGCAATCTGGCTCTCGGCCAGACCGCCGAGGTGCGGGTGGATGCCCTCGAGGGTTCGATCATCAAGGGCGAAGTGACCGAGATCGGCTCTTCCGCGATTCCCCGCGGCGCCGCCGCCACCACCGCCTCCAACGTGAACAATTCCAACCAGGCGAAGGATTTCAAGGTGACGGTGACCCTGAAGGATCCGCCGGCCGCCCTGCGTCCCGGGCTGAACGCCACCGCGGATGTGATCACCGCGCGGCGCGAAGGCGTCACCGCCGCCCCCATTCAGGCGGTGGTGGTGCGGCAGGTGGACAAGGACGGCAAGGTGGTCGATCCCGCGATGGGCCAGACCGGCCCCGGCGATGCGAACGCGAACGCTCCGGTGCGCACCGCCAAACTCGAGGAGAAGGAAGGCGTCTTCGTGGTTCAGGCCGGCAAGGCCGTGTTCAAGGCGGTCAAAACCGGAATCGTGGGCGACACCGATATCGAGATCACCGAAGGGGTGAAGGACGGCGACGACATCGTGATCGGCTCCTACCGCACCCTGAGGACTCTGCGCAACGAAGCGCAGCTCAAGGTCGAAGATCAGACCAAGAACAAGGCCGCCAAGTGACGGAGACGAGCGCGGCCTCATCGATCATCCGCTGCGCCGACCTCTGGCGCACGTATCAGATGGGCGAGGAAACCATCCACGCCCTGCGCGGGGTCTCTTTCGAGATCCAGCCCAACGAATACCTCGCCATCATGGGCCCCTCGGGCTCGGGCAAGTCGACCCTGATGAACCTCATCGGGTGTCTCGACACCCCGTCCCAGGGCGAGTACCACCTGCG
>CAZYEA010000045.1:0-21583 GCA_964646485.1 uncultured Acidobacteriota bacterium
ACCTTCAGCGCAAGTACGGATCGAGCCGGGTCTTCAATTCACCGCTCGCCGAGGCCAACATCATCGGCCGCGCCATCGGGATGGCCACCCGGGGCCTGAAGCCGGTGGTGGAGATCCAGTTCTTCGATTACATCTGGCCCGCCTATCACCAGCTCCGCAACGAACTCGCGCTGATGCGCTGGCGCTCTTCAGGCCACTTCAAATGCCCGGTGGTCGTGCGCGTGACGTACGGCGGCTACTTACAGGGCGGGGCGGTCTATCACTCGCAGTGCGGCGAGGTGCTCTTCACTCACATCCCCGGCCTTCGGGTGGTGATCCCGAGCAACGCCGAAGACGCCAACGGCCTGCTTCGCACCGCCATCCGCTCCGACGATCCGGTCATCTTCCTCGAACACAAGCATCTCTACCGGCAGACCTACAACAAGGGTTCCTACCCGGGGCCCAATCACATGGTCCCCTTCGGCAAGGCGCGGGTGGTGCGCGAAGGCGCGCATGCCACCATCGTGACGTTCGGCGCGCTCGTCCAGCGCTCGGTGGCGGCGGCGCGGGATCTGGAGGAAGAGGGGGTGTCGGTCGAGATACTCGACCTGCGCACCCTCAACCCCTACGACATGGAAGCAATCCGGGCGAGCGTGATGAAGACGGGCCGGGTGCTCGTGGCTCACGAGGACCAGATCTCGTTCGGCTATGGGGCGGAGATCGCGGCGAAGATCGCGGACGAACTCTTCTCGTATCTCGATGCCCCGGTGAGACGGTTGGGCGCCCTCGACTGCTTCGTGGGTTACCACCCCACGCTCGAGAACGCCACCCTGCCTCAGGTGGCGAACATCAAGGACGCGATCCGGCGCCTCGTCGAGTTCTGATGGGCGCGCGCGCTCGCGGAGCCCTGGCCGCGGCGAGCGTCCTGATGATCACGGGAGCGGCGTGGGCCACGCGGACGTCTGCCGAGGGTCAGGGGCCGAGCCCCTTCGCCCTGGTGCTCGGAACCGCGCAGGATGGCGGGCTGCCGCAGATCGGCGGGACCGCGGAGGCGGACCGGGAAGCCCGGCGCGACCCGACAGGGAGACGCCTCGTGGCTTCCCTTCTTCTCGCCGATCCCGGATCGGATGAGCGGTTCTTGATCGACGCCACCCCGGACCTCCGTGAACAGGTCGAGCTCGCCGATCGGGCGGCTCCGCGGCCGGAGAGGGCGGGTGGACGTCCCGCGCTCTTCGACGCGATCGCTCTCACCCACGCTCACGTCGGACACTACGCCGGCCTGATGCAGCTGGGGCGCGAGGCCTATGGGGCGGAGGGTCAGCGGGTACTCGCCTCGCCCCGCATGGCCCATTTCCTGGAGACGAACGGGCCCTGGGACCTCCTGGTGAAGCTCAAGCACATCCGCATCGATCCCTTCGCGGCGAACACGGCGATCCGTTTGAACGCCCGCCTCTCCATCACCCCCATCCCCGTCCCCCACCGCGACGAGTACAGCGACACGGTCGGATTCATCGTCTCAGGCCCCACGCACTCGCTTCTCTGGCTGCCCGACATCGACAAGTGGGAGCGATGGGACCGCAGGGTCGAGGACTTGATCGCGAGCGTCGACATCGCGTACGTCGACGGGACGTTCTTCGATCAGACCGAGCTGCCCGGACGCTCGATGTCCGAAGTCCCCCACCCCTTCATCGCTGAATCGCTTCTCCGCTTCGGAGCCTTGCCCGAGGCCGAACGCCGCAAGATCGTCTTCATACATCTCAACCACACGAATCCCGCGCTCACCAAAGGGACCGGGGCTCTCGAGGCCATCTTGAAGGCGGGAATGCGGCTGGCCAGAGAAGGCGAACGCCAGCCGCTCTAATCGCGGTCGGAGGGAACGGCGAGGGTGGTCACGGCCTCGGTGTTCCCGCCGGTCAGGTCGCGATGGAGCACGCGGCGCCGCCCCGACCCCTTGGCCTCATAGAGAAGCTGGTCGGCCAGATTGAGAGTGGGCGCCGCGTCCGACTCGACCGCGGGGATGAGGGTGACCGCGCCCCCGCTCAGCGTCACCGGAGCCTTTGGCTCGGACTCTTCACCCTGCCTCGTCGCGTCGTGGACGGCGAGGAGGAGGCTCGAAAGGAGTTCGCGAGCGCCGGCCGCCGTGGTCTCCGGCAGGACGAGCGCAAATTCCTCGCCGCCGTAACGGGCCACGAGGTCGGCGGGACGGCGACACTCGGCGGCGAGGGCGGTGGCCACCGCGCGCAGGCATTGATCGCCCCGTACGTGGCCGTGGGCGTCGTTGAATCGCTTGAAGTGATCGACGTCGAGCAGGGCCAGGGTCAGCGGTTCTCCGCTGCGGGCGGCCCTCCGCCACTCGCTTTGGAGCACGCTGTCGAAACGTCGGCGGTTGGCGATGCCGGTGAGGCCGTCCACCAGGGCCATCCGTTCCAGCGCGTCCCGCGCGATCTTGAGATCCAGGTGGGTGCGCACGCGGGCGCAGACGAGCGGACCGCTCACCGGCTTGATGATGTAGTCGACGCCCCCCGCGTCGAAACCGCGGGTTTCGTCCTGCACGTCGCCGCGGCCGGAGACGAAGATGACGGGAATCTGGCGGGTGCGCGGGTCGGCCTTGAGGCGCGCGCACACGTCGATGCCATCCAGATCCGGCATGGCCACGTCGAGGAGTATGAGGTCCACTCCACCCAGGGCGGCGATCTCGAGGGCTCGGGCGCCCGAACCGGCCACGAGGACGTCGCACAACTCGCGCAGCACCTCCGCCATGAGCTGGAGATTGACGGGCTGGTCGTCCACCACGAGGACGCGGCCGCGGCGACGGATCTCTCCGCTCACCGGGCCCCTTCGAGCGGGGCCGACGAGGCGAGCGCCGTGCAGAGTTCCTCGATGAGAGGAGACGCTGAATCGAACTCCATGCGCCGGAGACGCCCTTCGATCTCGCGCAGCCGATCCCCGAACCGGGAGCCGAGCAGTCGGTTCAGTTCCTCGCAGGCAGAGAGGGCCGCGAGGTCACCGGTGGCGACGAGGGCTTTGAGCCTGCGGGCCGCGGGCAGGGCCTCGGGCCGCACGCCGGGAGGGCCGGGCGTGGGTGCGGGCGGAGCGAACTCGGCCGCTCCCTCCGGGGAACCGTACCGGTACTGCGCGCCGAGCAGCTCGGCCATCTTGTCGAAGACCGCGTCCTCCTTGAACGGCTTGGCCAGGAAATCGTCGCAGCCCGATGCCATGATCTCGCTCCGTTCGTGATCGAGCGCGCTCGCGGAGAGCACGATGATCTTCGTGGGCAGGCCTTCGTCGGGAGGCTCGGCGCGGATCCGTCGCGTGGTCTCGAGACCGTCGACTCCGGGCATGCGCTTGTCCATCCAGATGAGATGCGGGCGCCACTGACGCCAGAGGCTGAGCGCCTCGAGGCCGCCGCCCGCTTGCCGCACGTCGAAGCCCACGGCCGCGAGGAGCGCGCTCAGGGCGTCCCGGTTTTCCTGGACATCGTCCACCACCAGGATGCGCCACGCGGGCTGACCCGGGGCGAGGCCTATCACGCGGGTTGAACCGCGCGGGTCCTCCCTCGCGATCGGGGGCGCGGAGAGCGGCAGGTCGACCTCGAGGCGGAAGCTGGAACCCTGGCCCAGAACGCTTTCCGCCCGGATCGTCCCGCCCATCAGACGGGCCAGGTCCTGCGACAGGGCGAGGCCGAGGCCCGTGCCCTCGCGCGCGCCGCGCCCGGTCTCGGTTTGCACGAAGGGCTCGAAGAGACCGCCCATCTCCTCGGGGGCGATCCCCGGCCCGGTGTCCCAGACCTCGAACACGCCGCGGCCGTCACGCCACGACGCGGACACCTTCACCTCACCCCGCTCCGTGAACTTGATGGCGTTGCCGAGGAGGTTCAGCAGTATCTGGCGCAGCTTGCCCGCGTCGCCGATCACGTGGCCCGGCAGGTCGACCGCGATCTCGGTGCGAAGGGTGAGCCCTTTCAGGTCGGCCCGCGGGCGGAGGAGCTGCTCGACGCTCGACACCACCGCCGCCGGACTGAAGGCCGAGGGATTGAGAGACGGGCCGCCGGCCTCGATGCGAGCCATGGAGAGGACGTCGTTGATGAGGCCGAGCAGGTGCTCGCCGCTGCGCAGGATGATGGAGAGATAGCGGCGATCCTCGGGATCCCGGCCCGCGCGCCGGGCCATGAGTTGGGCGAAGCCGAGCACGCCATTGAGGGGTGTGCGCAATTCGTGGCTCATGTTGGCGAGGAAGGTCGTCTTGGCCCGGCTCGCGGCCTGGGCGCGGCCCTCCGAGACCTCGAGGGCTTTGACCTTGTCCGCGAGTTCCGCGGTGCGCGCCCGGATGGTGGCCTCGAGCGCTTCCGCATGACGCCGCATCCTGAGGAGGCGCAACCGTACGAGGCCGACGCCCAGGAGGACGAAGAGGCCGGCGAGGCCGGTGCGGGCGGGCAGGGTCTCATGCCAGTAGGGCGTCACTTCGAGGTCGAGGCGCAGAGGTTCGGTCCAGGTCTGCGTGCCCTCGACTCGCGCTTCCACTTCGACCGGCCAGGAACCGGGGGCGAGGTTCTGAATGTCGAGCCGCGCGTTGACGCTCGGCTCGGACCAGGTCTCGCGCAGGCGCGGAACGCGCACGCGGTATTGGACGGGCTGAGGCCCGAGCCAGGCCGCGGACCAGCGGATCCGCAGGTCGCGATCGTCGAGCCGGGCCTTCGAGTCGGCGCCCACCTTCGGCGCCTCGAGCCAGCGCAGCTTCAGAGGAGGCGGAGGGAGAGGCTCGACCCGCGGGTCGAACCGAGCGAGGCCGCCCATAGTGCCGACATACACGGACCCGTCATCGTCGATGAGGAGGCCGTTCAGGTTGCACTCGTCCTCGAGCAGTCCCGACCTCGAGTCCCACGTGGTCCACCGACCCTCGGCGTATCGGCCCACGCCGCTCGCACCGCCCGCCCAGATCGAACCATCGGGGGCCCGGCCCATCGAATAGATGGTGGGCCCCGGGGAGTTGTCCATGGACAGGGCGCGCCATGCGCCTTCATGCCGGACCGCTATGCCGCCGATGCCGGCCACCCACATGTCGCCATCCGCAGCCTCGACCACCGCGTTCACCGAGGGCGGAAAGGCCGGCTCCTTCGCCTGGGTGATGCGCTCCACCACTCTCTCGTCGCGAAAGACGCTGACGCCCCGAAGGGTCTCGACCCACATGTCGCCGGCGCGCGTCCAGACGATGCCGCGGACGTGAGGATCGTCGAGCTCCTGATTCAGCGCGGGCACGGGCTTCCAGACCTCGCCCTCGCGCGCATAGACGCCCTCGGTCGAGGTCGCGGCATACCACCGGCCCGAAGGACTCTTGAACAGCCCGGTCGCGAAGCCGGCCTTGAGCTTCAGGGTGTACCGGAGCTTCTGCGCGCCTCGCGCCTCCATGATTCCGAACCGAGCCGCCACCCACAAGGTTCCGGGCTGAGGCTCTACCGCCTGTCGCGCATGCTCGGTGAGTCCTTCCGAGGCCGCCCAGATTCTCGGCGGCTTTCCATCCGAAAGGCGCAGGACGCCGAAACCGAATCCGGCAACGAGAAGGCTGTGATCCCCCTGGCCGCGGGTCATGCCGGTCATGCTCATGCGATCCGTGGGCCGGCCTCCGTCGGGGAAAGCCACCCGATGCGACCAGGGCTCGCCGACCCACTGGGCAAGTCCGGTGCGGTTCATACCGAACCACAGGCTGCCCTCGCGATCCGCGAAGATGGTCTGGATCCCGCCCAGGGGCGCGCTGGTCGGACCCCAGGTGGTCCATCCCATCTCGGGAGTCCCGAACACCACGAAACCGTCGAGAGTGCCGGCCCAGATCCGTCCACGACGATCCTGGGCGAGACCACGGAACTGTCCGACCGCGGGCCCGGCCTGAAGGGTGACTTCGTGCCACGCCCCATCTCCCGGGCGTGTCCAGTGAAGCGTTCCCGCGAGAGTGGTCATCCAGACTCGTCCGTCCCGCGCCGCCAGGATGGCGCTCGGCGGTCCTTTCAGAACTCCCGCACTGGTTGGGGTGACCGCACCGCCGTGAAGCCGGACCGCCCCGTTCGCGACCGCCACCCAGAGATCGCCATCCGGCCCCGCGGCCAGGGCGAGCGCTTTCTCTTTGATCTCCGGGTGCCCCTGCCATTCCTCGCCCGTTCCGAGGCTCCACACCGCGCCGCCGACATCCGCCATCCAGAGGACGCCGTCCGTGGATTCCGCGAGAGCGAGGGCGGTCCGCTTCGACGGCACCAGACGCCAGGCGCCCTCAAAGAGAATGTGCACGCCCGAGGGCGAGGTGACGGCGAGGCCACCCGCGCGGCGCGCCACCATCGCGGAGAGGACTCCGCGCACGGGCGCGTTCTTTCCCGGCGTCACCGGCGTCAGCTCCTGGCCGTCGAAGCTCGCAAGGCCGTCGAAGGTGCCGATCCAGAGGATGCCGTTCGTGTCCTGGGCCAGCGATCCCACCGTCGACTGGGGCAGGCCGCGCCAGAGTGATCTCGGGAAGAGCCGGAAGGCGCGAACCGGAGTCCAGGTCTCGTCCGCCCGAAGCGGCGAAGCGGGAAGGAGAGCGAGGAGAAAGGCGAGCGCGGCTAGGGCTTTCAGGGAATGGGTCCTGGGCATGAGGGGCTTCGAATCGAGCGCTCGCGGCAGGGACTGTACGTCGTCGCGCCGCTGCTGGTCAAAGCGGCGACGAACCAGGGGTAAAGGCCCTAGGCGGAATCCTCGGCCGCTCTCAACGAGAAGACGAACGTGGTGGGGCCGCCGGAAGGCCCGGTGAGCGTGAAGGGTGCCTCATGATGGACCAGGATTTCCCGCACGAGGGTCAGCCCGAGTCCGCGGCCATCGGCCTTGGTGGAGAAGAAGGGAGTGAACAGCCGCATCTGGATCTGCGGATCGATCCCCGAGGAAGTGTTCTCGACCAGGACCTCGACACGACCCTTTTGTGGCGTCGCGCGCACCCAAACCCGCCCGCCCGCGCCTGCCGCCTCGATCGCGTTCTTGGCGATATTGAGGAAGGCCTGCTCGATCTGGGCGCGATCGGCGACCACCGGGGGAAGGGGATCATCGATCTGCAGCGTCCAGGCCACCGCCGCCTTTTCCGCGGAGGCCTTCAGGAGGAGGGACGTTCCGCGCAGCACCGACTCGAGATCGCAAGGCTGCAGCCTTGGCGGAGGCAGGCGGACCACCTCGGCGAGGTCTCGCACGAAGCCATTCAGGGTCGACAGGCGCCCCAGGCACACGCTCACCGCATCCTCGAAGTCGCCCCGGTCTTCGGCGGGAAGGTGGCGCGCGTAGGAGAGGCTCGACTGGAGAAGCGAGCTCGAGGCCGCGACCGAATTGCCAACCTCGTGCGCGACCATGCGGATGAGTTTCTCGTAGGCGGCTTTCTCCGCGGAGCGGACTTCTTCGGTCATCTCCTCGAGGAGCAGGAATCGGCGCTCGTGACCCCGGTCGGTGAACCGGCTCGCCACGATGCGGATCTTGCCGCCCGCGCCGGTGGTGTGGACACGTGTTCCCGAACTCGAGCCTTGGGCGACGAGATCCGCGCCCAGGGCGCCTCCGGTCTCGGCCAGCGGAGTTCCACACAGGCTCTCTCCGGTGCGGCCGAGCATCCGCGCCGCGGCGGGATTCACGAGTTCGATCCGTCCGTCGAAATCGAGGACCAGGACGCCCGAAGGCGAGGCCTCCAACACCTCGTTCAGAAAGTGATGCTGCTCGCGAAGCCTCGTGCGCTTGTCGCGAAGATCGTCGACCAGGCGGTTGTAGAGGGAGACCAGGCGGTCGAGCTCCGGCCGTCCGGTTTCCTTGAATCGAGTGGTGAATTCCTGCTCGTCGAGGAAACGCGCGCCCTCGGCGAGCAGATCGAGGCTCTCGAAGAGGCCCCGCACCAGCCGGAACCCGAACAGGATCGAGGCCACGAAGAACACCTCGGCGGCCAGGAGAACGAGGCGGTTCGTCACCACCAGGGGAACCACGAGGGCGGCGATGCCAAGGTGAAGCACCGCGACGTAGAGGAGGAAGCGGTTCCTTGAACTCACCTTGGCCTTGGATTCAGACGGTGATGCCGTGCTTCTCGATCCGTCGATAAAGGGCGGGCCGGCTCATGCCGAGAGACTCCGCCACTCGCGTGAGGTTTCCTCCGTGATGCCTCAGGGACTTGACGATCATGGCGCGCTCGATCTGGTCCAGGGTCATGCTGCCCACCGGGGGCAGGGGATCCCTGGACGACCCCGGGGCCTCCATGGCCATGGCCTCCTTGAAATCGGCGGCGGAGAGAGCCGGACCCGGCGCCACCAGCACCGCCCGCTCGATGGTGTGCCGCAACTCGCGGATGTTCCCCGGCCACTCCTGAGCCTTGAGATGGTCGAGCGCGCTCGCGCTCAGCTCGAGGCCCTCACGGCCATGAGCGGCCATCACCGCGTGCAGAAAACGCCTGGCCAGCAGAGGAATGTCTCCGCGCCGTTCGCGCAGGGGAGGCAGGTGAATGGCGATGAGATTGAGCCGATACAGGAGATCCTCGCGAAAGGCGCCTCCCTCCACCGCGTCCCGGAGATTCCGGTTGGTGGCCGCCACCACGCGCACGTCGACACTCTTCGTCTGGCTCGATCCGAGAACCTCGAAGGTCCGGTCCTGGAGGACGCGCAACAGCTTGACCTGCGAGGCCGGATCGAGTTCGCCCACTTCGTCGAGGAAGATGGTGCCGCCGTGAGCGAGGGTGAAGCGCCCCATCCGGTCCGCGCGCGCATCGGTGAACGCTCCCTTCACGTGGCCGAACATCTCGCTCTCGAAGAGGCCCGAGGGAATACCGCCGAGGTTCACCTTCACGAAGGGCCCGGCCCGACGCCTCGAATTGCGGTGGATGGCTTCCGCCACCAGCTCCTTGCCGGTGCCGCTCTCTCCGGTGATCAGCACGGAAGCGTCGGTGCCGGCCACGCGGCCGATGATCTGGAGAACGCGAAGAAGGGCGGGTTCTTCGCCTACGAGGCCCGCGAGGTCGAAGTCGTGGTCGAGCTGCTCGCGAGTCGCGGCGGGAGCATCCGCGGCCGGCGCTTTCGCGAGGCCGAGGGCGGTTTCCACGGACTGCACCACCTGAGTGTTGGTCCAGGGCTTGGTGATGAAGTCAAAGGCTCCGAGCCTCATGCCCTCCACGGCGAGTGGGATCGATCCCCAGGCGGTCATCAGGATGACAGGGAGCGAGGGATGGGCCGCGCGGATCTCGTTGAGCAGGGCGAGACCTTCGGCGCCGCTCGTCTCCCGGCTGAAGTTCATGTCCTGCAGAACGAGATCGCACGGATTCAGGGAAAGCCAGGCCCTCGCCGCGGACCGATTCGCTTCGGCATGGCACGCGTGCCCGGCCTGCTTCAGGAGCAGGCCGAGGGATGCGTGGACGGAGGCGTCGTCATCGACGATCAGGATCATTCGTAGCGAAGGGCCTCGGCGGGGTGCACGGTGGTGGCGAGCCGCGCCGGGTGCAGGCCGCACACCAGCGCGAGTCCGTAGAGCGCCACAATGGTAAGGGAAAGACCGGCGAAGAAGACACTCTTCGGCACCGGGCCCAGCAGATCGAGGAAGGGGAACTGGAGGACCACCGCGATGCCGGCGAGCATGGCCAGGGTCGCCATCACCATCAGCTCGCCGATGACCTGACGCCTCACGTCCATCCCGGAAGCGCCCAGGGCGCGGCGGACCCCGATCTCGCGGATCCGGGTGGTGACGCTCTGCCAGAGCACGCCGGAGAGGCCCAGGGCCACCATGAGGACGAGGAAGAGCGCGACCAGGGCCCCGACCCCGAGCGGGGCCAGGTACAGGCGCCGGTTGAGCTCGGCGCCCATCACCATGGGCTCCACCCGGAACGACCAGTCGGGGGCGGCAGCCTGGAGCGCCCTTGCAAGCCGCGCCTCCACCGACGCGTCGGCGCCGGGCTTCATGCGCAGGGCCATGCTGCCGATCCGCCGCATCTGGCGCCCGGAGAAGATCACGCGCGTCAGCACGTACGACTCCTCCGTCTCCATCTCACCCTCCTGCTTGAAGGCGCGCATGACCCCGACCACCCGACGCTCGATCTCCGCGGGCTGGTTCGGGACCGTGTCCCCGGTGATGTTCTGGCCGATCGGGTTCTCGCTCCCGAAAGCGCGCTTCGCCAGGGCCTCCGAAATCACCACCGCCTCGTAACCACCGCCATCGTCCTCGGGACCGAACCAGCGACCGCGCGTCATCTCGATCCCCATCACGTTCTTGTACTCGTCCGTGCAGCGGGCCATGGAGTAGCTCAGCTCGCGTTTGCGGAATCCGAAGCTGCGCTGTTCGTTCGAATGAGAAAAGGGAAGGGGGCTCGCCCAGGCCGCGTCTTCCACCGCGGGGTCGGACTTCACCACCGCGAGCAGCGCCCTCTGTCGGCTCTCGTTCGGGTTGTCGCCGGCCGCGGGAGGAACGGCCGGGGTCACCCCGCTGAAGGAGCTCCGGCCGCCGTCACCGCGGGTTTCCGAGAAGTCCACGTCGACCGAGAACACGTTCTCGTACGCGAATCCGAGAGGCCGGTGGTAGTTCGTCCAGGAGTAGAGGGACAGGGTCGAGACCGCGAACAGCACAAGGAAGCAGACGAAGATCTCGGCGATCACCAGGGCGTTCGCGCGCTTGCGGTTCCAGATCAGCTTGAAGAGATGGCGGATCACTTCACACCCCCGGCGAGAGCTTCAATGGGAGTGAGGCGCGACAGCCGCCAGGCCGGCCACACCCCGGAGATGACCCCGAAGGCGAGAGCGAAGCCGAAGCCCCACGCCGCGATGCGCCAGTTCAGCGTGAAGTGCGCGTAGGGGATGAGATCGCTCCGATTGAGGAGGGCGAGCACGAGGGCGGCGCTCACCAGGGCGAGGAGTCCGCCCACCACCGAGATGACCACGTTCTCGAAGAGGAACTGCAGGAGGAGGTCGCGCGCGGAGGCCCCGAAGGCGCGACGCACCCCGATCTCCGAGGCGCGCTCGAGGGCGCGACTGACGTTGAGGTTCACCAGGTTGACCGCGGGCAGGATCATGAAGAGCGCGGCCGCGGTGAGCAGGATGGCCATCAGCCGGCTGCCCGCGTCCTCCGACTCGAAGTCGCCGATGAAGAGGCGCGCGAAGGAGCCGAAGAACGTCTCGGGGACGGCGTAGATCCGATCGAAGCCCTCCGGCAGGTCGACCTTCTTGAGGCGGGCCTTGAATTCCTGCTGGACGCCTTCAACCGCCTCAGGGTCCTTGAGCAGGAAGAGTGCCAGGAAGCCGCCGCGCAGCCGCGTTTTGTAGTCGTCGGTCTTGGCCGTGGTCAGGGGAACGTAGATGTCGCCGGTGGCCATGAGCCGGAAGATGGGGACGTCCGGCACCACTCCCACCACCTTGAAGGTCTGGCCATCGGCTTCGATGTCCTTCCCCAAAGCCGACGCTCCAGAGAAGAACTTCGTCCTCGTGGTCTCGTTGATCACGGCCACGAAGCGGGCCTCGCTCACGTCGGCCTCGCCGAACGGCCCGCCCTCGATCCACTCGAAGTCGAGGATGCGGAAGAAGTCGGCGTCGGTGCGCTTGATCAGGGACTTGAGCCGCGTCCCCTTCCAGTAGGAGATGACGGTCTCGGGCTGGGAGAGGATGGACAGGCGCTCGACCCCGGGAATGCCGCGCATGTACCGGTCGTAGAGCGCGTAACCACCCGGTCCGGTGGACATGGAGTCCTTGCCCTGCATGCGCACATTGTCGAGAACCAGGGTGCGATCCCCGCGGGTCTCGGGTGGATAGGAGGAGAAGATGTGGTCCAGCATGGCCGCGGCCAGAGTGAGGACGAGGAGGGTGAAACCGATCCCGAAGAGGCTCACGAAGGTGAAGAACTTCCGCCTCCCGAGAATCTTGACGCTGAGTTTCAGGTAGTTCTTGAGCATGGGTTAGTTGACCCGGCGTCCGTCGAACATGCGGATGGTGCGGGCGGTCTTCTCGGCCTGACGCAGGTCATGAGTGACCATGACGAGGGTGGCCTTGTCCTGCGAGTTCAGGTCCTGGAGGATGGACATGATCTCGTCCCCCATCTGGGAGTCCAGGTTCCCGGTGGGCTCGTCGGCGAGCAGGACGCGCGGCTTCCCCACGATGGCGCGGGCGATAGCCACGCGCTGCTGCTGACCGCCGGAGAGCTGCGAGGGGAAGTGATGCTTGCGCGCGGAGAGCCCCACGCGTTCGAGCGCACCCTCCGCGGCCTTCCGTCTTTCGGAAGCACCCACCTTCCGGTAGAGAAGCGGAATCTCGACGTTGTCCAGCACGGAGAGGTCGGGGATCAGGTGGAAGGACTGGAAGACGAAGCCGATCGACTCGTTGCGCAAACGCGCAAGGGCCTTGTCGGAAGCGTCGGTGACCGCGGCGCCCTTGAGGGAGATCGTGCCCTTGCTCGGCGCGTCGAGCAGGCCCATGAGGTGCATGAGCGTGCTCTTGCCGCAGCCCGAGGGGCCCATGATGGAGACGAACTCTCCCTCCTCGATGTCGAGGTTGATGCCGGAGAGGGCCACGGTCTCGATGCGGTCGGTCCGGTACACCTTCTCGACGTTGTCGAGGCGGATCATTGGAACGCTCATTTCAGTTTCAGCTCCCGTGCGTGAAGGTAGTTGGTCATGTCGGAGACGATCACCTCGTCCCCGGGCTCGAGGCCTCTTGAGATCTCCACCGCGTCGTAGCCGATGAGGCCGAGATCCACCCGGGTCCTCAGGGCACGCCCCTCGCGAACCACGAACACATCCTGGGCCGCCTCTCCGGTGAGAAAGGGCCCGCGCGCGACCCGGACCGCATCGGCCTTCCGACCGGTCACGATGTAGACATCGGCTTTGAGGCTCGGACGCAGGACGGCGTTGGTGGGATCGGTGAGTCGGATCCAGAGGCGCATGACTCCGTCGCGCACGGTGGGCTCGACCGTGCTCACCTCCCCACGCAGGTCCACCGTGCCGAGACGCACCAGGGCCTGAAGGCCCGAGCGCAGTTCCCGGCCATGCACGGCCGAGACCGTGGCCTCGATCCGGAAGGACTTGAGGTCGGACAGGCGCGCGAGAGGTTCCCCGCGGCGCACCAGGGCCCCAGCTTCGGTGACCGCCCAGGTCACGACGCTGCTTCGATCCACGCGCGTGGATCCGAGTTCCAGCACCCGGCGCGCTTCGCCGCGCTGGCTCTCGAGAGTCCTGAGCTCCAGGTTCATCCCATCGATCTGCGCCTTGGTCATCTCCTCGGTGATGGCCCGGGAGGCCACCAGCCGCTTCAGCTCGAGTGCTGCCTTCGCTTCATTGAGTTCGGCCTCGCGCAGGCCGTCCCTGGACACGAGCCCCGAGGCGGCGAGGTCCTTCTGCTGGGCCAGACGCGCGCGCAGCGACTCGACCTCGAGACGCTTCGCTTCGGTGGCCGCGTCGAGGTCGGCGAGCCGGCTCTCCAGATCGAGGCGCGTGCGGCGCTGTTCGTTGCGCTTGAGCAGAACGTCGCGATCGACCTTGGCGAAGGCGAGGGTGGGCTCGGAGAGGTCGAGGTCCAGGATGGCCTCGCCGGCCTTGATCGGGTCACCCGCCCGCTTGAGGATGCGCGTGACCCGCGCGTCCACCGGACTCGAAATCACCTCTTCGAGGTCCGGGGCCACGGTTCCGCTCGCGGAGATCGAGGCTTCGACCGGGCCCCGGTCCACCGTCTCGATGCGCACGCGGGCGCGCGGCACGGAAGGCCGCAGAAGGGAGGGCCCGTAAGTGAAGGCCAGGACGACGACGCCCACCACGGCGGCGGTCAAGGCCCGGCGGCGGCGCTTCTGGGCGGAGGCGAAGACAGGGTCGATGGCTCGGTCCATGGCAGCGTTTCAGGACGGAGCAACGCCCGTGCCACGCAAGCACCTCCGTTCACTTGGGTTTAGGCCGTCTGGGACGGATCGTTTCGTACGCCTCCGTACGATTTCGTCCGGAACCGTACGCACGCGGGCCGAGGCGTACCGGTGGCCCAGCGGGCCCTCCGCTCGTGCCGGGCCCTGGTAGATCGGGGGCGTAAGCGCGTCCCTTCCGAACCCGGGCAGAACGGGGATTCTTGCCGAGGCGGCGACACTCGTGCGATGCTGCGCGACCTTCGATGAACCCCAAGACCGATCCCCCCCGGGATTTCCCCGAGTCCCTGCCATGGCGACCCTGACCTTCTGGGGCGTGCGCGGCTCCATCCCGGCCTGCGGTCCGGAGATGATCCGGCATGGGGGGAACACGTCCTGCGTGTCCGTCGAGCACGGGGATTGCCTGGTCATCCTGGATGCCGGAACCGGAATTCGCAGGCTGGGGAACCACCTGCTGAGCCAGGGACGCCCGGGTGGGGTCGAGTGCAGCATTCTGCTTTCCCACGAACACTGGGATCACATTCAGGGCCTGCCCTTCTTCGCCCCGGCGTTCTCGTCCGGACATCGCCTCACCATCTATGGCGAGCCCAAGAAGCGCGCTCTCGAAGAGATCATCCGAAGCCAGATGCAGGCCCCCTACTTCCCGATCGCCCTCGACGCGTTCCAGGCCTCGATTCGCTTCGTCGAGATCGGTCCCGGACAGGAGATCCCCCTCGGCGAGGCGGTGTGGGCGACGACCCACCGCTTGAATCATCCAAACGGCGCCCTCGGCTATCTCCTTCATGTCGACGGAAAGCGGGTGGCGTATGTGACCGACCATGAGCACGAAAGGGGTCGGCTCTCGCCCGGGGTCGTGGACATGGCCCGGGGCGCCGACATCCTGATCCATGACTCCCAGTACAACCGGGATCTGCTGGCAAGCGACCGGAAGGGCTGGGGGCACAGCGCGTGGGAGGACGTTGTCGATCTCGCCATCGAGGCCGGGGTTCAGACCCTCTTTTTGTTCCATCACGATCCCGACGCCACCGACGCGGAACTCGAGGATCGACTGGCCCGGGCCTGCGAGCGATTTCCCGGGACTCGCTCGGCGCGCGAGGGACTGACCCTGCGCTTCTAGGCCTCCCGGGCGATTCAGGTTTACGGCCGGTTCGTGCCCGCCCGTCCGTAGCGGTCTTCGAGGCGCACCACGTCATCGAGTTCCGGGGTCGACACCTCGACGATGTCCACGTCGGTGACGCCGGTCATCCGATGTACGGTGTGGGGAGTGATGTGGAAGAGATCGCCCGGCTTCATCTCGACCTTCTTGAGGTTCTTGGGATCGTCCTTCGACCCGGTCTCGAAGAGCAGCGTCCCCGCCTGCACCAGAATCGTCTCGTCCTTCACATTGTGGTACTGGAGAGAGAGGCTCTCACCCGCCTTGATGTGAAGCAGCTTGCCCACGTAGCGGTCGGTGCGGGCCCACCAGATTTCATAGCCCCAGGGCTTGTCGATCCGCTTGGCGCTCTCGTTCATGTCTCTTCGGCCTTCCCTTTCGTGATGCGCGCCGATTATCGCTTCCCCTCGCGCGCTTTCGCGAGGGCCGCGCCGAAGGACTCGGCGCTCAGCGCATCCGAGTTCGTCGCCTCATCGACGGCTTTTTCGAGGTCGGCGAGATCGGCGGACTCGAGAGCGTGGCGCACCTGGCGGATGGAGGAGGGGGCCATCGACAGTTCGCGATAGCCGAGGCCGACGAGGAGAAGGGCGCCCTCGCGGCTCGCCGCCATCTCGCCGCACACCGAGAGAGGAACCTTGGCCTCGTGCGCGGCGCCCGCGATGTCGCCCAGCAGGCGGACCACCGCCGGATGGAAAGGCGCGTACAGATGCCCCACCCGGGGATCGGCGCGATCCACGGCCAGGGTGTACTGGATGAGGTCGTTGGTGCCGACGCAGAGGTAGTCGAATCTCTTCCCCAAAGACTCCGCCACCAGGGCCGCTGAGGGGATCTCGATCATGGCGCCCAGGGGCGGCCGCCTGAAGGCCCGGCCCGCGGAGTGGAGCTCTCCTTCCAGCTCCTCGACGAGGGAGAGGATCTCATCGGCCTCGGGCACGCCTCCCACGAAGGGAAAGAGAATGCGGATCGCGGTCTCATCCGCGGCGCGCAGCAGGGCCCGGATCTGCGACCGGAAGTACTCGCTGCCGCGCGAGAGCAGCCGGAACGCGCGCAGGCCCAGGGCGGGATTGGGAGAGGAGGGACTCGCGGGAGACAGATCCTCGGGGCCGAGATCGAAGGTCCGCACGGTCAGGGGATGAGGGGCCACCGCGAGGGCGAGCCGCCTGTAGATATCGAGCTGGGCATCCTCGCTCGGCGCCCGGCCCTGGCGGGAGAGGAGGTACTCGGAGCGAAAGAGGCCGACACCCATCGCTCCCGAGTCGCGGACAGAAGCGATGTCGGAGGGAAACTCGATGTTGGCGCGGAGGATGATCTCGGCGCCGTCCCGCGTGCGCACCGGTCCTTCGGGCAGGCCGGCGCGCCGTTCGGGCGGCGAGGCCTCGACCCGCGTCTCCGGCGGCGGGCTCGTCTCGAGATAGCCCGCGGTTCCGTCCACGAGCACCAGGGACTCACTGGACACGTGGGCGGTCCCGGTGCGAACGCCGAGCACGCAGGGGATCGAGCGCGACCGGGCGAGGATCGCCATGTGATGGGTGGGCGAGCCGTGGTCCGCGACCAGCGCTCCCACGAGCGACCAGTCGATCTCGGCGGCCTCTGAAGGTTTCAGGTCCTCGCACACCAGGACTACCTTCTCGCCGCGGGGCAGGACGAGGTCCCCCTTGGTTCCGCCGAGAAGGGTGAGAACGCGGTCGAGAACATCGTCGAGGTCATGGGAGCGCTCGGCGATCACGGTGGAGGCGCGCGCGAAAAGCCGGCGAAGTTCATCGCAGACGATGGTGAGCGCCCATTCCGCCCCGATGAGTCGCTCGTCGATGAGGCTCAGGCTCCGGCCCGCGAACAGCGGGTCCTGGAGCATCAGGATCTGGGCATCGAAGAGGTAGGCGTGGGCTTCGCCCGCCTCGCGCGACAGCCGCGCCCGCAGGTCATTCACTTCCGCCTGGGCCGCCTGGAAGGCCGCGTGCAGCCGCTCCCGTTCCGCCGGCACCGCGGCCCGCTCGAGATTCCGGAAGGGCACGCGCCGCGCCGCGCGCCTGAACACGAAGGCTTTCCCGAGCACGCGCCCGGGAGCGATCGGAAAGCCGGTGAGCCTCAACTCCTTGGCGGCTCGCCAAAGCCCGCGGCCACCAGCGCCGACAGGGCCTTGATGGCCTCTTTCTCATCGCGGCCGCTGGCGCTCACCTGGATGCTCGCCCCGCACGGCGCGGCGAGCAGGAGCAGGCCGAGGATCGACTTGCCGTCCATCTCCTTATCCTTGAAGACGACGGTGACCTGGCAGTCGAACCGCGAAGCCTCGGCCACGAATTTCGCGGCCGCGCGGGCGTGGAAGCCGAGCGGATTCACGACCCGAAGGGTCTTGCGTTTCAAGGGCGGGCCGGGCTCAGCAGATCGCCCGCCACCTGCACGCTCTCCCGGCCCTGCGCGCACACCACGCGCGCGACCTCGGAGAGCGGTTTGGTCCGGATCTGGCAGGCCTTGATGAGCATGGGCAGGTTGACCCCGGTCACCACCTCGACGCCATCCCCGGCGAAGGGCAGGACGAGATTGGTCGGGGTGCCCCCGAACATGTCGGTCAGCACGAGCACGTTCTTCTTGCCGCAGGCGGCGAGCGCCTTGCCGATGTGGCCCTTGGCCACGGCCACGTCGTCCTCCCAGTCGATGGAAAGGGCGAGCACTCTTTCCTGATCGCCCACGATCATCTTGAGGGCGTTCACGAGTTCCTTCGCCACGTCCCCGTGGGTGACAACCAGGATGCCGATCATTTCTGCTTGAGGTCGCGATGCCTGAGCCGCACGGTGACGCCGTCCATGGGGTCTAGATCCTGGGCCAGTTCTCGGGCAATCATGACAGAACGATGACGGCCGCCGGTGCAGCCGACGGCGATGGTGAGATAGGCCTTGCCCTCGGCCACGTACTTGGGCACGACGAAGCCGAGGAAGTCCTTGAGCCGGGCCTGGAACTCGACGGTGCCGGGCGCCCGCTTCAGGAAGCGGACGATCCGCGGGTCGAGCCCGGTCAGCCGCCGCAGCCGCGGCTCGAAGTGGGGGTTCTTCAGGAAGCGAACGTCGAACACGAGATCGGCCTCGGGGGGAAGACCGTGCTTGAAGCCGAAGGAGAGCACGGTGAGGACGAGACCGCCAGCACCTCCGCTCAGGCCGAAATGCTCCTGGATGTACTCCTTGAGCTCATGCACGCTGAGGCTCGAGGTGTCGAGAATCAGGTCGGCAAGACGGCGGATGGCGGTCAGGGCCTGCCGCTCCTCGCGGATGCCTTCCCGCACCGGCTGATTGGTGGCGAGGGGGTGGGCGCGCCGCGTCTCCGAGTAGCGGCGGATGAGTGCCGCGTCCGAGGCCTCGAGGAAGATGAGGCTCACCTCCACCGGCTGCTTCTTCAGCTTCTCGAAGGCTCGGCCGAAGTGGGCGACGAAGTTGGGTTCGCGCATGTCGACGACGAGAGCGGCCCGGGGAATGCCGGAGGACTTGAGGAAATCGACGAAGCCGGGCAGGAGCTTGGTGGGCAGGTTGTCGACGCAGAAGAAGCCGAGGTCCTCGAGCGCGTTGGCGGCATGCGACTTCCCCGAGCCCGACAGGCCCGAGATGATGACGATCTCCGAACGCTCGCGGGAAAGCCGGGCCGAGGCGCTCATCCTCGCTTCCTCCCGTGGGGAGACCGCAAGGCTTCAACCCGGCTCAGCAGGGTGGCGGTCGCGTCGTGGCCGCGCGCGCGCAGGAGGAGATTTTTGGCCGCGAGCTCCACGAGAAGGGCCACGTTGCGGCCCGGCGCCACGGGAAGGCGGAGCAGGGGCACCTCGACGTCGAGGATCGATTCGGTTTCACGATGGAGGCCCAGCCGGTCGTAAGCCTTTCGGGGATTCCACTTCTCGAGCTGAACCACCAGATCGATGGTCTGCTCCGGGCTGACCGCGGAGACCCCGTAAAGATCCTGGATGTTCAGAATGCCGAGCCCCCGGATCTCCATGTGGTCGCGGGTGGGCTGGGGCGAGGCGCCGAGCAGGCCCCGGCTCGTGGCCTTGATGTCGACGGCGTCGTCGGAGACCAGACGGTGGCCGCGGTCCACGAGTTCGAGACCGCATTCGGACTTGCCGATGCCGCTGTCGCCCCGGATGAAGACGCCCACCCCGAGGACATCGATCAGAACGCCGTGGAGCCGGGCCGTCCGGGCCAGGCGGTCCTCGAGGAACTCGGTAAGCCGCCTGATGAAGGGAGTCGAGTCGAGGGCGGTGGCGAGCACGGGGATGCCGCGCACATCCCCCTCCCGTTTCATTTCCGGCGGCACCTCGAGGTCGCGGGTCACCACGATGCAGCACAGCTCGCGCGACATCAGGTGGTGGAACACGGCGGCGCGCTGCTTGACCGTGAGGGTCTTCAGGTAGGACGACTCGCTGCCCCCGAGGATCTGCACACGGCCCGGGCTCAGGTACCTCGTGAAGCCGGCCAGACCGAGGCCGGGACGCTGCACCCGAGATCGGTTGATGAGGTTGTTGAGCCCGCTCCTCCCTCCCACCAGGCGCAGACCCAGGAGAGAGGCGTCCTGGCCCAGCAGTTCCGACACGGGGACCCGGGGAGGCGGCGCCTTCCTCACCGCGGCCGTCCTTTGCGCTCGGAGGACGACGGGATGCGCATCTCCTCGCGATACTTCGCGACCGTGCGGCGCGCGATGGTGGTGCCCTGCAAGGAGAGGACCTGGCCGATCTGGGCGTCGGAGAGGGGCTTGCCCGGCGTCTCCGCATCGATCATTTGCCGGATCTTTTCCTTGATCGCGACCGAGCTCACCGACTCGCCGGAATCGCCCCGCAGACCGGAGTGGAAGAAGAACTTCAGGGGCAGGACGCCCTGCGGGGTGTGCGCGTGCTTGTTCTGGACGATGCGCGACACCGTGGACTCGTGCATGGAGATGTCGTCGGCGACATCGCGCAGCACCATGGGCCGCAGGGCGGAGATGCCATTCTCGAAGAAGGCCTTCTGGCGTTTCACGATGGAGTCCGCCACCTTGTAGAGAGTGCGCTGGCGCTGGTCGACGCTCTTGATCAGGAAGAGAGCGCTTCTCATCTTGTCCCGGACGTAGGTCTTGGCCTCGTCGTCGGCGGGCGAGCCCGCGTTCAGGAACTGGCGGTAACTCGAGGAGATGCGCAGGCGCGGCAGCGAATCGTCGTTCAGCTCCACCACGAACTCGCCGTCCTTCTTGAAGATCATCACGTCGGGCACCACATAGGACGGGGCCTTGGCGGAGAGGGTGCTGCCGGGACGCGGGTCGAGGCTTTCAATGAGGTCGAGCCAGTCGAGCACCTCGGCTTCCGGAATCTGGAGCACGCGCACGAGGCCCGCCACATCCCGCATCTCCAGGGCGCGCATATGCGACGCGACGATGGTGACCGCGGGGGTCTCGCCGAAGCCGAAGAAGCGAAGCTGGATGAGCAGGCATTCGCGGAGGTCGCGAGCGCCCACACCCGCCGGATCGAAGCTCTGGACGAGCTCGAGCGCCTTTTCGGCCTCGGCGCGGTGAGCCTCGGGGTCGAGGCCCATGGCCAGGCAGACCTCGTCCAGGGTGGTGGGCACGATCTTTCCGCAGGCGGCATGGTCGCCCGCCTCGCAGGAAGGGTCGTGGGTCCGAAGGTAGCCGTCGTCGTCGAGGTTCTGGATGATGGCTTCGCCCAGATCCCGGACCGCGCCGGGAGAGGCGTCGTGGCGGAGCTGGGCCATGAGGTGCTCACGCAGGCCGATCGTGGTGGACAGCCGGTTCTCGATGGAGTATTCGGAATCGGGGTCGCTCTGCGCCATATCGCGCACGCCCACATCGTCGACCACGTTCTCGAAGAGCTTGTCGATGTCGCTGTCCTGCAGACTCGTCTGCTCGGCGGGCGGGGGGTCGGTTGCGACCTCGAGAGGCGCTTCAACCGCCGGCGCCTCGACCATTCCCTCGGGCCCCTCGAGGCCGGGCGCTTCCCCGCTGAACTCCTGGTCGAACTCGGCCTCGGCCGCGGCGGATCCATCGGCGCCCTCACTGTCCGTCTCGGGGGCGGGGCCCGAGAGTTCATCCTCCGGAATCTCCTCGAGGAGCGGGTTCTCGACCATCTCCTGGTTGATCACGTCGGCAAGCTCCAGGGTGGTGAGGGGCAGGAGCTTGATCGCCTGCTGCATGGCGGGCGTGAGCACGAGCCGCTGCGACATACGCGGCGAAAGGGACAGGCGCTGCTGGAGGGCCATCGGCTCAGGCTCGAGTTTCCGGCAGGGTGAGGTCGAAGTCGTCGCCGAGGTACACCCGGCGCACTTCGGGGTCGGTGGCGAGTGCTCGCGGGGTGCCCGCGCGGAAGACCTCGCCCTCGCGGATGATGTAGGCGCGGTCGGTGATCTTCAGGGTCTCGCGGACATTGTGGTCGGTGATGAGGATGCCGAGGCCGCGCTTTTTCAGGTACGCGATGATTCTCTGGATGTCCGCGACCGCGATGGGGTCGATGCCCGCGAACGGCTCGTCGAGGAGGATGAACGAGGGCGACAGGACGAGCGCCCGGGCGATCTCGACGCGCCGCCGCTCTCCTCCCGAGAGCATGTAGCCCATGCTCTTGCGCACCTTCTGGAGACGAAACTCTTCG
>CAZYEA010000046.1:0-21453 GCA_964646485.1 uncultured Acidobacteriota bacterium
ACGCTCCCTCCGGTGCTTTCGCGGCCGCCGCCCCGATCCGGAGCGGCCTCGACCAACCGCGCGCCCTCGCCCGATGAGCAGCTTCGACGAGCCCGGCAGCGACCTGCGCCGCGCCCTCACCGAGTGCGCGGACGACCTGGATCGCCTCGCCCGGCTCCTCTCGGACGATTCCATCACCGACCTCGACCTCCGGCATGCCCTGCGCGGCCGCGTTCCCGCGAGCGTCAGCGTGTTCGTGATGGAGCGTTCAAGGTTCGGCGCGCGCCAGACCGTTCTAGGCGCCCTCGCCCGGTCCCCTTCGAGCCCGCCCCGTGTCGCGCTTCAGGCCCTTCCGGGCCTGGCCTGGCGGGACCTCGCCGAAGTGGCGGTGGCCGCGGAGCTCGCCCCCGCGGTGCGCCAGAAGGCGGAGGCACTGCTCATGGACGGGCTCAACGCCATGCGCCCGGGCGATCTCATCACCCTGTCGCGG
This sequence comes from uncultured Acidobacteriota bacterium, assembly GCA_964646485.1. GTDB lineage: Bacteria > Acidobacteriota > Vicinamibacteria > Fen-336 > JAGNNV01 > JAGNNV01. The sequence goes on from CAZYEA010000046.1 coordinate 470, forward strand.
ATCGGCCCGCGCCGGGTGGCAAGCCGGCTGCTGCTCTCGGCCGATTCGCGGGTTCGCGCCGCCGGGCTTCACAACCCGAGACTTCGGGACGGAGATGTCTGCGCGGTGCTCGAGTCGAAGGATGCCCCGCGCGAGATCGCCTCCGAGATCCTGCAGGTGCATCGCTGGGCCTTGAGCTACCAGGTCCGGCGCGCCATCGTCCGCAGCGCGATGACGCCCCATCCCATCTCGCTCGCGCTCATCGCGGAGATGAACCCCGGGGACCTTCGGGACCTCGCGGCCTCGGACGAGGTGCCTCCTCTCGTCTCCGCGGTGGCGCGCCGGATCCTCGGCTGAACCTTTCGGGGGAGCTTCGCTCCTCCCGAGGTTCAAGTAGCATGTCGAGAATGGCCAAACGGCACTCCGGCCCGTGGACCGCGTCTGTGGCCCTTGTCTTGCTGGCCCTCGCTTCGGGCTCCTGCTTTCGCTCGATCGCCCCGCCGCCGCCGCCCCCCGCGCGCCCGCGCGCGGCCGCGCCCGCGCTGTCCGGCTGGGCGGAGAAGACGCTCGAATCCCTCACCCTCGAGGAGAAGGTCGGACAGATGATCGGGGTCAGGGCCTTCGGCATCTACACCAATCCACGCTCCCCCGAGTACCAGTCCCTCATCGAGGAAGTGGAGACCCTGAAGGTCGGGCACATCACCCTCTTCGAATCCGATGTCTACGCCGCCCCGAAGATCCTCAACGACCTGCAACGCCGGGCCAGGATCCCCCTGCTCGTCTCCGCTGACCTCGAGCGCGGTCTCGCCTTCCGCGTCCGGCGCGGCGCGGTGCCTCTTCCTTATGCCATGGGCATCGGAGCCACGCGCTCCGAGGAGGCGGCCTACTTCACCGGCCTCGTGACCGGGCGCGAGGCGCGCGCCATCGGCATTCACTGGGCCTTTGCCCCCGTCGCGGACGTCAACAACAATCCCGACAACCCGGTCATCAACATCCGTTCCTACGGTGAGGATCCAGAACTCGTCGGCCGGCTCTCCGCCGCCTACGTCCGCGGCGCCCGCGACGGCTCGATCCTTTCGACCGCGAAGCACTTCCCTGGCCACGGCGACACCGCCTCCGACTCTCATCTCACCCTGCCCGTGATCGCGGCGGACCGGGAGCGCATGACCCAGGTCGAACTCGCTCCCTTCCAGGCCATGTTCAAGGCGGGGGTCGACTCGGTGATGGTGGCCCACATCGCCGTGCCCTCGCTCGACGCGAGCGGAGACCCGGCGAGCCTGTCTCATGTGCTCACCACCGGCCTCATCCGCGACCAGATGAAGTACGAAGGCCTCATCGTCACCGACGCCATGGAGATGAGCGGTCTCGATGTGGCCTGGGCGGGCGAGGCGGCGGTGCGCGCGGTCATGGCCGGCTGCGATCTCGTGCTCCTCCCCAAGGATACGAAGATCGCGATCCGGGAGATCGCCCGGGCGGTGCGGGAAGGACGCATCCAACAGGCCCAGATCGACGCTTCCGTGCTGCGCCTGCTCAAGACCAAGGAGTCGTTGGGCCTCGATCGGAATCGCCTGGTGGACGAGGCGGAAATTGCGAAGAACGTGGGCCGTCCAGAGGACATCGAGGAAGCGAACCGGATCACCCGCGCCTCGATCACCGTGGTCAAGAACGAAGGCAACGTTCTCCCGCTCGCGGTGGAACGACCGCTTCGCCTCCTGCACCTCATCCTCTCCTCCGACGCCCGCAACGACAACATCGCGGGGATCCCCGAGGCCGAGCTCGCCCGGCGCTACGTGAAGACCACCAGCCGTTACGTGGGCCCCGACCTCAGCCCCGAAACGGCGAACGAGATCGTGGCCCAGGCTCACAGCGGCGCCTTCTCGCATGTCCTCGTCTCCGCCTTCGTGCGCGTGACTTCGGCCAAGGGCACCGCCAACATGGAGGGCACGCACGCGAACCTGCTCGCCCGTCTCGCGAAGGCAGGCCCACCCCTCATCGTCCTCGCTTTCGGGTCTCCCTATCTGCTCCGGCAGGCCCCGGAGATTCCCGTGTATGTCGCGGCCTACGGCGGCGTCGACAGCGCCCAGCGGGCGGCCATCGGCTCTCTCTTCGGCGAGTTCGACGTCGCGGGCCGGTTGCCCGTCACCCTCCCTGGGCTCTTTCCGTTCGGACACGGTCTTAAGATCCCTCATCGCGACATGACTCTCGCCACCGCCGCCCCCGAGACTCTGGGCTTCAAGCCCGGGACGTTCGCCGATGTCGACGCCACCGTCGAGCGGTTCGTCGAGAAGAAGGCCTTCCCGGGCGCCGTGCTTGCGGTGGGCCGCGAGGGCTCGCTCGTCCACCTCAAGGCCTACGGCCGGCGGACCTACGACGCGGACGCGCCGGCCATGACCGTCGACACGCTGTTCGATCTGGCGAGCCTGACCAAGGTGATCGTCACCACCACCATGGCCATGATGATGGTCGATGAGCGTCGTCTCGACCTCGATCGTCCGGTTCGCGATTTCTTCCCGAAGTTCACCGGAGGCTCCAAGGACAAGATCACGGTTCGCCATCTCCTCACCCACTCGTCCGGCGTCGACTGGTGGGCGCCGCTGTACAAAGAAGCGCACACCCTGCCCGAATACCTCAATCGCATCATTCCGATGGAGCTCAAATACGAACCGGGCGCCAAGTCCGTTTACACCGACCTCGGGGTCATGATGCTCGGGGACATCCTCGAACGATTGTCGGGGACGGACCTCAACACCTTCGCGCGGCGGCGCCTGTTCGAGCCCATGAAGATGCGTGACACCGGATACAAGCCCCCCGAATCGCTGAGGTCCCGGATCGCTCCCACCGAGTTCGACAAGGAGTGGCGCAAGCGGCTCGTGTGGGGCGAGGTGCACGACGAGAACGCCGCCGGCCTCGGCGGGATCGCCCCCCACGCCGGCCTCTTCGGCACCGCTCCCGATCTCGCCCGCTTCGCCGCCATGCTGCTGAACGGCGGGGTGTTCGAGAACCGGCGCTACATCGCCCCCGACACCCTCGCTCTGTTCACCACCCGGGCAGGGGTGCCCGACTCGTCACGCGCCCTCGGTTGGGACACACCGAGCGAAAACTCTTCGGCCGGAACCCTGATGTCGAAGCGGGCTTTCGGCCACACCGGCTTCACCGGGACCTCGATGTGGATGGATCCTGAGACCGGCGTCTTCGTGATCCTGCTGACCAATCGCGTCCATCCCACGCGCGAAAACAACCAGATCCGCGAGGCCCGGCCTCAGATCGCGGACGCGGTGATGCGCGGCCTTCAGTAGCGCGCCGTCGCCTTTTGGGGCCTGCCGTCTCCTAGACGGTGGGTGCTGGATCGTAGGGCACGTACCGCGGCTCCCACATCGCGTGCTTCACCGCGGCGTCGATCTCCGCATCCGGGATGGAGCGGCCGAGCCCCTGGTCGCGCGCGGTCTTCACCACCGCCGCGGCCACCTTTGCGGCCACGTGACGCAGTTCCCGAACGCTCGGGAACAGGCTCCCGCTCGCGATGTCTTCGTCGGTGACGGCATGGGCGAGGGCGAGAGCGGCCGCCGCGAACATCTCGTCGGTCACTTCGCGGGCCTGGGCGATGAGGGCGCCGAGGCCCACGCCCGGGAAGATGTAGGCGTTGTTGCCCTGGCCGATCACGTAGCTCCTCCCGCCCCGCACCACCGGGTCGAAGGGGCTGCCGGTGGCCACGAGGGCCCGACCGTTCGTCCACTCGAGGATGTCCTTCGGATGGGCCTCGGTCTTGCTCGTGGGATTCGACATGGGGAAGACGACCGGTCGCTCCACCGCCTGGCCCATGGCCCGGATCACGCCCTCGGTGAACGTTCCCGGCTCGCCGGATGTGCCGATGAGCACGGTGGGCTTCACCACCTTCACCACGGTTTCGAGATCGCGGGCCGAGCCCTTGGGCATGCCCTTCGCCGCCGCCATGGCCGCGGGCCACGCGAACTCCTGTTTGTGGGCGTCGAGCGGGGCGTCATCGACCACGAGGCCGTGGCTGTCGAGCACCGCGATGCGTTCGCGCGCTTCGCCTCGGGGCATGCCCGCGGTGATGAGGGCGGTACGGATGAGACGCGCGATGCCCACTCCGGCGGCTCCCGCACCGAGGATGACCGCCCGCTGATCCTTGAGCGGTATCGAGGAGACGCGTACGCCCGCCATCATTCCGGCCACCGCGACCGCGGCCGTGCCCTGGATGTCGTCGTTGAACGATGGCAGCACTTTCTGGTAGCGCTCGAGGAGCTTGAAGGCGGTGACCTTCTTGAAGTCCTCCCACTGCAGCAGGGCGCGAGGGAAGCGGCTCTTCACCGCCTGCACGAACTCCTCGACCAGAGAGTCGTATTCGGGCCCGCGCAGCCGCTTCTGCCGATAGCCGATGTACATGGGGTCGTCGAGAAGGGCCTGGTTGTCCGTGCCCACGTCGAGACTGATGGGAAGCGTGCGGGAGGGATGGATTCCCGCGGCCGCGGTGTAGAGGGCGAGTTTGCCGATGGGTATCCCCATGCCTCCCGCCCCCTGGTCGCCGAGGCCGAGGATGCGCTCGTTGTCGGTGACCACGATGAGGCGCACGTCGTCGAAGGGCGCATGGCCCAGCACGGCATGGATCGAACCGCGATGCGCGGGGGTGATCCACAGGCCGCGCGCGCGCCGGAAGATGTGGCTGTACTCCTGGCAGGCGAGTCCGACCGTCGGGGTGTAGACGATCGGCACCAGCGCCTCGAGATGATTGAGGAGGACCCTGTAGAAGAGTTGCTCGTTGCGATCCTGGAGGGACATCACGCCGATGTATTTCTCGAGCGCGTCATCCTTCCTCGCGATGTTCTCGTAGGCGCGCTGCTCCTGCTGCTCCATGGTGCTGATGCCGTCGGGCAGCAGCCCTTCAAGACCGAAGGCGCGGCGTTCCTCCCCGCTGAACGCGGTCCCCTTGTTGAACATGGGTTCCTGAAGGAGGCGGGCTCCGCGGTAGGGAACTTCGATACGGCGGCCTCCCGGGCCGTCGACGATCCGATAGTGCTTCATAGGCATGGCCGGATCTTAGGGCGGGCGAAAGCGCGCCCCAATGAGCTATTTGACTCTGCTGAGGTCCCGCAAACGGTGCGCTTCGGCCGAGATCTCCGGGTCGAAATCGAGCTGGAACGCCCGCATTTTCAGGAGGAAGCGCTCATCGTCGTTCCGGGGCCCGCGTGAGGCGATCTCGGAGATCACGCCCTCGAAGTATTTTCCCCAATCCGGCGAACGGCCGTCGATGTCGGTGAAGCCGTATTCACGCGCGAGAGTCCAGCTCGCGAAGACCCGGCCCGCTTTCGCGCGTACGCCCGGATCTTTCGCGAGGGCCGCCACCGCGCGCCCCACGAAGCAGGGGGTCTCCGACTCGATGAAGTGGGGATCGGCTTTCACTCCCTCGATCCAGTTCTCCTCGGTCACCCCGAAGCGAGCGAGCATGGCCTCGGAGCGCAGGAACCCTGGGGTCAAGGCGAGGGCGGTGATCTGAGTGTCCTGAAGCTCGGTGGCGAGGGCATAAGCGAGGCGGATGGCGGCGGCCTTGGCGAAGTCGTAGAAGTAGGAGCCCCGGTAGCCGAGGAAATCCCCGTCGGTGATTTCCACGAACAGGCCGGAGTTCCGCTCCACCATCAGGGGCAATCCGTGGCGCGCGGTCAGTATGTGCCCCCACACCGCCGCCTCCATGATCCGTCGGCCTTTGCCAAGGTCGGTCTCCCAGAACGGCGTACCCCATTCGGTGAGGTCGTCGCCGCCCCAGACGTCGTTGACCAGGATGTCGAGGCGCCCCGACTCCGCGCGGACCAGGTCGAACAGCCGTACCACGTCGGCCTCCGAGGTGTGATCGACGCGCACGGGAATGCCGCGTCCCCCCGCCTGGGTCACGCGCTCGGCGGTCTCCTCGATTGTCTCCGGCCGGCCGGGCGTGGCGCCGGTTTCGCGCGTGCTCCGGCCCGTGCAGTAGACGACGGCGCCCGCCTCGCCCAGCATGGTGGCGATGCCGCGGCCGGCGCCACGCGTGGCTCCGGCCACCACCGCGACCTGGGACGAGAGGGGTTTCATCGAGTGGGCGTCTCCTTGGAATTTCGCGGTGACCGGAATGCGAACGGCACGGCCACCGCCCGTTCACTCAAGACTAAATCAACGGAAGCGATTCAGGAGATAGGCGGCCAGATCAAGGCGCTCCGCATCGCTCATTTCGAAGAGCGGCATGGGGGGCTGGGGAGCCCGGAGATAGACGACCATCAGGTCGATGGTGTAGCGGGAGGGGAGCTTCTGGAGGATCTTCGCGGTCTTCACCGGGTTCTTTCCGATGAGCACGGGATCGTGACAGAGCGCGCATTGATTCACCTCCCACACCCGGGCGCCACGCTTGAGGGCGAGCGGATCCTCAGGCGGAGGCGGGGGAAAGGAGGCGGGCGAGGGAGCGCTAGCCGGTTGCACGCCCCCGCTCACCGCGTTCTCTCCCGGGACCACCCGGTAGATCGAGCCGTCATAGTCGTCGGAGATGTAGATCGTCCCATCCATGGCCTGGGCGATGTCGACCGGCCGCCCGGTGACGTTCTCGTCCTTGAGGAAACCGGTCAGGAAGTCGCGCTGTGAGATCGTGCCGTCCGCATTCCAATGGAGGGACACCACCTTGTATCCGTCCTTGCTCGTGCGATTCCATGACCCGTGCAGGGCCACGAGGGCGGCGCCCCGGTATTCGGGAGGAGTGCCGGGAGATTCGAGAAACGAGATCCCAAGAGGCGCGTTGTGGGCGGCGAACTTGTGGATGGGCGCCACGCTCGAGGCGATCTCCGCCTCATGCCCCGCGCCGAAATCCGGGTCCTTGATCCGGTCTCCGTTCGCGAAGGGCCAGCCGTAGAACCCACCCTCCACCACGAGATTGAGCTCGCAGGGCGGGAAGTTGTTGCCGAGGAGGTCGCGACCGTTGTCGGTGGCGATGAGCTCGCTCTCACCCTGCGGCGTCGCCCGCCAGGCGAATCCGACGGAATTGCGAAGGCCGCGCGCGTAGATCGCGCCCTTCCAGGACGAAGGGTCGTAGCGGGAGATCGCGGCCCTCCGCGGGTCTTCTTCCAGGCAGACGTTGCAGCTCGAGCCGACCGAGACGTAGAGGAAGCCATCCGGGCCGAAGCCGATAGTGCGCGTCCAGTGGTTGCCGCCGCTCGGCAGCCCCGTGATGACCCTTTCGAACTCGCCGCTGCTCTTGCGCGAGGAGGCATCGAATCGGATGCGCCCGACCGCGGTCATCTCGGCGACGTAGAGATAGCCATCGTGGAGGGCCAGGCCGTGGGGGCGATCGAGCCCGCTCAGTAACGTCGAGGACCCGTCGGCGACGCCGTCCCCGTTCGCGTCGGTGAAGAGAAGGGTCACCGTTCCCTGTCTCGGCTGACTCACCACCACATCGCCGTTCGGGGTGACGCGCAGGAAGCGCGCGTTGGCGAGTCCGGTGGCGAAGCGGGTGAGGGTGAAACCTTTCGGGAGGGTGAGCGGGGGCAGGGTCCCTTGGTCTGCGGCCGGCGCCGATCCGGTGAGGGAACGCACGGGGACGTTGACCGCGAACTTCTCGGGGACCCAGTACCGCCGCGTGGCCACGGCGACGATGAGCAGGACGACCAAGGCGATGCTGCCTTTGAGCACGATCGCGAGAAGACGCTTCATTTCAGAAACTCCCGGCGGCCCCGCCGCCGCCAAACCCTCCGCCGCCTCCCTGGAAGGCCGGCCGTGAGGGAGTCGGCTGGGCCTCGGGTGTGAACGAGGCCATGGCGACCGCCGCCTTGATCGCCTCGGTGCGGTTGGTGTTGTCGAAGAGAGGATCGGCGGTGAAGCCGTCCCGCTCGCCCTTGTCGCCGCCACGGAGCCACCGGCGCACCGCGAGAGCCAGAGCCAGGCAGGCGGACCCGATGAGGATGAGGGCGAAAGACAGGGGCATGACCTCCCGATAGATCCGGATCGTGGCGATCGACGCGCCGATGAGGAGAAGGCCGCCATAGAGCAGGAGGGGCTCCCGCCTGCGCCACCCGATCACCAGAAGAAGAGGGGGCAGCAGGCCGGTGGCGAGGATCGACCAGGAGCGCGCTCTCGCCGGTTCGACGCCGGCAACGCCGGCACGCCCCGCGATGCGCAACGATTCGATGGCGTTCTGGTCAACCGACCAGATGTGAACCGAGATGTACAGGGCGAAGAGGCCCACGGCGGCGAGGATGATGCATCCCCGCCGATGCGAAGGTGGGAGGCTCGCGGCGCGAGCGCGATGGAGACAGAAGGGGACGACGAGCACTGAGGCCGCGATCCAGAGCAGCCGCCCGAAGGGAGCCTGCGCGAGGAGTCCGAAACCCGCGAGCCCGGCGCCAAGAAAGAAGAGGACGTCGCCCCAGCGCCAGGCCGCGGCGGCGCACGCGACGAAGGCCGAGATGAGAAAGCGGGTCAGGAAGTCATGGAAGCTGCCTCCACCCAACGCGATCGTCGCGGCCACGATGGCGAGAATGACGCTCATCAAAGCGGTGGCGCTCTCCGCCCCGGCGTCGGCTCTCCGGAGCGGGCCGCGTTGCCACTCGGTGAGCGCCGCCATCGCCGCCGCCCACATCAGGAAGCTTCCGCCATGGTCCGGGTTGTGGTCGAAGAAGACGAACCACAGGCCGATGAGCGCCCACGCGGCGACGAGCGTGAATATGAAAGCCAGCGTCCTTAAGCCCGGGCCGAAGCGCTGGCGATCGTCGGGATACAACGCGAGGGCCCGGGAAAGTGCCGCCGCGCTGAGGAAGCCGGCGCGCCGCCACCCCTGCGCGGCTGTTCGGACCTCCCCGGCCCTCTCCGCGGCGATGATCTCCGCTCTCAATCCCGCCCCTCTTCCGGGAAGCGTCGATGAAGGACGGCCAGGCCGAAGAGGAGACCGATCGCGGACAGGGCGACCAGAAGGAGAACGGCCTCGGTGTCGTCGACCGCATCCGTCACCATCGCCATCAGGCCGAGGTAGGCCGCGAGCACTCCGAAGACGAAGAGCGCGAAGCGGGCGCCGTGCCAGGCGAAGAAGGCGAGAGTCCCTCCGACGAGCAGGAGGGCCAGGCGATGAGGTACCGCCAGCGGGCCGCGATCGATTCCCCAGGCGATGGCCTGCAGGGTCAGCAGCCAGCCGAGGTGCACGGCCGTGGGCTCGAAGTGGGGCTTGAAGCGCCTGCGCTCGAGTTCCCGTCCGAGGGCGACGAACAAGACGCCGCAAACCAGGGCGTTCAGCCTGACCGCGTCCGCCTCCTCGAAAAAGCCGAAGACCGCCCGCTCGACGCTGGTCGCGGCCACCCCGCGCCAGGCCGCGAAGGTCGTGAGCGAAAGTGCGAACACCGCGCGTGAGTCGAAGCGGAAGGCGAGAGCCGCGTAGAAGAGGCTTATGGCGAGGAGTTGAAACGGCCATCGCTCGCCGAGCGGCGAGAATTGCGCCTCGATGAAGGCGAGATCGGAGGCAGCGAGGAGAGCGCCCAGCATGAGGATGTAATCGAACGCGAAGTGCGGAGACGTGACTTCGCCTCGGGAGAAGGCCGGGGAACGGCGGGCGACCCACAGGAGGCACAAGGCGGCCACCGCACCCACACCCAGGGCGATGGCGAGCGGCCCCAGATTCGCGATCTCCTTCTTGAACAGCAGAGAGGCGCCGGTGGTGAGTGCGACCACGCCAAGGTACAGCAGGGCCTGGATGCCGACGGACAGACTGATGAGCTCCCCGCGCGCCACCCGCCCGAACAGCCGGGCCTGCTCCGGAGCGAGCGCGCCCTCACGCTCGAGGCGCCCGACCGCGCCGGCCACATCAGGAGAGATCACCGCGGGGTGAGGTTACCTGTCGGGTAGGCTTGCCGCCATGATCCGTGACGTTCGATTGAATCGGCGGGCCTTTCTGGCCGCGTCGGCACTTCTGCCCAAGGCCGCCCACGCGGTCCTGGCTCCGCGCGTCCTCACCGGATTGGACCGGGTGGTGCGGGCCGGCGGAGCCCCGCTGCTCGCCAAGCGGGTCGGCCTCCTGGTTCACGCCGCCTCGCTCACCGCCGATGGAAGACACGCGATCGACGCCCTGGGCGCGAGTGGGGTCAGGCTCGTGAGGCTCTTCGGGGCCGAGCATGGCTTTCGTGGTCTCGCCGCCGCGGGCGAGAAGGTCGACGATGCCATCGACGCGAAGAGCGGACTGCCGGTCATCAGCCTCTATGGCAGGAAGTCGAAGCCCCTGCCCGAGGATCTCGAGGGGCTCGATGCCTTCGTGGTCGATATGCAGGACGCGGGCGTTCGCTTCTATACCTTCGCGGCGACCATGATGCACTGCCTCGATGCCTGCGCCGCCGCGGGAGTGCCGATGGTCATCCTCGATCGGCCGAATCCCATCGGCGGCCTCAGGGTGGAAGGTCCGGTGTCGGGGCCGGTGAGCGAGGTGCCCGCGTCCCTGGTCAATATGACACCCGGCCCCCTGGTGCACGGCCTCACCCTGGCGGAGATCGCGCGTGTCGTCAACGCCAGCCGCGAGCTCAAAGCGAAGCTGAGCGCGGTCGAGCTCGAAGGCTGGTCGCGGGAGATGTCCTTCAAAGACACCGGCCTTCCCTGGGTGAACCCGTCTCCCAACCTTCGCTCGCCCGAAGCGTGCCTCGCCTATCCGGGCACCTGCCTCATCGAAGGCACCACCGCGACCGAAGGACGCGGCACCGACGCGCCCTTTCTCAAGATCGGCGCGCCCTGGCTCAAGTCCGAGGAGATGGCGAAAGCCGTGCGGGTTCCCGGATTCGCATGCGAACCCACGACCTTTACGCCCCGCTCGTCCCCCGCCACCCCCGTCCCCAAACACCTGGACGTGCCGTGTGAGGGTCTCCTCGTGCGCGTGCGGGACGCCGCGAAAGCTGAGCCCTATCGCCTCGGCCTCACCCTGCTCATAGAAATGAAGCGACGGCACCCCGAATTTGCCTGGCGCGGCGATGGCAGCGGCTTCGATCGACTCGTGGGCACGAGAAGCGTGCGGACGGCCATCGATCGCGGCGACTCCGTGGACGCCATCGTCGCCGCGGATGCCCCCGCGGTTGCGGAGTTCCGCAGGTTGCGCGCCCCCTCGCTCCTCTACTGAGCCGTCTCGGGCGTCGTGGAGGGCGCGCGTTCGCGCGTCACCGAGCTCACCAGGACTCCTACCGCGAAGGTGATGACCGCGCCCACGAACACGTTCCACGTCCAGGCGACGCCGGGGACGCCGAAGATCCGGGGCGAAAGAAGCCCCACGGACAGACTGCCCAGGAGCCCGGAGAGCATCCCCACCATGGTTCCGGTGGTGTTGGCCCTCTTCGTGAAGAGACCGAGGGCGAAGGCCCCGACCGTGGGCCCCGACGCATAACCAAGAGCGGCGAGGCCCGCCTGCAACGCGGACTCCACATCGCGGGCGAGGCCCGCGACTCCGATCTGCAGGACGCCCCAGAACACGGTGAAGCGCCGGGCCAGCCGGAGCTGTTTCTGTTCGGTCGCCATGGGCTCAACGTAAGGGACGTAGAAGTCCCGCAGCGTGGCCGAGGCCATCGAGTTGAGCGATGGAGAAAGGGCCGCGGCCACGATGGCGGCGAGGATGAGGCCGGTGAACACCCCCGGCAGTTCGTTTGCCACGAAGGTGGGAAGGATCTCGTCGGCCCTCGCGAACTTGCGGCCCTCGTAGAAGGCCCAGAGCAGGATGCCGAGAGTGAGGAAGAGGACGAACTGCGCGAACACCAGAAAGCCCGAAAGGATGAGGCCGATCTGGGCGTCCTTCTGCGACTTCGCGACCAGGAAGCGCTGCACCAGGTAGTGGTCGGTGCCGTGGGTGGCGACGGTCAAGAACATTCCGCCGATGACGCCCGCCCACAAGGTGTAGGGCTCGCGCAGGTCGAACGATCCGTTGATGAAGCTGAGCTTCCCGACGGCGGCGGCCTTGGCAAGAGCGCCCATGACGCCGCCCGGGAGGGCGTTTGCCACCGCCACGAAGCAGATGAGGGCGCCAAAGAGATACACGAGCATCTGGATGGCGTCGGTCCAGATCGTGGCCACCACTCCGCCCTCCTCGGTGTAGAGGATCATGGCGAAGCCGAGGGCGAGGATGCACCACCATTCGTGGATGCCCGCGGCCACGGAGAGGACGAGAGCGGCGGCATGCAGGCGGATGCCGTCCCCCAGAGTGCGGGAGAGGAGGAAGATTCCCGAGGAGGTCGCGCGCACCGCGCCGCCGAAGCGCTTTTGGAGGATCTCGTACGAGGTGAAGATCTCCCCCCGGAAGTACGCGGGCAGGAAGAAGAAGGACACCACCAGCCGGCCGATGAGGTAGCCGAGAACGAGCTGAAGGAAGTTGAAGTTTCCGTTGTATGAAGTGCCGGGCGCGCCGATGAAGGTAAGAGTGCTGGTCTCGGTGGCGACGATGCACGAGGCGATCGCCCACCAGGGCACGCTTTTTCCGCCCAGGAAATAGCCGCGCACCCCGCCGCTGTGTCGCCGCCCGAGCCAGGTGCCGAAGGCGGTGATCGCGACGATGTAGGCGACGAGGACGAAGACGGCCGAGAGGGGAAGCTTCAAGCAGGCGAGGATATGTCAGGCCGGCAGGGCTCCGAGGTCTTCAGGGCTCTTCGCCCGTCGCGACCGGCAGGGCCGTATCCGAGCTCCATTCACTCCAGGAGCCCGCGTAGAGGCGTCCCTGGAAGCCGGCGAGCTCGAGGGCGAGCAGAGTGTGGGTGGCGTTGATCCCCGACCCGCAATAGACGATCGGCGGCTGGTCGTCGCTCACCCCCACCGCTTCGAAATGCGCCCGCAATTCGGCCGCGGATTTGAACACCGGAGCGGGGCCGGCGGTGACGTTGAGCGTGTAGGGAGCGTTACGGGCCCCGGGGATATGACCGGCGCGCGGATCGATCGGCTCGACCTCGCCGCGGTACCGCTCGGGCACGCGCGCGTCGAGGACAAGGGCGCGGTCCTTCTGAGCGATCAGGTCGGCCTTCGAGAGGACGAGTTCCGGCCGGGGCGAGGCCACGAAGTCCGTCATGGTGGAGATCGACGGCGGCTGGTCGGTGACCGGCCGGCCCTCGGCGATCCACTTCGTGATCCCGCCGTCGAGGATGTCGCAGTCGTCGAAGCCGTTGGCCTTGAGCACGAACCACACGCGCGAGGCGATGGCGCCCGCGGCGTCGTCGTAGGCCACGACCTTCACGCCTGCGGTGATGCCGTAGAGGCGGATGACGTTCTGGACCTGGGCGGGGGAAGGAAAGGGGTGGCGGCCGAGAGGGCCGCCCCGCGCGCCCCCGGGCCCCGCGAAATCGTTCTCGAGGTCGGCGAAGAACGCGCCGCGGATGTGACCCCGGCTGTAGGCGTCGATGCCCTTCCGGCTCGGATCGAGGTACCAGCGCGCATCGAGGATCCGCAGTTTCGGGTCGCCGAGGCGCCCCGCGAGTTCGGAGGTGGAGATGAGGGCCATGGGATTTCGCCGCTTAGCATAAGGGCTGCGATCACCGTTCCTGTTCGACCGCGTGTTCATCAACCGAGGAAGCCCGAATGCCCCGTCCCCAGCGTCATCTCCTCATCTGTTCCAACGACCGCGGCCCCGGCCACCCTCGGGGATCGTGCGCCCAGAAAGGCGGCGAGAAGTTCGTCGGCCTCATGAAGGACCTGATCCGGGATCGCGGCCTCAAGGACGCGGTGATCGTGAGCCGCACCGGTTGTCTCAAGCACTGCAGCCGCGGAGTGAGCGCCGCGGTCTATCCCGAGAACGTCTGGTATCAGGGCGTCGCGGAGAGCGATCTGCAGGAGATTTGCGAGGCCCATCTGAGGGATGGCCGGCCCGTGACCCGCCTGCTGATGCCGGAGGATGCGCCCTGGGAGTGAGGTCGCGGTTGACGGGGGTTTTGAACCTCGTCAGAATCGCGGCAATCCCTGCCAAACACTGAATGAAGTACTTGACGACACTCGAAGTCGCCCATGAGTTGGGCGTCAGCAAGCAGACGGTCCTGAACTGGCTCTACGCCGGCCGCATCCAGGAGCCGCCGCGCAACGCCCAGGGGTACCGGCTCTGGAGCCCCAGTCGCGTCGACCTGGTGCGGGCGATGATGCAGGATGGCCGGGTCCACAAGCGCACGATCATGCACCAGGCCCCGAAGGCGACGGCGGCCTTCCTCGCGGACTACGCCCGCGAGGTGGCAGGCGTGCTGGGCGAAGCCGGCATCGCCGAGGTTGCCTTCACACGCGAACTGACGAAGGCGCTCGCGCGCCAGCGCCGCGCCTCCCGATAGGCGTCCGCGGCCCCTACCAGGGGACGGGCGTGCCGTCGAAGACCTGGAAGCGCGCCGAACCCGGGGTGGCCGCCTCCTCGATGAGGCGTCTCATGCCCCGCACGCTTTCCGATGCGGTCTGGGGTGCGTTGGGGCCGCCCATCTCCGTCTGCACCCAGCCCGGGCAGAAGACATAAAGGGAGACGCCGCGCGGTGAAAGGTCCTTCGCCACCGAGGCCATGGCCATGTTGAGCGCGGCCTTGCTCATGCGATACGCGTAGTGGCCGCCCGTGGTGGCGCCTATCGATCCGAGCGTGCTCGAGATGGCGACCATCTTCTTTGTGGGGCTTCTGGCCACGTGCTCGGTGAAGGCCTGGGCCACCACCAGCGGAGCGATGGCGTTCACCCGCATGACCTTGGCGACGATTTCCTCGTCGATATGGCCGAAGGACTGGCGGGGATCCTTCTCGCTCCCCACCTTGGGGCCAAAGACGCCGGCGTTGTTGATCAGGATGTCGATGGGCGTTTCCAGAAGCGCTCCCGCGAGCCGCTGCACCGCCTCGGTGCGGGTGACGTCGAGGGCATGAACGTGGAGAGTCGTTCGGTTCGCTTTCTCGAGGGCCTTCAGCTCGGCGGCTCCCCCGGGACGGCGGCAACAGGCGTGGACCACGTCGCCCTGGGCCACGTACTGACGGACGAATTCAAGACCGAGACCGCGATTGGCGCCGGTGATCAAGACAGTTCTCATACGTCGGTTCTTGGACTCCCCACTCTTCAGTTCTGGCACGGCCCCACGGGATAGGCCGAGTATAGGAGTTGCCGGCGTGCCTGTCTCACTCAGGTGGCAAGGGAGGGTCGCCCCGCTCACGACGCAGACGGGCCGCGTCCGCGTTCGTGAGGTCGAACAGAAAATGGGTGAAAGCCACATGACCCACCGGCCGCAGCCCGGATTCGCGGAGCCACTCCATCCGCTTGCGGGTCACCACACCGGTGAGGACGTTGGCCCCCACGATGATCCGCCCTGGGAACGGCCGGCCGGGGGCCTGAAGCACGCCGGGATGCCCGGCAAGGTAGGCCTCGACCCGCGCGCGCGACTGCCCCCAGTCCAGATTCGAGTCGGCCGCGATTTCGTAGGTGCGGGCGGGATCAACGAACTCGTTGAAGTAGGAGAGCGGGTCGTCGCCGTGCCTCACCACGGAGGCGAAGGACAAGGCCAGGGCCACCGCCGAAGCCACCACGCGCCTTCGCGAGCGGGCGAGCACCGGCCCGAGCGCACCCGCGAGGACGAAGAGGGGAGGCATCACCACGAGGAAGTGGCGGAAGCCGATCTGGGCCCGGAACAGCAGGTTGAAGTAGACCGCGAAGAAGACGATGGCGGTAACGAGGAGAATCTCATCCGGCCTCCACGGCCCCTCGCGTCGCCGAAAGAGCACGGCGGCGCCGAGGCCGAGAGCCACGAGGGTCGGGATGGGCGTCTTCAGGAGGAGAAGGACGAGGAAGTAGGTCATGAACCCGGAGCTGCCCGGATTCTTCAGTTCCCCGAGGAAGTAGATGTTGCCGGAACCGCCGCCGTTTCGCTCCCGATGAAAGACGCGGTCGAGCCCCTCCACGAACGGCACCGGCACCGGCAGAGGGGCTTGGGCCACGGGGTTGAGCTTTCGCAGCTCACGGAACTGCGGACTCTCGAACTTCTGGTCGCGCAGCGAGGTAAAAGTGCCGTCGCCGAGAAAACCCGCGTTGATCACGAGCAGGGCCACCGCGATCGCGAGGAGCGCGCCCGCTCCCTTGCCCCGCGCCGCGAAGACCCTGGCCGCGCTCACGCGCCGCCGCATCAGGATCGCGGCGATCGCGAAGATCACCGGGAGGTAGGCCGCGGTGTATTTCGAAACGAAGGCGAGGCCGAGAGCGAGGCCCAGGATCAGGCTCGAGGCCGTCCGCGGCTCCTCCATCCAGCGCGCGAAGGCCCAAAGGGCGAGGAGGAGGAAGAGGGCCCCATAAATATCGGTGGTGATGAGCGACGCATGGGCGATGAGGTTCGGGTCGAGGGCGAAAAGAGAGAAGGAGACGAGCGCCCCGGAAAAGCCGTACAGCGCGCGCGACCAGGCCGCGATGGCGAAGCCGAGGACGAGACCGGCGAGGAGCGACGGTGCCCGCGCGAAGGTCCAGTCGCAGGGACCCGCGAACTCGGAGGCGTCCCGGATCGCCGAGCCTGACTTCTCCATCAGGAAACAAGGGAGGGCGTTCAGGGCGGAGACCGGCATCTTGCTGTCGTCCCAGCGAGCGGCGACGCCGCGCAGGATCCGGTGCCCGTACCGGTAGTGGCCGGGCTCGTCGGTGGTGGGCGACGCGCTTCCGATGGCGCGAATTCCGAGCACCAGGAAGACACCCGCGAGCACGGCCAGGGCCAGCACGGTGGCGAGGCGCGGACGTTCAGCCGACGCCATCACGCCACGATCGGCGCAAAGGCCGAGTCATCGATGTTGGCGCCGGAGATGACGCAGACGATGGGTTCGGGCCAGCCTCGGCTCGCCTCCATATCCAGGGCTCCCAGGGTGATAGCGCCCGAGGCCTCGGCGCGCACCCCGTCCTCGAGGTGGAGCTTGCGGATGGCCGCGCGGATGAGTGCTTCGGGCACATTCACGATTTCGTCCAGAAGGTCGCGGTGCTCGAAGACGATCTGGCCGATGCCTCCCGCGAGGCCGTCGGCGAGGGTCGGGCCCGCCGGGTACTCGAGAAGCGCGCGCCTCAAGCGTATCGATTCCGAAAGAGACGGCGAAGCGTCGGCCTGAACGGCCACGATCCGCGTGGCCGGGAATCGTTCCTTGAACCAGGCCGCGGTGCCGCTGATCAGGCCGCCGCCGCCTACGGGCACGATCATGGTGCCCACCCGCTCCAGCCGGTCCGCGACCTCGACCGCCAGCGTGCCCTGCCCCGCAGCCGTCATCGGATCGTCATAGGCGTGAATGTATCGAGCGCCCGTCTCCTGCTCATGTTCATGGGCGGCACGCGCGGCGTCGTCGTAGGTCTCGCCCCCCACCTTTAGCTCGATGTCGAACTCACGCAGCTTGCGGATCTTCGCCTCGGGCGCGCTTCCCGGAACGAAGATGGTAATGCGTTCCGCTCGCGCGCTGGCCTTCGCCGCCCAGGCCACGCCGAGGCCGTGGTTGCCCGCGGATGCGGTCACAAACCCCGAGCGGGTTTCGGGCTGGCGGAGCAGATTGGAAAGAGCGCCGCGGACCTTGAACGATCCCGTGGGCTGCTCCGTTTCGAGCTTCAGGAAGATTCGGCCCTTCCCCATGGCTCGCTTCGGCGCCAGTGGTGTCGCGGGCAGGAAGGGCCGGATGCGCGCGTGCGCGGCCTCGACCATCGAGGCGTCGAGTCGGAGGGCACGGTTCACCATGGTTGCTCAACCCCCGCGGACACGAGTTCCAGGATGACTTCGCCGGAGGCCGCGCCGATGACTTCCCGCACCTTGCCCCTCAGCCCCACCAGGTCGCGGAAGGAATCGCCTTCGGGGATGAGGGGGGAGCCGATCCACAAGGCGATGCTCCCGGCCCTTGGAATGGTCTGACCGTCGCGCAGCATTCGCCTCGTGCCCTTCAAGGCCATGGGAATGACCGGGCACGCGGCGTCGGCCGCGGATCGGAACGCGCCCAGCCGGAAGGGCCTTAGGCCATCCGCGTGGGTGAAGGTGCCTTCGGGAAAGACCACCACGCGCTCGCCTCGCTTGAGCGCGTCGGTGAGGAGGGCGGTGTCGGCGGCGCTCTTCTGAGCGTCCTTGCGCTCGACGGAAATGTGGCCGCAGCGCCGGATGAATCGGCCGATGAAGGGATAGTCGCGGACCTCGCGCTTGGCCACGAAGATGACATCCTCCCCGAGGAGCGCGCGCAGGGCGATGACGTCGAGATAGGACGCGTGGTTGCACACGAGGAGGCCCGCGCGGGCCGGGTCGATCGCCGGTCCTTCCAGAGTCACTCTGGCCTCGGGCGTCAGCAGGCGCAGGGCGACGCGGGCCGAGAGATGCTCGAAGCGGCGCGCGGCTCGGCGCGAGAGCAGGGGGAGGAGGAGCACGGTGAGCGGCGCGTAGATGCCGAGCACCCCATAGAGCCAAAGGCCGCGCAGGCCGAGGGCCAGGCGGCCCGCGGCCGATTGGACGCTGCTCCGGGCCAGCAGCCCCGCCATCTTCAGCCGCGCCGCCTTCGAGTCGCTTCTCGCTCCGCCCAGCGCCCCCGTGAGGTACAGCGTCTTCGTGTCGTTGCGGCGGATCTTTCCCGAAGAGGTCTTGGGCACCGAACCCGCCGGAACCAGCCGGACCACGTCGGGGGGCGCGCCGATGGCGTTCGAGACCCGATCGATGATCTGCTGCTCGATGGCCTCGCGCTCTTCGACGGTTTGCGCCTTCGTCTCCGCGACAATCACCACCTGCTCCGTGCCGCTCCTCGGCTCGTTCACCCCAAAGGCGGCGAGGCAGCCCTTCCGGACCCCTGGGACCTCCGAGGCCGCCTCCTCGATCTCCGCGGCCACGAGGTTGCGCCCGCCGCGGATGATGAGATCCTTGAGGCGCCCCGTGATGTACAGCTCACCGTCCGCGATGTAGGCGAGGTCGCCGGTATCGAGGAAGCCGTCCTCGCCGCGGATCGCGAGCGTGGCCTCCGCGTTGCGGTAGTAGCCGGAGGTCATGGAGGGGCCTCGGAAGAAGAGGCGACCCACCTCGCGTTCGGGCAGCGGGGCTCCCGCCTCGTTCACGATGCGGATCTCGTGTTCGGGAAGAGCGGGGCCGAGGCACACCACCACGCTCGCCCGTGGGTCGCCCTCCCGCGCTTTCGTGGCATGGCCCTTCTCGAGCGCGACCCGGTCGACGCGATCGAACCTCGGCCCGCGCTGGACCTTGGGTATGCACAGGCCCACCGAACATTCGGCCAGGCCGAACACGGGCATCATGGATTCGCGCCGGAATCCGTACTTCGAGAATCTCTGCACGAACCGTTCGATGGTTTCCGGCCGCACCGCCTCGGCGCCGTTCAAGGCGCAGCGCCAGGAGGAGAGGTCGATGCCCTCGATGTCCTCGTCGCGGATTCTTCGAACGCACAACTCGTAGGCGAAGTTGGGGGCGGCCGACATGGTGCCGCGGCGACGGTGGATGTCGTGAAGCCACCGCTCCGGCCTCGACAGGAAGGACAGGGGGGACCGCAGGGCCAGCGGATAGCCGGCGGCCATGGTGAAGAGCCAACTGCCGATCAGTCCCATGTCGTGGTACAGCGGCAGCCAGCTCACCCCGACCTCGACCGGGCGAGCCTCGAGTCCGCGCCCGATCGCCCGCACGTTCGCCATCAGGTTGCCGTGGGTGAGAAGGACCCCCTTGGGCGATCCGGTGCTGCCCGAGGTGTACTGGATGAAGGCCGGGTCTTCCGGACGGGACTGCGGCGAGATCCGCAGCCGCGTGGAGGGATCGTCCGCGAGGTCCGAGGCGGTGACCACCTCGGACAACGTGGGCACGATCGATTTCAGGAGTTCGGCCACGATCTTGGCGCGCGCGATCGTGATCATGATCCTGACCCCGGCCGAGCGGAGGATCGCACCCTGACGCTCCGCGTATTCGGCGAGGCGGTCGAGCCGCACCGGAGGGTAAATAGGAACGGCGATCGCGCCGAGGAGGAGGGTGCCCTGAAACGAGCGGAGGAAGTCGAAGCCGGTCGGGAGCATCAGGGCCACGGTGTCGCCCCGCGAGATCCCGCGTCGGGCCAGGCCGGCCGCGATCTGGGTGGCGCCCTGGAAGAGGTCCGCGTAAGTGAGGTCGCGTTCGGCGCCATCGTCTTCGGTGAGATAGATCGTGATCCGATCCGGCGCTTCTTCCGCGCGCGCGGCGAGAGCCCGGTCGACCGTCGACGAAAGCTCTCGCGAGTCGGGGGCGGCGAGGGCGCCGCTCGGCGCGGCCCGGTGGGCCGCGGGGGCTTTCGCCGACCCGACCGCGGCGCCTTCGAGGGCGGCCGCGAGTTCCGCGCAGGTTTCCGCCTGAATCGCGTCGTCTGGAAGGGTGCGGCCGGATCGCCTCTCGATCCGGGTCAAAAGCTCGACCTTCTCGAGGCTCCCGAGCCCGACGTCGCGTTCGAGCGAGGCGGTCTCGCTCACCAGACGCGTGGCTCGGTCCCCTCCGGTCTCCCGGGCCAGAGCTCGGGTCTCCTCCAGGACGACTTCGATGGGGGATCCCTTGGAAGCGCTGGTCATGCCCGGAGATCCGTGCCGCGCTGGCGGGATAGATCGCTACAATCGCCTCGCGTTGCTTCGATCAGGAAGCGGGGAGGTAGACACAGCGCATGCAACCGGTCGGAATGGCGGAAATCGAGAGGATCTTCGAGATCACCGATCCCATGGGCATTCATCGCGAACACATCATGATCCCTTTGGGGCGAAAGAATCCTGGTTCGGTCCGGAGAAAGCCCAACGGGAAATTCGAAATCGTGGTCGATGCCTCCATGGACTTCGAGACCTGGCTCAAGGGGCTGGAAGACGCCCTGCGCGCGGCCGGCGCCTGAGCAAAAGAAAAGCGGCGCCTGAAGCGCCGCTTCTCACACGTCTGGTTCCTGGGCTCTCCCCCCGTTCCCATGCGCGCGCGACTCTGGTGCGGCTTTCCGGGAACGGGTGAGACCCTCGGAGGGGGCGAACTACGCGCCGAACACCGCGTCCTTGGCCGCCTTCGAGATCTCGAACTTGAGGCGCTTCCTCGCCGTGATGCTGATTTCCGCGCCGGTC
>CAZYEA010000047.1:0-21377 GCA_964646485.1 uncultured Acidobacteriota bacterium
CGGGGCGATGGATCTGGCTCGGATCGGAGAGGTCGTAGCGCGATTGCTGGATGCTCGGCCGGGTGAAGTACGGCTTCGATGACAACGCGACGTCGTTCGCGAGGCTGACCGAGAAGCGCTGCGAGGCCGTGTTGTTGCTCTTGAGCGAGGACGCCGGAGGATTGCCGGTGGGGTTCGCCTGCCAGCCCGCGGCGGTCTTCAGGGTGATGCCACGCAGGGCGACCTCGACCGGGCTGCGATTCGTGAAGAACGCCCGCACTTCGAAAGACTGGCCGGGAACCGGGGCGGCCATGGTCGGAGGCGGGGCGAACTCGGCGAAGGGGCCGGTCGCCTCGGGCACGCCCGCGGGCTGGGCCATGGCCTTGAAGTCGACGCCCAGGGCCGCGGTGATCGCGGCTTCGAACTGGCGCTCTTTCACCTTCAGGATGAAGGCCGCGTCGGGCTCGGCGGATCCGAGGGCGGCGAGGGCATCGCGCGTGGCCTGGAGGCCGCGCGCGAGAGAGGGCAGGGTGGCCGAGGGATTGGTGACCGAGAACGCGGCCACCGCGTTCGTCACCTCGCGGTCGATGGTCTGGAGCAAGCCGTCCACTCCCGAAGGAGCGGTGCGGCCGAGGGTTTTGAACAGTCCGGGGAGGGTGGTGTCGATTCCGTCGAAGAAGGATTCTTCCTTCGCGGCCGAACTCACGGTGGATCCGGCGCGCTTGTAATAGCCGTACTGGGGGCCGCGCGAGAGCTGAAGGCGGCCGCTGTTCTGCGAACGTTGGAAGGACAGACCGATGCGCGCGAAGTTGCTGTACGACTCCCCGAGCCAGGGACTGTAGGCGCCGGGGTCGACGCGGATGGTCCAATCCTCGTTCTCGCGCTGGCCGCCGATGTAGACCTTCATGGGCGACCAGGGACGCAGGCCCTGCGCGATCTGCTCCGGGAACATGTTCGGGTCGCCCGCGGCCTTGAAGGCTTCCTGGGTGATCATCCCCGCGGTCTGGTGATTGCCATGGCCGTCGCGCGTGGTTCCCTGAAAGCGGGAGACCAGCACGAAGGGCCGGTTCATGCGGATCACCCGCACCACGTCGCGCAGGACGTTTTCCTTGCCCCATTTCCCGAGCGCCTCATCCATGGTCTTGGAGAAGCCGTAGTCGGCGACGGTGGTGAAGTACTGATCGTCGACGCCGTAGTAGCGGTCGGCGTCAATCAGTTCCTCGGTGCGGATGATCCCGAGGCCGTCGAAGAGTTCCGAACCGATGGCGTTGTCGCCGGATTCCCCGCGGTTCAAGGTCAGGAGGGCGAGGCGCGCCCCCTGGCCCCGTGAGAGCTGGGAGAGGACGCCGCCATGCTCGTCGTCGGGATGCGCGGTGGTGTGCAGGGCGCTCGCCGTGGTCTTGAGCTTCAGGATCTTCTGATAGACGCCCGCAGCGCCCTGATCCTGGGGAATCTCGATTCCGGCGAGGACCGGCCGCGGGTGGATGACCGCGAGGGCGAGGAGGAGGGCAAGGGGCAGCTTCGCCTTCATGTTGTTTCTCCGAAGTGGTAGAGGAGCCGAGCCGTCAGGGATGGAGCTTTACCAGTACAGCTTCACCGCGAACTGCATTTCGCGGGGATCGCCGATGGTGGACGTGATCCTGCCGAAGGTCGCGGTGTTGGCGACACTCTGGCCGGGAAGGGCGTAGTTCTTCCAGTTGAGGAGGTTGAACGCCTCGGCGCGGAACTCGAGGCGACGGTCTCCCGACAGCGGGATGCTGCGGAAGAGAGACGCATTGAGCGACTTCTGGCCGGGACCACGCAGGGTGTTCGAACCGCAGGTGCCGAAGGTGAAGGCGGCGGGCTGGGTGAACTGGGTGGTGTCGAACCACTTGTCGACGGTCTTGTCGAAACCGCTCGGCTGCGCGTCGCCGAGGCAATTGGCGCGCGACTGGTGGCCGGTGCCGGTGTTGCTCGCGTCGGTGGCGGTGGCGGTGAAGGGGCGGCCGGCGTTCAAGGACAGGATGCCGTTCAGGCTCCAGTTGTTGAGGAGGGCGCCGACGCCGTGGAATTCCTTCTTTCGACCCTTGCCCGCGGGGAGCTCCGCGACGAAGCTCAGGACGAAGCGGTGAGGCACGTCGAAGGCGACCGGGCCGTAGTCGGCGCTCATGTTGTAGGCGTTTTGCGGCTGATTCCCGGAAGCGCCCAGACCCGCGGAGAGGTGGTCGAGGAAGTCGGACTTCGCCACCGAGTACGTGTAGGACGCGGTGAATCCGAGACCGCCGCTCATCCGGCGCTGGAGCTTCGCCTGGAGCGCCTTGTAGTCGGAGCGGCCGATGGTCACGATCTGCTCCAGGAAGGCGGTCCCGTAGCCGTACTGGGCGTAGGGGAAGACCACGGTCGAAGGCCCCGTGATCTGGCCCTGGTTGAGGTTGCGGAGGCGCCGGCCGTTGCGGACGATATTGCCCACGTACTCGAGGGAGAGCACCATCTTCGAGGCCAGCTGATACTCCGGACCGACGCTGAACTGATACACGATGGGCGTCTTCTGGTTCGGGTCCTGAATGCGCCACTGAAGGAGGGTCGGGTTGATGTTCGCGAGAGTGGGGGTCACGAATCCGTTCCGGAGCACGAAGACCGGCGCGGTGTTGGCGTTGGGCGCGGTCACGTTGACGTCGATGAGCTGGGGGGGATTGAGGGCGAGCTGGGCTTCCGACCCGTACCGGTCGTTCGCCTGGTAGAAGATGCCGAAGCCGCCGCGCAGGACCAGTTTTTGAGAAGCGGTGTAGGAGAGGGAGACCCTTGGACCGAAGTTGTTCTTGTCGGGGTGAATGAGAGTCTTGTCGAACATGCTCCCCGAGTCTTTGGCGGTGAAGCGTTGGCCGGTCGCGGGATCGATGTTGGTGAGGGCGTGATCCTCATCCTGCATGGGCGTGAAGTACTCGTAGCGGACACCGTAGTTGACCGCGAGCTTGCTGGTCGGCCGCCACGAATCCTGGACGAAGAACTGGATGCCGTCGGAGAAGAGTTTCGCCTCGTGGAAGAGAGTGATGCGCTGGGCGGAGGCCATGCCGAGCAGGAAGTCGCCGATGCCCGAGCCGGTGTAGCGGGCGTCCGAGAAGGTGGCGGCGCCGTTGAGGGCAGTGAGGTCGATGTACTTCACCTTGTCGCGGCGCACTTCCGCGCCGAACTTGAAGGAATGGCTGCCGCGCTGCCAGGTGGTGTTGGCCGAGAGCTGGAACACCTGTGAGGTCTGGAACTGCGGGCGGAAGGACGGGCCGCCCAGGCGCGAGAGGCCGGCGATGTTCATGGCGGCGAGGCCGCCGGTGTAGCGGGGATCCGCGGGAATTCCCGTGATTCCGTATTCCTTGTTGGAGTCGATGCCGAAGGCCTTGTGGAGAGTGTCGCCCTGGATCTTGTTCCAGCCCACCCGGACCTCGCTGAACATCGAGCTATTGAGGGATCGGGACCAGCCGAGGACGCCGCTCTGGCCGGTGATGAAGATGTCGGAATTGAAGTCGCCCGAAACGATGGGCCCGAGCACGGGCGGCTCATGGCGGATGTTCTTGTAGCGGCTGTAGCGGACGAAGACCGAGTCCTTGCCGCTATCGCCCGGTTTCCCGTCGAGGCGCACGTCGAAGGAGTTGGCGTCGTTTTCGAGGATGCCGTTGCTGATGTAGTTGGCACCCGCGGCGCCGAACCGCCCGGGCTGCCCCTCGATGGCCATGGCCGCGGGAACGTTGGGCAGCGGATAGAGGTTGATGAGCCGGGCCGCGATGGGGTCGAAGCAGGCTGGGCTCACCACCTTGGTGGTGGTGTTGACGCAGCCCGCGGGCACCAGGCCGTTCGCGGTGAGGGCGCGGGAGAGTTCGGAGAGGTCGCCCTGTCGCATGCGCGCGGTGGGGACGGTCGCGAGGTCGGAGACCGCCTTGTCGGAGCGGGTGATCTGATAGTCGCCGAAGAAGAACAGCTTGTTCTTCACGATGGGGCCGCCCGCGGTGAAGCCGCCGATGTATTGGTTATAGGGCCCCTTCGCGCGGCCCGCCGCCTTGTTCTCGAAAGTGTTCTCATTGAACTTCTCGTCGCGCAGGAATCCGAACACCGTGCCCTTGATGTTGTTCGTGCCCTGCTTGATGGAGGCGTTGATGACGGCGCCCGCGGCCTTGCCGAACTCCGCGGAGTAGGTGCGGGTCTGGATCCGGAATTCCTCGAGCGCGTCCACCGGCGGCTGGATCACCTGGGCCGAGCGCTCCTGGAGGTTGGTGGAGGCGGAGTTGTTGTCGGCTCCGTCCAGGGTGTAGTTGTTCCAGGTTCCGAAATTGCCGTTGGCGTTGAAAGAAGTGTCTTCACCCAGGGAGGCGAGTTGCCGTCCACCCGGCACCACACCCGTCTGCAGGAGGGCGAGTTCGGCGTAACGCCGTCCGAGCAGGGGCAGGTCGGTGAGCTGCTTCTGATCGACCACGTGGCCCATGTCCCCGGTCTGGGTGTGGAGAACCGGCGCTTCTCCGCTCACCGTGACCTCTTCCGTCATCGCGCCCACATCGAGCTTGAAATCCGCCTGTACCCGTTCCTGCACGTGCAGCTGAATCCCCGCCCGCACCGCCTTCTTGAAGCCCGTCATTTCGGCGGTGATCAGATACTTGCCGATCTTCAGGTTCGGGAAGGAGTACTGGCCCTTGGCGTTGGTGGTGTCCCGGATGGCGAAGCCGGTCCCTTCCTGGGTGACCACCACGGCGGCCCCGGGAAGGACGCCGCCCTGGCCGTCGGTCACCGTGCCCACGATGGAGCCCGCGTCCACCTGGGCATGAGCCGCGGCCGGAAGGAAAGCCAGGATGGCCGCGAAGGCCAGAGCGAGGGGAAGCGCTCCGGTCGCGCGCGGGAAGAAGGAATTCATGTTCATCACTCCTGAAGAATTGCCTGAGAGCTCGATCGTCGTAGATCAGACCGCGCCCGCGCCCGGGCGTCTGTACGGATGCGACGACCATACTCCGGCGCCCTGCGGGTGTCTAGCCGATTTGGAACGCTCCACTTCCACGCGTTCAATGGTCTGACCCTGGCGGAGGCGGCCACGATTGAGGCCGGCGATTAGAGTACGCCCGTGACCTCTCTGGAATCGCCCCGCGAGAGCGCGGCACAGCACGCGCAGGCGCTTCGCCTGCCCTTTGTTTCCATCGACCACGACGCGTCGGATCCGTCCTGGTGGGACGGCCTCAGCCTCGAGACCCTGGTGCGGTTCACCTGCGTGCCCTGCGGCCGCGCGGGCGCGCGCCTGGTCCTCGCCTTCGCTCCTCCCCTCTCCCTCGAACGCATTTCCGAGGCGGAATTCGCCCTCGGCCGTCCGATCGACGCCGTGGTGGCGACCGCCCAGGACGTCTCCGAGGCGCTGCGTCGCAAGCGCGGAGGCGAAACCCTCCTTGACCGGGCGCGTGAGGACCTCGGCGCCGGCCTGCAGATCGTCTCCGACGAGGACGGCAAGATCGTCGACCTCGAGGCTCTGGCCTCGGAGAGTCCGATCGTCCGTCTCGTCGACACCCTGCTGCTCGGCGCCATCGAACGCCGCGCCTCCGACATCCATATCGAGTCGAAGGACCGCGCGGTTCTGGCCAAGTACCGGATCGACGGCGCGCTCTATGAAGCGACCGCCCCGGTCGAGAAGCGCCACGCCGAAACCATCGTCTCGCGCATCAAGGTGATGGCCGAGCTCGACATTGCCGAGCGCCGCATCCCCCAGGACGGTCGGTTCCGCCTGCGGGTCTCCGGCCGCACCATCGACTTCCGGGTTTCGGTGATGCCCTCGATCCACGGGGAGGATGTGGTCATTCGCATCCTCGATCGCGAGTCGTTGTCGAAGGAATTCCAGGAGCTGAGGCTCCAGGCCCTGGGCTTCGATGAGGCTCAGCTCGGCACCATCCGCAAGTACGTGGCCGAGCCCTACGGCATGATCCTGGTCACCGGCCCCACCGGGAGCGGCAAGACCACCACCCTCTACGCCGCGCTCAACGAGATCGCGAGTTCTGAAGAGAAGATCGTCACCATCGAGGACCCGGTCGAGTACCAGATCGGAGCCATCACCCAGGTCCCGGTCAACGAGAAGAAGGGCCTCACTTTCGCGAGAGGCCTGCGCTCCATCCTGCGCCACGATCCCGACAAGATCATGGTCGGCGAGGTGCGCGATCCCGAGACCGCGCAGATCGCGGTGCAGGCGGCCCTCACCGGACATCTCGTCTTTACCACCGTGCATGCGAACAACGTCTTCGACGTGATCGGCCGCTTCCTGCACATGGGCGTCGACCCCTACAACTTCGTCTCCGCCCTCACCCTGGTGCTGGCCCAGCGGCTGGTGCGCGTGCTCTGCCGTTCCTGCCGCCAGGTGGCCACGGTTTCCGAGGCGGAATGGCGCGCCTCCGGCATCGATCCGCTCCGTTTCGCGGGCCATCCGGTCTATGACCGGGGCGCCTGCGAGGCCTGCGCTTCGAGCGGTTTCTTCGGCCGCCGCGCGGTGGGCGAGCTGCTCGAACTCCATGACGATGTTCGCCAGCTCATTCTCGAGAGGCGCCCGGTGGGCGAGATCAAGAAGAAGGCGCGCGCTTCGGGCATGCGCACCCTGCGCGAAGGCGCCATCGACAAGGTGTTCGAAGGAACCACCAGCCTGCGCGAGATCAACAAGGTCACGTTCGTCGAATGAGAACGCCCCAGGAGGTGCTTTGACCCTTCCCGACAATCCCGATGACGGTGAGATTCGCGCCCTGCTGGAGCGGGTCAGGCGGATCGCGGTCGTGGGCCTCTCACCCAAGGCGCACCGCGACTCGCATCGAGTGTCCGCCTACATGCAGCGCGCGGGGTACGAGATCGTGCCCATCTATCCCCGCGAGGACCTGATTCTCGGGGAGAGGGTGTACCGGTCCGTCCGCGACATCGAGAGTCCGGTAGATCTCGTCAACGTTTTTCGTCGGGCCGAGGACCTGCCCGAGGTGGCGGCGGACATCCTCGAGAGCCCGCATAAGAACGCGCCGCCGGTGTGGTTTCAGTACGACTGCGTGAACTCAGAAGCCATCGACGCCCTCATGCGCGCGGGGCGGATGGTCGTCTACGACCGCTGCCTCATGGTCGAGCACGGCCGGCTCCTCCGGCCCCGCTAGACGCGCTACTTCTTCGGGGTCGGCGATTCCGCGGGCTTCGCCGGCGCGGGGGAAGCCGCGACCGATGGAGCCGGCGACGCGGCGGGCGCTCCTGAAGGCGTGGTGGCTCCAGTCGCGGCTGGAACCTCCGGAGACGGCGAGCCCGCCGGAGAGAGGGGCAGGCCGAGGACGTTCGTCGGCGCGGTGGCCGGGGTTGGGGAAGCGGCGGCCGGAATCGCGTCGAGGACGGATGCCTGCTTTTGCTTCAGCACGGCGAGGGAGATGCTCGTCACCATGAACACCGCGGCGAGACCGGTGGTGACGCGGGAGAGGAGGGTCGCCGAACCGCGGGGACCGAAGGCGGCCTGGGTGCCCCCGCCGCCGAAAGCGCTCGCGAGGTCCTGGCCCTTGCCCTGCTGGAGCAGGACCACGGCGATCAGGAAGAAGCACGCAATCAGGTGCAGGATGAGAACAAGGTAGTAGAGAACGGTCATCGCTTGGTTGCCTTTAGCCTCGGGTGCAGTCGTTCGAAACGGCCTTCAGCGCTCCCTGGAGGGACGAGGGAAAACAGGTCCCTGGAGCGGCCGAAAGACGGTGAGTATATCGAAAGTCGGGTGGCGAACCCCCAAAGGCCGGAGGAGGTTCAGGTCCGGGACGCCGCCACGATGCCGAGGAAGGAGGGGGCCTCGAGGCACGCCCCCCCAACGAGCGCCCCGTCCACGTCGGGCTCGGCGATCAGGAGGCCCGCGTTATCGGGCTTCACGCTGCCGCCATAGAGGATGCGCATCACCCTCGCCACGCCGTCCCCGTGAGACCGGGCCACCAGCTTCCGGATGAAGGTGTGAACCTCCTGCGCCTGGCCGGGGCTCGCGGTTTTGCCCGTGCCGATCGCCCAGAAAGGCTCGTAGGCCACCACCGCGCGCGTGGCCTCTTCGGGGGTGAGCTGCCGCAGGGCGTGCTCGGTCTGACGTTCGACCACGTCGAAGGTGCGCGAGGTCTCTCGCTCCTGCAGGGTCTCGCCCACGCACAGGATCGGGGTCAGGCCGTGATCGAACGCGACCCGGGCCTTCTTCATCACTGCCTGATCGGTCTCACCGAAAAGGTGACGACGCTCCGAATGGCCCAGGATCACGTGGGTGCAGCCCGCGTCCTTCAACATCGCGGGCGAGATCTCCCCGGTGAAAGCACCCTTCGACGCCTCGTGCATGGTCTGGGCGGCCAGGCCCACGGTCGACCCCTTGAGGGCCTCGGCGACGGTCGAGAGCGCCGTGAAGGGAGGGGCCACGGCCACGTCGATGTCGCCGAAGGCTTGAACCCCCGCGCGCACGGCGGTGGCGAGCGCCCGGGCTTCGCCGAGAGACTTGTGCATCTTCCAGTTCCCGACGACGAAAGGGCGGGGCATGGGTCTTGTTTCCTATCCGCCCGCGGGTGCGGACGTCTGATCGTCGTCGAGGCACTCGACCCCGGGCAGGGCGTCCCCGCCGAGGAATTCAAGGGAGGCGCCCCCGCCCGTGGAGACATGGGTGATCCGGTCCATCAGGCCGGACTCGGATATCGCGGCCACCGAGTCGCCGCCGCCGACGATGGTGGTGGCCTTCGACTCCGCGAGCGCTTTCGCCACCGCGAAGGTTCCCGAGGCGAAGGGCTTCATCTCGAAGACGCCCATGGGCCCGTTCCAAAGGACGAGGGCGGCCTTGCGGATCTGCGAAGCGAAGGCCTCGACCGTCTCGGGGCCGATGTCGAGACCCATCCACCCTTCGGGGGTTTCGGTCACGGGGAGGACCTTGGTTTCGGCATCCGCCTTGAAGGCGCTCGCCACCACATGATCGAAGGGAAGGAGGATCTTTCCCTTGCCCGCGTCGAGTAATTTGCCGGCGAGCTCCACCTTGTCCTCTTCGACCAGGCTCTTCCCGGTCTGGGCGCCGAGGGCCTTGAGGAAGGTGTAGGCCATGCCGCCGCCGATGAGAAGGGTGTCCACCCTGGGCAGAAGGTTCTCGATCACCGTGATCTTGTCGGACACTTTCGCGCCGCCGATGATGGCGACGTAGGGTTGCGGCGGCGAGGAGAGGGCGAGGCCGAGATAGCGGATTTCCTTCTCCATCAGCAGGCCCGCCACCCGTTGCTTGACGAAGGCGGCCACCCCCGCGGTGGACGCGTGGGCGCGATGGGCGGTGCCGAAGGCGTCGTTCACGAAGATGGTGGCGCCCGAGTCCTCGATGAGCGCCTTCGCAAACGCCGGGTCGTTCGCCTCCTCCTCCGGATGAAACCGGACATTCTCGAGGAGCAGAATCTCGCCCGGCTTCAGAGCCCCGGCGCTTTTGCGAACGTCGTCGCCGACGCTGTCCCCCGCGAGCCTCACCTCGCACTTCATCAGCTCGGAGAGGCGCTTCGCCACCGGGCTCAAAGAGAGCGCGGGCGAGGGCCCTTTCTTCGGCCGGCCCAGGTGCGAGGCGAGCACCAGTTCGGCGCCTGCATCACGCAGGAAGGTGAGGGTCGGAAGCGCCGCTTTGATCCTCGTGTCCTCGGTGATCGAGGCGCCCTCCAAAGGCACGTTGAAATCGACGCGCACGAAGACGCGCGCTCCCTTCAGGCCCTGGAGGTGCCGGATCGTCTGCTTGGCTGCCATGACTTCCTTCTTTCCCCGGTCTTGGAAACGGCCGGGACCGCCCTTTGGGGACGGCTAGGCCCGATCCTTCTTCGCCATGAAGTGGATGAGGTCGCACATGCGGCTCGAAAAGCCCCACTCGTTGTCGTACCAGGCGAACACCTTGGCGAGGTTCCCCTGGATGACCCGGGTGAGGGGCGCGTCCACGATCGAGGAGGCCGGGTTGCCGCGGAAGTCGATGGACACGAGTTCCTCGGTGCTGACCTCGAGCACGCCTTTGAGCGGACCGTCCGCGGCTCGGCTCAGCGCCGCGTTGATGGTCTCCGCGGTGGCCTCGGCCTTCAGTTCGACGGTGAGGTCGACCACCGACACGTTCGGGGTGGGCACGCGGATCGCGACACCGTCGAGCCGGCCTTTGAGCTCGGGGATCGCGAGGTAGATGGCCTTGGCCGCTCCGGTGGAGGTCGGGATCATCGAGAGTGCGGCGGCCCGGGCCCGCCGCAGATCCTTGTGGGGCAGGTCGAGGATCTTCTGATCGTTGGTGTACGAGTGGATCGTGGTCATCTGCCCGCGCACGATGCCGAACGAATCGTGGAGCACCTTGGCCAGGGGGGCGAGGCAGTTGGTGGTGCACGAGGCGTTCGAGACGACGTGGTGCTTCGAGGCATCGTACTTGTCGTGATTGACCCCCATGACGATGGTGAGGTCCTCGCCCTTGGCCGGGGCCGAGATGATGACCTTCCGGGCCCCGGCGGAGAGGTGCACCTTGGCCTTGTCCGCGTCGGTGAACAGACCCGTGGATTCGATCGCGTACTCGACCCCGAGGTCTTTCCAGGGCAGGGCCGCCGGGTCCTTGGTGGAGAGAACCTTCACCTTCCGGCCATCCACCAGGATGGTGTCGCCCTCAACTCGGACTTCGTGGGAGAGGTTCCCCAGAATGGAGTCGTACTTGAGGAGATGGGCGAGGGTCTTCGCGTCCGTGATGTCGTTGACCGCGACGATGTCGAGGTCTTTGTCGGGAAGGGCGGCGCGGAGGATATTTCGACCGATGCGCCCGAACCCGTTGATGCCAACTCGTACCGCCATGGACGTCGTCTCCTTCTATTACCGCGCTTCAAGGTCCGCGCACGAAAATCTTAATTGAGAATGAGCGGGTAGGCTCTGATGCATGAGCACTACGGATCTGGCCTGCGTCGGGGAGTCTTTCGAGGACTTGATCTTTGCCGGACTCGAGCGCCTGCCGAGACTCGGCGAAGAGTTGCGGACGAAATCGTTTCTTCGCACCTACGGCGGGGGAGCCACCATCACCGCGGTCGCAGCGGCGCGGCTCGGGGTATCCACCCGAATTGTGAGCGCGCTGGCCGATGGCGCGGTCGCCCGGTTGCGCGCGGAGGGGGCCCTCGTCACCAACCTCAAGCAGCGCCATGAACCCCACGCCATCACCGCGGCCCTCTCAACCCCAAGGGATCGGGCCTTCGCAACTTTCGACGGAGTGAACGCCGAACTCGGTCCCAGGTTCGTGAAGGCTCTGGGGCGCGTACAGGCCCGCATCGTGCATTGCGCTCTGTGCCCCCGGGACATTGCCCCCCTCGCGGCCGCGCTGCGCGCCCTGCGCGCTCGCGGCGTGAAGGTGTCGTTCGACTTCGGTTATGACCTCCACCTCGCGAAGGACCCCCTCCTGCCCAGCCTCATCGCGGAGGCGGACTTCCTTCTCGTCAACGAGGACGAGGCGAAGCTCTATGCGAAGCGCCGCTCCCTGGCCCAGGCCGAGTCGTTCTGGAAGGAACACGCGCGGAACACGGTCATCAAACTGGGTTCGAAGGGCAGCCGATGGATTTCCAGGCGCGGACTGGTGGAGGAGGCGGCGGCCCGCGTGACCCCGGTCGACACCACCGGCGCGGGCGATGCCTTCAACGCGGGGTTCCTCGCGGGCCTGCTGGCCGGCCTTCCCCCAAGACGCGCTTTGCGCCTTGGAAACACGGTGGGCGCGCGTTCGACCTTGTCGGTGGGAGGCCTCGACGGCCTGCCTCGCCTGGAAGAACTTTGATGTGACCGGCGATCGGGCCTTGAGGAACGCGTGGGCGGC
Source organism: uncultured Acidobacteriota bacterium (assembly GCA_964646485.1). Lineage (GTDB taxonomy): Bacteria > Acidobacteriota > Vicinamibacteria > Fen-336 > JAGNNV01 > JAGNNV01. The sequence continues at coordinate 11,768 of CAZYEA010000047.1, forward strand.
GGCGTGCCTGCTGACCCTCTTGAGTGCGATCCTGTGGACGGTTCGATGGACCCGCACCGGCCTCATCCTCAGGGTTCAGACCGACGAGGGGTCGTTCGTGGCGGCGTATCGGAGGGCGAGTCCGGACGCCTTCCGAATCGAGGCCCACCTTGCCTCAACCGACCGCCCGCTGAGAGCGGAGTGGTCCGGTTACTGGCGGGTGCCCAGGCCGGGTTTCGCCGCCCTTGTCCTCAAGGCGTCGGGCGCCGCTTCGGTCGAGCTCGATGGCGTCCCGCTCATCGGAACGGACTCAATTCTGCGCCCGGCCTCGGGCGGGATTCCTCCGGGGTCTCACCACGTTCGGATTACTTATCGCACCGCAGGCAGCGCCCGGAGCGAGATGTTCCTCAAGGGCATCACCGCGGATGGTCGGTCCGTGCCGATGGAACGCGCGCAAACGACCCCGTCCCAACCTTCCCCTCTCCTGGAGTGGGCAGTCCGGGCATCCAGACTGCTGCCCCTGGCCGCCCTCCTGGCCTGGACGGCGGTGTTGATTCAATCCCTTCGCCGAGGCGGGGGCGCCTCGGTCCTGAGACGGGCTCCGATCCTCGGCTTGTGCCTCGTTGTCCTGGCCGCCGCTCTGCTGCGGTTCGAGGCGCTGGTGTTTCGCTATTGGGGCGTCGAAGCCCCCGGATGGGCCGAGGCTCTGGCTGACGACATCCGGTTGGTCCGCCCCGGGGCCTTCGAACATTCCCCGACGCGTCATCCCTACGAGGGAGATCCCTTCAGCTACCTGACCATCGCCCGCTCGATGGGTTCTTTCTATGAACCGAGCGCCCGCGAGCCCCTATTCCCGGCCCTGACCCGCGTCGCGGTGTCGCTTGCCGGAGGCCATGACATCGGCATCAACTTTCTCTCCGCCCTCGCCTCCGCGCTTGGCTGCGCCGCCATTTTCGCTCTTGGCTCGCGAATCCTCTCGCCGTGGAGCGGGCTTCTGGCCGCTGGCCTCTGGGCCTTCGAATGGCAGGTGACATCCTTCTCCGTCGAGGGCTGGCGCGACGATCTGTTCTCGCTTCAGGTCGCTTTATGCGCGGCGTTGCTGGTCGGCCTGTATCAGAAGGCGGGCCGGCTCGGAGCCGGCCTTTTGGGGGTCATCGGCGGCCTTACCCTGCTTACCCGTCTGAGCGCCTTCACCTTTCTTGCGCCGGGGCTCTTCGCTGCGATCCTGCTCCCGGGCGCCAGGTCGCGCGCTGAGCGCCTTCGAGCGGGAGGAATCGCCCTCGCGGGGATGCTGCTGCTGGCCGGTCCCTTCATGGCCTCATGCGCCCTGGGCTACGGAGACCCCTTCTATTCAGTCAACGTGCACGCGGCGTTTTATCAGAGGCGCGCCGGGCTCCCGGGGGGGAGCGGGTCGTCGGCGCTCGCTTTTTTGGCCCGAAGCCATTCGCCCTGGGAGTTTCTGGAAACCGGTTTCGTGGGCTTGACCTCCTATCCCTTTCTCAACAAGTGGTCGGGCTTCGGGGCATGGCTTCCCCGGCTCGACGACGGTCTTCGGTTCCTTTCTCTGGCCGGTCTTCCCGTGATTTTGTTCCGATCCGGGGGCCTCATCGCCCTTCTCGTGCTCTTCTCTTCCATCGCTCCCTATGCCTGGACCTGGGGGATTCCGGGGGGAGGCGAGTGGCGATTCACGTTGCCCGCCTATGCCTTCTACCTCGTTTCCGCGGCGGCGGCCATCGAAGCAGGCATCGGCCAGTTGGCCAGGATCGGGCGACCCGCTTCACGCCGGGCCGCCGGTCTTCGGGCCCTTCGATACGCGGTTACCCTGGCTCTGGGAGTGGCCGGCTGGATGTGGGCCCGCGCCGAACTCCACTGGCTCCGTGTTGGCGAGGCCATTCGCGCCGGTCGCCCGGCCTTGATCGAGCCCGGTTCCGCGGCTCGACGCTTCTTCCGTTCCGGCTGGAGAGAGGTGAAGACCGCCTCCGGAGGCTCGGTGCTCGTGATGAGCGGAGCAGAGGCACGACTGAACCTTCCCCTGACCGCCGCAAGGTCGGTTCGCCTGACCCTGAGACTGGGAGCGGACGAAGACCCCGCGTCGGTCGACCTCTTTGCCGGCTCCGACCGCGTCCTGTCCATTTCTGGCCCGCACGGTCAAGGCGAGACCGTGGGCACGAGCGTTGAAGGCCGACAGTCGGGGCGGGACGGCGTGCTGGAGCTTCGGTTTGTTCGCAGCCCACCCGCCCGTGATTCGGCGTCCCTCACATTGCTCTGGGTCCGCATCGAACCATCCACCCTGCCCTGAGCCCAGGGCGAGGTCGACTTGGCTACTATTGGGAGCGATGTCCCGCAGTTTCGCGTTCACCCTGGATCTGGAGAGCGACTACGCGTCGTTGCTCCCCGAGGCCCGCAACCGGATCCTCGACGATCCGGCGCGGGTGCGTGAGGTCCTCGGGGCTCTCGCGGAGAAGGGTATCCGGGGCACCGCCTTCGTGGTGGGCCAGGTGATCGAGTCGCACCCGAAGATCATCGACGCCTTTGCCGACCACAAATGGGAATTCGAGCTCCACAGCTACTCGCATGACACGTCGAAGCCCGACACCGCAGATGAACTCTCCCGCGGACGCGCGGCCTTTGTGCGCCGTTTCGGCCGAGAGCCCGCGGGATACCGGGCGCCCCAGGGACGCATTACTTCCGCGGGCATCGGCCGCCTCGTGGAGGCCGGATTCCGTTACGACTCGAGCGTCTTCCCCTCGTATTTCCCGAATCCGCTCCGATATCTCGCCATGCCCCGGGCTCCCCACCTCTGGGATGTCGGGGGCGGAAAGCGCATGCTCGAGATCCCGATGACCACGGTGACGCCCCTGCGCCTCACCCTCTCCACCTCCTACATCAAGCTCCTCGGGCCGTCGTTCTACGAAACCTGCATCCGCGTCTTCGGCCTTCCGGACGTGGTCTGTTTCGATTCGCACCTGCACGACTTCATCGAGGTCCAGGACTCCTATCGCGAACTGCCTCCGTTCTGGAAGTTCGTGTACGGACGGAACTACGGGGCGGGGCTTTCGATCACGCTCGACCTGCTCGATCGGGTGCGCGCCCGTGGCTACGAATTCCTCCATCTGTCGGAGATTGCGGCCACCGCCCTCTCCGCGGCAGGAAAGCCGGCGCTTGCGGGGGCCGGCGATTGACGTCCCCGCGGGTCCTCGTCGCCGTTCCGGCCTTCAACGAAGCGGAGACCATCGCCGAGGTGGTGGCCCGGGTCCGCCAGAGTCTCGCCGGGTTCGACCTCCTGGTGATCAACGACGGCTCCACCGACCGGACCCAGGAGATCCTCGACGGCCTGGGAGTGAGGACGGCGCAGCACCTGTGCAACCTCGGCTACGGTCGCGCCATCCAGACCGCGATCAAGTTCGCCGCGCATGAACGCTATGACGCGCTCATCACCCTTGATGCCGACGGCCAGCACGCGCCCGAACAGGTCCTCGCCCTTTTCCGCGAGTTCGAAGAGTCGCGCGGAGACTGTGTGGTCGGCTCGAGATTCGTGACCGGCCGGGGCTATGGCGGGGCGCCCTTCGATCGAAGGCTCGGGATGCTGCTCTTCTCGTGGCTCACCTGGATCTTTGCGGGGAAGCGGATCTACGACACCACCTCCGGACTCAAGGCGATCCGGTCCACCGTCTTTGAGCCCCTCGCGCGCTGGCACTTCGTCGACTTCCACGCCGAGGCCATCGTCTATCTGAGCCGGCTGGGCTTCAAGGTGGCCGAGTTTCCGATCACGGTGGCGGAGCGGCGTACGGGCGTCTCCATGTACTCGCCCTTCAAAGCCCTCGTCTATCCGCTCAAGACCGCGCTCATGGTCCTGCTCGCGGTGGCCCACGCCGGATACTCACGGCCCCGGGCGTCATGACCACCCTCGGTTCTGTGGTCCTGTTCCTGGCCGGCCTCGGGGTCTCGTTCTGGCTGCTGAACCTCATCCGCCGCGGCCGGCTTTATGTCGGCTACGGGATCGTCCTGCTGGCGCTCATCGTGGGAGTGGTGGTGGTTGCGGTCGTTCCTGTGGTTCGGAGCCTCACCAGCGCCATGGTCGGCGCTCTGTTCCCCCGCGAGCCGATAGCGGTGCTCGGCCTCGCCGCTCTCCTCCTCCTCTTCATCTACCTGCTCCACCAGCTCTCCGTGCTCTCTGACCGGGTGGCGACACTCACCCAGCAGCTCGCGATTCGCCGGGCCAGCGCGGGGCGCGGGGAGGGGGAGGCCCGCTCAGGGCCGGAGGACGAGAATCCGCGCGAATGAGTTGACGTGCACGGGCTCGAACCACGCACGGTTCCCGAGCCCGCGGATCTCCTCGCCCGCGTACTTGAGAGCCAGGGGGCCATCGAGCACAACGTGGGTGACGCCGTAGCGCGCGGCGGCCCGTCTCACCGTCCTCTCGTCGAGAGAGGTCAGAATCTGGCGCTCCGTCCACTCGCGCTCCTCGCGATCCCTGGTCTGGCTGGGCCGGACCATCAGGAACCGGCGTCCGGTGAGGCCGGAGAGGGTGATGCCCTCGGAGCTCAGCAGCACATCCTGGACCGAGGTGTGAGCCCGCAGCCAGGAGGCGGTCTCCAGCATCGATTCGTCGAGGGGGGGCAGGCTCCGGGCGAAGTAGCGATCCTGAGTGAGGGGGTCGAAACGGCCGGGGAAGGACACGGCGAGAACCAGGGCAAAGGCGGCGCCGGTGGCGGCGCTTGATTTTGGCGTCCTCCATTCGAGGAGGCTCCAGATCGCGTAGCCGGCGCCCGTGGCCGCGACCATCCTTACCCAGAAGTACCCCTCGTCCGGTTCGGGGGCGAAGCCCGCTTGCAGCCCGGCGAGATAAGCGCCTCCCACCAGGGGTGCGGTTAGGAGGAAGCCGAGGGCGGCGCTCTCTTGCCGCCTGTTCCGAAAGGCGAACAACATGCCGATGAGGAACAGGATGAGCAAGGGCCCCAGGTCGATCGTCCACCAGAAGGGATGGGTGAAGCGTTCGCCCATGGGATCGCGCCAGATCTTGGGCATCTCGCCTCCCCCGACGGGGTTGTAATCACGAAGGAGATGCGCCACGTAGGCGGCCCCGATAAGAGCTGAGAGGGCGCTCGCCGCGACCGCATCCTTCAAATCCGCGCTTCGCCTCTCGGCCATCCAGGCGGTGATGAACAGGGCGGGCAGCAGGTAGGCCCAGTCGAGGATGAAGGCCCACATGAGCAGGCCGAGCCAGGCCCCGGCCCGCCACCCGTAACCTCGGGACCATCGATATCGCGAGAGCAGTCCCACCAGACCGAAGGCAATCGAGTGATTCGGCTTGAAGACGAAGTTCGCGTGCCAGAACGCGAGCGAGGGCAGTTCGCCTTGCAGGCTCATCGAGGAAAGGCCGAGGACGGCCGCGGCCACGAAGACTCCTCGAAAGCGCGCGGACTCCGCATCCTCGTCGTCTCGACGCTGGGCCCACCCGATGTAGAACCCCAGAGCCGTGAGCGAGAGAGCGAGGAGAGCCATGTGGTCGTAGACGAAGGGCACCCGGTCGCTCGAAAAACCCGAGAGGGCGGCGACCGTGAAGGTCCAGAACGGTTCGAGATTGCCGAACTGAACCTGGACGTGATCGAAAGGCGAGCCGCCGTCCGCGACCGCCCGGGCCATCCCGAGGCCGAGGCTCCGATCCGATCCGGCTCCCACACCGTACGGCCGCCCGAGGTCGCGGTAGTAACCGAGAAAGGCGCCGCCGTGCAGGATCACGAGCAGGGCGAGTGCCAGGCGCGCGCTCGGCTTGAGCCAGAGGACCAGCCCGGAGACGATGGAGAGGGACCACCAGGCCGCGTGAAGCCAGAAGAACCCGGGTTCAGCGGCGGCGCTCACCTCGCAAGTCTAGCGGCTTCCCTGAAGCTCCGATCCTCGGCGGGCGCGGGCCATCTGCTATCGTCCCCGACACCAAAGGCGGCGCCTTTGCGCGAGTTCCCCAAGGTCCACTTACCCTCCATTCGATGCTGATTGCCGGCCTTTCGGCCTTTGGGCAGAACCCCGGAGCGTGCGTCATCCGCGATGGCCGGCTCGTCGCTTTCGCGGAGGAAGAGCGCTTCATCCGCATCAAGGGCGCCAACCTGCGTTTTCCCGCCAGAGCCCTCGCCTACTGCCTGCGCGAGGCGGGGGCGACCCTCGAGGACGTCGACCGTTTCGCGGTCGGGTGGAATGCCGAGAAGTATCGGATGCGGATGCCGCTTTTCTTCACCCGCCAGTTCTTCCGCAACCTCGGCTCGGCGAGCGACGGCTCGGTGGTGCGCATCCTCGCGGAGATCGCGGATCAACAGCCGAAGGCGATCATCCGCAGGGCCACCCTCGCCCTTCGCGAAGAGGGGCTCAAGGGCCGCGTGCCCGAGTTCGTCTTCGTCGACCACCACCTCGCCCACGCGGCCAGCACCTTTTTCGCCTCGGGCTTCGAGGAGTCCTCGGTGCTCATCGTCGACGGCAGCGGCGAGGACCGGTCGACGAGTTTCTATTCCGGCAAGGGGCTCGACCTCAAGGATGAAGGCCACGTGGAGTTCCCCGATTCGCTCGGCTGGTTCTATGCCGCGGTCACCTCGTTCCTCGGGTTCCGGGCCTACGAGGAAGAGGGCTTCACCATGGGCCTGGCTCCTTACGGCACCCTCAGCGCGGAATGGCGCGAGAAGATGGAGCGGCTGGTGCGCTTCGAAGGGGAGAGCCTCTATCGCGTGGATCCGAAGTACACCCTGCTCGGGCGGCACTCCACGAACGAGCACTTCGCCGACGAGCTCACCACTCTGCTCGGCCCGCCCCGCCTTCCCAAGGATCCGCTGACCCAGACCCACAAGGACATCGCGGCCGCGGCCCAGGAGCGTCTCGAGCAGGCGGTCCTGCGCCTGGTCAAGGCGCTGGTGGGCCGGACGGGCTCGCGCAAGCTCTGCATCGCGGGCGGAGTGGCCATGAACTGCAAGATGAACGGGGTCATCGGCGCCTCCGGCCTCATCGATGCCCTGTTCGTTCAGCCCGCGGCTCACGATTCGGGAACCGCGCTCGGGGCCGCGATGTGGGTCTCGGCGCGCTCGGGCGAGGACCCGCGTTTCAAGATGGAGCACGCGCAGTGGGGCCCCGGCTTTTCGTCCGCCGAGGTCGAGAAGGCCGCGCGCACCGCCGGGATGAGCTTCACCCGACCCGATTCGATCGAGGACCGGGCCGCGGCGGCCCTCGCGGAGGGCAAGGTGGTCGGCTGGTTCCAGGGACGCATGGAGGTGGGGCCGCGCGCCCTCGGAGGCCGATCGATCCTCGCGCATCCCTCGATTCCCGGCATGAACGACCGGGTCAATCGCGACGTCAAGTTCCGCGATGCGTGGCGGCCCTTCTGCCCGTCCATGCTCGACACGGCCGCCGGCTTGTACCTCAAGCCGTCGCTCGAGACCCGCTTCATGACCGTGGCCGCCGAGGCGAACGACCGCGGCCGCAAAGAGATTCCCGCGGTGATCCATGTCGACGGCTCGACCCGGCCCCAGACTGTGACTCCCTCCTCGCATCCCGCCTACGCGAAAACCATCGCCGCTTTCGGCGCGCGGACCGGCGTGCCCGTGGTGCTCAACACCTCGCTCAACGTGAAAGGCGAGCCCGTCGCCTGCACCCCGATGGATGCCCTGCGCTGCTTCTATTCGTCCGGCATCGACGCGATCGCCCTCGAGGACATTTGGCTCTCGAAAGACTGAAGCGCACGGTCGCGCGCTCGGCTCCGCTGACCCGCCTCCTCTTCGGTGTGCGCGTCCCCCATCCCACCACGCAGGGCCATTGGGATTTCTCGACCCTCGTTCTCTTCGACGAGCTTCGCGGGCGGATCAGGCCCGGTGCGAGCGTCCTCGAAATGGGCACGGGCGAAGCGGGAACCCTATGCGTGGCGCTCGCGCGCCGCATCGAGGCGACCTACCTGGCTCTCGACCTCGCCGAGGACGCGGTCGAATCGGCGCGCCGCGTGGCCGAGGCGAACGGGGCGAGAGTCGAGTTCCTCCAATCGGACCTGTTTTCCTCGTTGCCCGCCGATCGATCGTTCGACCTCACGTTCTTCAACCCGCCCTACGTCCCGCGCGCGCTGAGCGTGCGGTGGAAGTCCCTTGGGGAACCCGCGCGGGTATGGGACGGCGGCCCTGACGGGCTCGACGTGATCCGGAAGTTCTGGGCCGGCACGGCGCTTCATCGAGCCCGGCTGGGTACGATCCTCATGGGCTTCAACCGCAAGTCGGTGCCGGAGGGCGAGGTCGAGGCGCTCGCGCGGGCGAACGGGTTTCTGCGGATTGGGGTGAGGCGCGCGGTCCATCCCGGGACCGTGCTCGTCTTTCGATCGACCCCCTAGCGGGAACGGGTTCGCGAGACCGCGTCCTGCCAGCCGGCGTAGAGGGACTCACGCTTGGTCGCGTCCATGGCCGGCGTGAATGTGCGGTCGAGAGCCCACATCTTCTGGATCTCGTCCTGATCGGCCCACACTCCCGTGGCCAGACCGGCGAGGTACGCGGCGCCCAAGGCCGTGGTCTCCGCGACCACCGGACGCAACACCCGCGCGCCGAGGATGTCCGCCTGGAACTGGAGCAGGGCGCCATTGCGGGTGGCGCCGCCGTCCACCCGAATGGATTCGAGGGAAAGACCCGAGTCCTTGCGCATGGCCTCGATGACATCGCGCGACTGGTACGCGATGGAGTCAACCGCCGCGCGCGCGATGTGGGCGCGCGTGGTGCCGCGGGTGAGGCCGAAGATCGCGCCCCTCGCACTCGAGTCCCAGTAGGGCGCGCCCAGGCCGACGAAAGCCGGCACCATGTAGACGCCCCCGCTGTCCCCGACCGACCCCGCGAGGGTCTCCACCTCGCCCGAGGTCGCGATGATCTGCAGCGAATCGCGCAGCCACTGCACCACCGCGCCCGCGATGAAAACCGAACCCTCCAGGCCGTAGGTGGTTTGGCCGCCCACGCGCCAGCCCACCGTGGTGAGGAGGCCGTTCTTGGACGCCTTCGGGCTGGGCCCGGTGTTCATGAGCAGGAAGCACCCCGTCCCGTAGGTGTTCTTGGTGTCGCCGGGCTTGAAGCAGCATTGGCCGAAAGTCGCCGCCTGCTGGTCGCCCGCGATGCCCGCGATGGGGATGCGCGATCCGAAGAGGGCCTCGTCGGTCTCGCCCACGACGCCGCTCGAATCCACGATCTTCGGCAGCATCGCCTTCGGCACGCCCATGATCTTCAGGAGTTCATCGTCCCACTGGAGGGTCTCGAGGTCCATGAGCAGAGTGCGCGAGGCGTTGGAGACGTCGGTGACGTGGACCCGGCCGCCCGTGAGGCGCCAGATGAGGAAGCAGTCGATGGTGCCGAAGAGGATGTCGCCCTTCTCGGCGCGCGCGCGCAGCCCATCCACGGTGGCGAGCAGGTGGGCGATCTTGGTGCCCGAGAAGTACGCGTCCATGACGAGTCCGGTCTTTCGCCGGAACAAGGCCTCGTGACCTTCGGCCTTCAGCCGGTCGCACACGTAGGCACTCACCCGGCTCTGCCACACGATCGCGTTCGCCACCGGCTTGCCGGTGTGACGGTTCCAGAGCACCGTGGTCTCGCGCTGGTTGGTGATGCCGATGGCCGCGATCTTCGGCACGTTCGCC
>CAZYEA010000048.1:0-21265 GCA_964646485.1 uncultured Acidobacteriota bacterium
GCAGAACGCCTCGGCCTCGGAGGAACTGGCGGCGACCGCCGGGGAATTGCGGCAGCAGGCGGAGAACCTCGAACGACTGCTCTCCTTCTTCAAGGTCGCTTAGCATTGCCCGGCATGCGGAAGAGGTTGTCTCTCAAGGCGAAGCTCATCGGGGGTGCGGTCGCCTGTCTGGTACTCGCCGTCGCGATGTGGCTCGTTCTCTTCCTTTCCAACCAGACCGTCGAGTCCCGCCTCGAAACGAGCCTGCGGGATCTGGCGCGCGTCTCCTCCCTGCGCGCGCTCATCTCCATGACCGAGAGGGTCACCTCGCCGGTCCTGAACGCCGCGGACTACGGGAGCGACGTCGAGGAGAAGGAGGGCGAATTCAAAGCGGCCTCCACCGAGGCCCGGGCCGCGGCCGCAACCCTCGACGGTCTCTTCACTCCCGAGGAGTCTCAGGCGTCCGGCTATACGGACGTTCGCAACCGGTTGTTCGAGACCATGAAGGACGCCGGGCGCATCCTGGAAATCCTCAAGGATCCGAAGGCCCGCAAGACCCAGAGTGTCGATGCCGAGTTCGACGAACTTCGCTCCGGCCTCTCCGCCAAGTCGTCGAAGATCGTGGCCGACCTGCGCAAGATGGTCGAAGATGAGACCAAGGCGGCAGGGGTCGGCCTGGATGATGCCCGCAACACCTCCATACGTTCGGGGCGGGTGGCCCTCGTCATCGTGCTCCTCTTCCTGGTGGTCGTCCCCCTGGTTGCGTTCACCGTGGGTCGGGCCATAGTCGAACCCGTGTCCCAGGTGTCGAACGTGCACCGCGCGATCGTCCAGGGTGATTTCGACCAGCCGGTCCAGATCACCGAGGAAGGCGACTTGAGGACGCTGCAGGAGTCCTGCAGGGATTTGCTCGAGTACCTTCGCTCTCTGGTGGAGCAGGCCGATCGGCTTGCCAAAGGCGACCTCACCACCACCATACGGCCCCGCTCGGAAAGGGATCGCCTCGGCACGTCCTGGGCCAATATGTCCGCCCAGCTCTCGAGCACGATCGAGAACGCGCGCTTCGCCTCCACCTCGGTGTCGCTGGCGGCGCAGCAGTTGACCTCGTCGTCGGGGGTTTTGTCGAACGGGACGGCGCAACAGGCGGCGTCGGTGGAGGAGACGACGGCGTCGCTCGAGGAGATGAGCAGTTCGATCACGCAGAACGCGGACCATTCGCGGAATCTGGAGCAGATGGCGATGAGAGGGGCTCAGGACGCGGAAGAAGCGGCGGGATCGGTGTTCAAGACGGTGTCGGCGATGAAGACGATTTCAGAGCGGATCGGGATCATTCAGGACATTGCCTACCAGACGAATCTCCTGGCTCTGAACGCGGCGATCGAAGCGGCGCGGGCGGGGGAGCAGGGCCGGGGCTTTGCGGTGGTGGCGGCGGAGATTCGCCGGCTGGCCGAGCGGTCGCAGACCGCGGCGAAGCAGATTTCGGAATTGACGGTAGGGAGCCTTGAGATCGCGGCGCAGTCGGGCCAGAAGCTTGGGCAGCTGGCGCCCGCGATCCGTCGCACCGCGGACGTGGTTCAGGAACTGGCGGCAGCTTCGGCGGAGCAGGCGGCCGGGGTGGGTCAGATGAACCGGGCGATGGCGCAGGTGGACCAGGTGACGCAGCAGAACGCGTCGGCCTCGGAGGAACTGGCGGCGACCGCGGAGGAGTTGCGGCAGCAGGCGGAGAACCTCGAACGACTGCTCTCCTTCTTCAAGGTCGGGCAGGGCGGCGAGTAGTTCCTCAGGTGGTGCGACCGAACCGTCCCTGAAAAGCGGCGGCCGCACGCAGGTAGACCTCGCGTCCTTCTGGAGACGGGATCCGGGCCGCGGCCTCCGCCACTTCCCTGGGCAGATCTTTCAAGGGCACGGGTTTCGGCCGCGCGGGCTTCTTCCTCGTCGGTCGGGCGGTGACCGGACCCTCCACGAAGGCGAGCGCTCGGGGCGCCAGCGGTCCCGCCGCCGCCTGCAGACGAAGCACCAGGGTTCCCTTGAGATCGCGCAGGGTCTTGAGCCAGCCCGCGGAGTCGGCGCGCACCCGCATCACGTCGTCCTGAACGCCCACCACCTCGCTGTGATTCGCGAGGGCGTCGCCGGTGATGCCTGGCCACAGCCCCTTCAGGACGGCCAGGCGATGCGGCTCGGCGGCCAGGAAGAAGCGGGGGAGAGACGGGGAGGAAAGCGGCACGTGGGTTGCTCGGGCGGATTCTATGGTCCGGGGCGGCGCGTCAGCTTCTTCGGAGCGCGTCCATCACTTCCAGATGCGCGGCGCGCCACGCGGGATACCCGCCGGCGATGAGTCCGGTGGCGACCGACAACGCCCATCCGCCCGCCACCATCGTGGGCGCAAAACCGATCGGCCACGCCGCCCACCTTTGAATGAGGAGCGACGCCGCCCCGCCGAGCAACAGGCCCAGGGCTCCGCCGCAGCCGCTGAGCAGCGCGCCTTCCGCCAGGAACTGCGCGCCGATGTCCTCCCGGGTGGCGCCCACCGCGCGGCGGATTCCGATCTCGCGGACGCGCTCGGAGACGCTCGCAAGCAGGATGTTCAGAATCCCCACGCCCCCGACGATCAGGCAGATCAACGAAGTCGCCGCGGTCACGATCGCGAACACGATCTGGGTGCGCTGCTGCTGCCGCAACACCTCGAGAGGGACGATCACCTCCACCGCATCGCGGCCGACCGAGAGTTCCAGGGTCCGGCGCACCGCCGCGGCGAGGGAGGTCGCGGCCTCCGGACGCGCGATCCGGATCAGGATCTCGTCGATCGCCCTCAGAGAACCGCGCGGCTGCGGCATGGTATTCCACGGCACGATGACCGAGCGGTTCAGGTCGCGTCCGAGGAGGGGAAGGGGCGATGATGACTTTCGGCGGGCCGCTCGCGGCTCCAGCACACCGACCACGTCGAACTCGTCGTCGCCGATGCGGATTCGTTCCCCGATCGCGCGCCCTTTGGGAAACGCGGCGCGGGCAAGGGTCGCCCCGAGGACCGCGACCCGTCGGGCCTCCGCCACATCGAGGGCCGCGATCATCCGGCCCTGTCCGAGCGCGCTGCGGGACGTGACCGCGTAGGCCTCCGACGAGCCCACGAGACTCGCGGGGATGAGTGTGCTCGGTCCGGCGATCTCGATTTCCGCGCTGCGGATCGGTGCTATCGAGATGAGCCCGGGAAGGGCCGCGCGCAATCGACTGATGTCGTCCAGAGTGAGTTCCGGCGGGCTCGGCGATGTGGGGGCGGAGCGAGCCCGGGCCACCAGGGTATCGGCGCCGAGGTCGCCGATCTGGGCCAGCGCCTCGTTCCGCGCTCCTTCGGTGACCGACGAGACCGCGGTGATCGAGGCCACGCCGAAGAGGATGCCCACGATGGAAAGCGCCGAGCGCAGCGCGTGAGCGCGAAGGCTGTCGGCGGCGCGGCGGAGAAGAGTGCGAACCGCCCGGCGGGTCACGAGTGAGACTCCACCAGACGGCCATCGCGCATGTGCACCCGCCGGTCGGCGCGGCCGGCGAGCGAATCGTCGTGGGTGACCAGGACCAGGGTTCGGCCCTCTCGGGGGAGGGCGAAGAGGACATCCGCGATCTCCGCCTCGGTGACGGAGTCGAGATTGCCCGTGGGTTCGTCCGCGAGCACGAGGTCGGGATCGCGGACCAGGGCCCGGGCGATGGCCGCGCGTTGGGCCTCGCCACCCGACAGCTCCGCGGGCCGGTGATCCGCGCGGTGATTCAGGGAGACCGCGGCCAGGGCTCGCTGCACCCTCGAGCCCCAATCCGACTCAGGAAGGTCCGAATAGAGGAGGGGAGTCTCGACGTTCTGCGCGACCGTCAGTTCGGGGATCAGGTGGAAGGACTGGAATACGAAACCGATCGAGCGGTTTCGAAGCCGGGATCGCTCCCGGTCGCTCAGCGACTCCGCCCGCCGCCCCCGAAACGACACGTGTCCGAAGGTCGGAACGTCGATGCAACCGAGAATGGAAAGGAGCGTCGACTTGCCCGATCCGGAACGGCCGACGATGGCGAGACTCTCGCCCGCGCCGATGGTCAGGGACACCGAGTCGACGGCACGGATGTCGAGCGCGCCCTTCCGATAGATCTTGCCGACGTTGTCGAGGGCTATGAGCGCGCTCATCGCGTTCAGAAGCGGTCGGCCAGGCCGTTCAGGTTGGGATCGGACAGGGCCACCACCTCGCCCTTCGCGAGCCCCTTCTCGATCACCGCGAAGTCCCGATTGACCGACCCCGTCACCACTTCACGTTCGCGGAAACCGCCGAACTCACGGACATAGACGACGTGGCGGGAGTCTCGATCGAAGACGGACTGCAGAGGCACGAACACCGCGCGCTCTTGTCGCTCGACGGAGATCTCGATGGTGGCGCTCATGCCCGGCCGAAGGCGGTCGTCCGTTCCCTCGATCTCCACGGTCACCCCGAAATACTTGCCGCTGCGCCGAAGCGCGTCTTCCTGGGCAAGGGTGCCCACGAGGGTGACCCGCCCGGTGAGGCGGAGGTCCGGATAGGCCGCCACCCGGATCTGAACCTGCTGGTTGCGGGACACGCGATGAACATCGGTCTCGCGGACCCGCGCCTCCACCGTCATCTTCGAGACATCGGGAAGGATGAGCAGGGGCTGATTCGCCCAGACCTGATCGCCCACCTGAGGGCGCCGCTGCTCGGACCCGAAGAACACCGTCCGATACACCACGATGCCGGGCACGTCCGCGCGCACCTCGCACCGCGCGAGTTGGGCGCGCGCGGTGGCGAGGCGGGACTGCGCTTCGCGGACCCGGCTCATGGCACCTTCGAGTGCCGCTCTCCGCTGTTCCAGTCTCGAGGCCGCGGCCGAGGAGAGCGCCTTGGTGGATTCGCGGGTCGACAGAGCCTCGGCCCGGGCCTGCGCCCGCTCGAGAGGGCGTCCGAAAGCGAAGAAGGCGTCATGACGCCTCTGCGCGAGGGCCTGAGTCTCGCGAGCCTTTTCCACTTCCTGCTCGGCCCGCTCCATCTCCTGGCCGGTGATGAATCCTTCGGCGAGGAGCGGCTTCAAGTCGTCACGCGCGGTCTCCGCGCGCTTGAGCGCGCGCTCCGCTTCCGCGAGCTTGGCCTTCGCTTCCTCCTCGCGCAGGAGGCCTTCGCCCTCCTCGACGTCCTTGAGTTCGAGGCCGCTCTTCTCCTGCTTCTGGCGGGCCGCCGCCATCTCCTCGGTGTTCTGCACCTCCTGGAGAGCGAGATCCTGCCGCGCTTTGACCGCGTCGGCCATGGCCTGGGACAGCAGAGCGTCGCCCTCGCGGATCTGCTCCTCGAACGGGGTCGAGTCGAAGAGGATCAGCAGGTCGCCCTTCGCCACCAGCTTTCCCTCCGGAGCGAGGGCCACGATCTTCGCCTGGTTGCTCTGGATGGAGGAGGCGTAGGTGACGGACTTGAGGGCCTGAAGCGAGCCCGTCTCCACGATAGTGAGATCGAAGGGCCCTTCCTGCGCGACCGCGGTGGCGACATCGCTCGAGACCCCCGTGGCCGACCGGAACACCAGGGCCAGGACCACGAGGGCGGCGCCGCTTGCGATGAGTACGGGTCGGGTTGCTTTCACGGCCGCCCCTCCGGTTCCGGGCTCAGCCGGCCCGCCACGCGCTCAACCTCGAGACGCGCGACCTGATACGCGGCGAGGAGTTGGACCAGCGACCCGCGCGCGGCCAGGAGGCTCCCTTCGGCGTCCACCACGTCGAAGTTCGAGGCGAGGCCGCGCTGATAGCGGAGGTTGGCCAGACGCAATTGCTGATCCGCGATCGCAACCGCGGCCGTCTGGGTGGCGATACTGCGGGAGAGGCTGATGAGTTCCCGATGAACCGCTCGAACCTCGGACTCCACTTCGTATCGCTTCTGCTCGTAATTGCGTTGCCGCGCGGCCACGTCGAGGTTCGAGAGCTGGAGCCTCGCAATGTCGGCGGCGCGCTCCAGGGGCAGGGACGCCGAGAAGAAGGACTCCCACCGCCGGTTGGTCGGGTCGAGAGGGCCGGGGACGCCTCCGAATTTCGTCTGGGTGAACCGCAGGTTCAAGGAGAGGTCGGGGAGCAGGTTCTGACGCGACAGGGAAGCGGTGCGCCGGGCGTCCTCGATCTGGTCACGCACCTCCGCGAGGTCGAGACGCGCTTCCAGGGCGGCGGCGATGAGGGCGTCGAGCGGGCCCGCCGCGTCGGCGCCCGGCGAGGGGATCTCCACGGGCGCCGGTTCGACCGGGTCGCTCGGCGAGCGCCCGAGGAGATACCGGAAGCTCTCGAGGGCCGACTGGAGCGAGGTCTCGGCTTGAACCGAACTTTGCTCGGCCTGGGCTTCGGCGAGTTGGGCCCGGTACACGTCGAGCTTGTTCGAGAGGCCGACCTCGATACGGGCCTCCGAGGCCTTGCGCAGGGCGGCGCTGCGCTCCGCGCTCTGCCGGGCCACCCGCAGGAGCTCCCGCTGGGCCTGGGTCTGGTAGAAGACGCGGGCGACCTCGACCATGTATCTCTGACGGGCCAGCGTGAGGTTTCGCTCCTGGGCCACCCGGCCTCGTCGCGAGTTCCGCAGGTCGTAAAGAGACGCGTTGGGTCCGATGCCGCGGAGCAGGGGCTGCGACCACGTGAACGACGTGTCCGTGGTTCGAGGGGTCAGCGACGGTGAGCCTTCGAAGGTCCGGCTCGTGCGTTCCGCGCGCACCTGCCCGCCAAGGTAGGGGAGCGCCTGGGAGGCTTCGATGGACCACCCGTGC
Organism: uncultured Acidobacteriota bacterium; assembly: GCA_964646485.1. GTDB lineage: Bacteria > Acidobacteriota > Vicinamibacteria > Fen-336 > JAGNNV01 > JAGNNV01. Next base: position 6,745 of record CAZYEA010000048.1, read on the forward strand.
TCGGTGGGTCCGCGCGTGAACGTGGGCGTGATCTTCGGGAGGAACTGCGATCGGGCCTGAAACTCCTGGATCCTGGCCGCTCGAAGCGCGTCCTCCGCGCCTGCCAGCGAGAACGCGGAGGCGAGGCCAAGCCGCCAGGCCTGCTCAAGACTGAGAATGACGGGCGTCCTCTCCTGATCCTGCCCGCCGCCGAAGGCGGCGTTGACGAGCAGCAGCACCGACGTCGCGATCAAAACCATTGTGTCTATCTTCGCTCATCCTGACCAGAGTCCCCGGGGGGTTGGCGGCATCTCCTTTTGGCATCCACCTTCTTCCCGGGTACGCTTCTTCCGAGGGGCCTCGTGCGCTTGCACGATCGCCCCCGATATCCATTCCCAACAATCAAATAGAGAGTCCTCATGAAATTCATTCAAACGGCAGGGCTGTGTCTTTTGGGCGCTCTGGCCGCCTCCGCCGCCTTCGCCGCCCCCGAACACAAGAACCTCCAGGTCATCGACAAGAACATCTCGAAGGACGACCTCAAGAGGATGATGGAGGGCTTTGCCGCTCAACTCGGCGTCAAATGCCAGTTTTGCCACGTCGAGGAGCAATACGAGAAGGACGACAAGAAGCAGAAGAACGACGCCCGGAAGATGATCAAGCTCGTCAACGAGATGAAGGGGCGCAAGCCCGAGTTCTTCAAGACCACGGTCAAGGACAACGCGATCCAGTGCTCCATGTGCCATCGCGGCCGGCCCCAGCCTGAGGCGTTCGTGCCCTGAGCATGAGGCATTCGCATCCCTGCCCTTCAAGGTGCCACCGGTGTAGCATCCGCCCCGTCATCGGGTCATCGAAAGCCTCGATGGCAGTCATTCCTTACCTTCACCGCGAGTTCGCGAGGTCCTTTCATGATCACCCAAGATCCCAGCGCCCGGGCCTTCCGCCTGGCCGAAATCGAAGAGATTTTGAAGGGCAAGGCCCAGCCGGAGGAGGCGGCGCTCCTCCTGAGCTTCGCGCGCGCCGTGTTCAACGAGATGCCCGATTCGATGGCGCTCGAAGGCATCGCCAAGCGAACCGCCGAGCGCCTCGTCCAGCACTTCAACTTCTTCGTCCACGAGGTCCCCGAGGCTCATGAGGCCGGTTCGGGGGTTCCCGGACTGCACGTTCGCGCGAGGAACCTCGGCGTAAGCGAGACCCGGGTGATCGCGGGGAAGTCCATCTCCGCCGAAGTGACCGTGGTGGAGACCCACACCCTCGACGCCCCTTTCATCTTCGAGAGCCTGAAGAACTACTTCCGCAAGGCCGGGCTGCGGGTGGTGTCTTCCATTCACCCGATCCTGAGCGTGAAGCGGCAGTGGGGCAAGGTGACCTCGGTGGGCGCTTCCTCCGAGGACGGCACCAAGGAATTGCTGTGCCACTTCCGCATCGAGCGGGTCGAGGACAAGGACCGGCTGCGGGAGATCGAGCTCGAGGTTCAGGCCGTGCTCAAGGCGGTGTTCGCCTCCGTCACCGACTTCGCGGCCATGCAGCGCGCGGTCACCGAGGCCGCTTCCAGGGTCAAAGACCGCCGGGCGGATTCGGCCCGCCAGCTCTCGGCCCGGGAGTTTCTCGAGTGGCTGCTCGACGAGAACTACATCCTGCAGGGGGTGGCGCGGTATCTGGTCACCCCGACCGGCGAACTGGACCGGAAGACCGAGGTTTCCCTGGGCGTGCTCAGCGATCCCGCCCTCCTCTCCGTGGTGTTTCCCGACATGGTCGACGAGATCGAGGCGCGCCTCCTGCCCGCTCCCGACGACGATCGCATCGTGGTGATCGACTACGGCAACCACGCGACCGCCATCCATTCCCTCGACCCGGTCGACGACATCGTGGTCCGCGAGTGGGCCGAGGACGGGTCGCTCCGGGCCATCACCCTCCTGCTCGGCCGTTTCTCGATGACCGCCCTCATCGAACGCCCCACCGACATTCCCCTCCTCCGCCAGAAGCAGGACTACCTGCTCGAGAACTGCGGGGGCATCCGGAACTCCCACGCCTATCGGGAGACCCGCGCCATCTTCAACCGCATGCCCAAGCGCGAGCTGTTCTACACGGATCGCGCCTCGTTGAAGCACATCGTGGACACCATCGTCTTCGCCACCGGGGACGACGATCTCTTCGTCCACCTGCGCCAGGGGGCCGGGTACCAGGCGCTCTATGTGGTGTTCTCGCGCTCCCGCTACTCGGGCCAGATGGAACGCGATCTCACCCAGAAGTATCGCGACGAGTTCGGGTCGATCACCTTCGTGACCTCGGCCGACCTCGGCAACTCCTCGATGATCGTCTTCTACTTCGACAGTGAGCACCTCGAGGAGCCCATCGACGTGGAGCGCGCCCGGGACATCGCGGCCCGGGAGGCCAACACCTGGGCGGATCGGGTCTCTCTCGAGATGGTTCGACATTTCGGCGAGGCCGAAGGACGGCGGCTCTTCAACCGCTACGTGCGCAGCGAGTCGCGGAGCGGCGTCTATCGCGAGATGACCCCGCCCGAGCAGGTGCCCCAGGACATCGAGTGCCTGGAGCAGCTCGGCGAGGGTCTGGGCGCGCGCGCCCTCCCGAAATCCGTGGACGCGGCGACCCTCAAGATCTTCTCCAAGCGTCCCCTGGTTCTCTCCGAGATCTTCCGGACTCTCACCAACCTCGGCCTCAACGTGACCGAGGAGGTTTCCATGCCGGTGTCGCTGCCGAACGGTCGGAAGGGCCACATCTACCAGTTCGAGACGAATGCCGCCACCCGCGTGATCGGGGCCATCGCCTCCGACACGCCGCGGGTGATCGACGCGCTTCGCCGCATCGAAGAGGGCCGGGCCATCGACGATCCCCTCAATGCCCTGATCCTGGAGGGTGGCCTCGCCGCGCGCGAAGTGGAAGTCCTGCGCGGTCTGCGCAACCACCTCCTCCAGCTTCGCACCCACTACAACGTGGAGACGGTGAATCAGGCGTTCCTGCGAAACACCCTCGCCACCGTGGCCATCTCCCGCTACTTCACGGTGAAGTTCGACCCCGCCCTCGGAGAGGAACGCAAGGTTGAGATGGAAGCGAAAGGACGGGACGTCCAGAATGCTCTCGAGGCCATTTCCAGCCTCCAGGACGACGAGATCCTCCGCGGCCTCTTCGGCCTCGTGACCGCGGCCCTGCGCACCAACGCCTTCCAGAAGCCGGAGCGCGCGGTGATCTCGATCAAGTTCGAGTCGAAGAGCATCCCCCTCGTTCCTTCGCCCAAGCCCATGTTCGAGATCGCCGTCCATTCAAGGACGGTCCACGGCGTGCACCTCCGCGGCGGCAAGGTCGCGCGCGGCGGCATTCGCTGGAGCGACCGCCACGACGACTTCCGGCGCGAGGTGCTGGGCCTCATGAAGACCCAGATGTCGAAGAACGCCATCATCGTGCCCGTGGGCTCGAAGGGCGGCTTCGTGCTGAAGGGGAACGTGCCCACCCGGCCCGCGCTCGACGCCTACCTCATCGACCGTTATCGCGAGTACGTTTCAGGCCTCCTCGACGTCACCGACAACATCGTGGACGGCGCCGTTCTGCATCCGCCCGACGTGGTCCGCTACGACGGCGACGATGCCTACCTGGTGGTCGCGGCCGACAAGGGCACCGCGCACCTCTCCGACACCGCGAACGGCGTCTCCAACCAGTACGGGTTCTGGCTCGGCGACGCCTTCGCCTCCGGCGGCTCGGTGGGCTACGACCACAAGAAGGTCGGCATCACCGCCCGCGGCGCCTGGGAGTGCGTGAAGCACCATTTCCTGAACCTCGGCGTCGACTGCCAGAAGGAGCCCTTCACCGCGGTGGGGATCGGCGACATGGGCGGCGACGTGTTCGGGAACGGAATGCTCATGAGCAGGACCACCAGGCTCCTGGCCGCGTTCAACCACATTCACATCTTCGTGGATCCTTCTCCCGACCCGGCCACCTCCTTCGCCGAACGCGAACGCCTCTTCAAGCTGCCGCGCTCGTCGTGGCGGGACTACAACCCCGCGCTCATCAGCAAGGGCGGCGGCATCTTCGATCGGGGCGCCAAGTCGATCCCGGTGACCGAGGAGATGCGCGCGGCCCTCGGCATCCACGGGTCGGTGACCGCGATGTCCGGCGAGGAATTCATGCGGGACATCCTGAGGGCCCCGGTGGATCTGCTCTATAACGGCGGCATCGGCACGTACGTCAAGGCCTCCACCGAGGAGCACCAGGACGTGGGCGATCGCACCAACGACCGCGTGCGGGTCGACGCGAAGGAGGTCCGCGCGAAGGTGGTCTCGGAAGGCGGCAACCTGGGCTTTACCCAGAAAGCCCGCCTTGAACTCGCCCGCCAGGGCGTCCTGCTCAACACCGACGCCATCGACAACTCCGGCGGCGTCGACATGTCCGACCACGAGGTCAACATCAAGATCCTCATGGGCATCCTGCTCAAGGCCGGCGCGCTCAAGAACCTCGAGGCGCGCAACAGGCTCCTCGCGGAGATGACCGAAGAAGTGGCTGACCTCTGCCTCGCCGACAACGACCGGCAGACCCTGGCTGTCACCCTGGACGTCCTGCGCTCGAAGGCCTCGCTCGACGAGCATCTCGACTGGATCGATGCCCTGATCGAGGCGCAGTTCCTGAACGCGCACGACGACTCCGTCCCGTCCCGCGACGTCCTGCGCCGCGACTACGCGGAGGCGGGCCTGCCGCGTCCCCTCCTTTCCGTCCTGCTCAGCGAGACCAAGCGCTTCCTCTTCGAAGCCGTCCTCGTCTCTCCGTTCCTGGATTCGCCCGAAGGCGCCGCTTTGCTCGCTTCGTACTTCCCGCAACGGCTGCAAAAGGAGTATGCGAAGCACTTCGCCGCCCACCCGCTCAAGCGCGAGATCGTGGGCACGGTGGCGGTGAATCACATCGTCAACACGGCGGGCATCGCTTTCGTGCCCCGGGCCATGAAGGTGAGCGGCAAGGACGTGGGCGCGGTGTTCGCCGCCTTCTACAAGGCGAGCGAGGCTTCGGGGGCTCCGAAGAAGCGCTCCGCTATCCTCGCCGAGTCCATAGGCGCCAAGGCGAAGCAAGCGAAGCTCCTCGCCTTCGAGACGGAACTCGCGGCCCAGGTGCTGAAGGCGCTTTAAGCCTTCAGCCGACGCACACCTGACCGCGCGCCGTCCGCTCCACTCCTCGCCGTCCGTTCCCGCGACGCCTGGCCCGGAGCGGCGCCACCTTGCGCGCACGGCCCACTTCCATCGACGTCCCGGGGCATGGTTCAAGTGGCTCATTCTGAATGAGTCGCGGACATCAGCGCTGCCCGCGCGGGAAGAGAGGAGAATGGGTCTGTCGAGGCCACTACTCCGAGGAGATCGAAAGATGTTCGAAGCCGCTGAACTCGGTCACGAGATCTCGAAGGCCGACTACGAGAAGGAAGTTCCGGTGCTTCGGGCGGGCCTCCTGCAGGCTCAGCGCGACCTCCTCGACGCGAAGATCCCCCTCATCCTGATCGTCTCCGGCGCGGACGGGGCGGGCAAATCCGAAACGGTGAACCGCCTCCACGAGTGGTTCGACCCCCGGGGCCTCGAGACCAACGTCTTCGGTCCGCTCACCGACGAGGAGCGCGATCGTCCCGACTACTGGCGGTTCTGGCTCTCCCTGCCCGCGCGCGGGCGGGTCGGCATGTTCTTCGGGTCCTGGTACACCGACCCCATCATCCGCAGGACCTATCGCCAGAGCGGCGGCTCCGAGTTCGACCGCTCTCTGTCGAGAATCGAGTTCTTCGAACAGCAGCTCGCCCAGGACGGCGCCATCATCGTCAAGCTCTGGCTGCATCTTTCGAAGAAGGCGCAGAAGAAGCGTCTCACCCGGCTCGAGAAGGACCGAAAGACGCGCTGGCGGGTCAATCCGATCGACTGGAAGCACTTCAAGCTGTACGACCGCTTCGTGAGGTTCTCCGAGGAGGCGCTCCAGCGCACCGACACCGGCTACGCGCCCTGGACCGTGATCGAGGCGACCGATGACCGGTATCGCGAGATCACGGTGGGCAAGACCGTGCTCGAGGCCATCCAGAGGCGCCTCGCTACCCGGAAGACGCCCGAGGCTCCGGCCAAGCCGTCGACCGCTCCGAGCGACATCGTCTCCGTCCTCGATAGGGTGGATCTCAAGAAGACGCTCACCGCCAAGGACTACGACAGCAGGCTCGCACGCCTCCAGGGAAAGCTGAACCGCCTCTCGCGCGCGGCCTGGGAGAAGAAGGTGTCGAGCGTGCTGGTCTTCGAGGGCTGGGACGCCGCGGGCAAGGGCGGCACGGTGCGCCGCCTCACTTCGGCCATGGACGCGCGCCTGTATCGCGTGGTGCCGATCGCCGCGCCCACCGACGAGGAGCGCGCGCACCAGTACCTGTGGCGGTTCTGGCGGCACATCCCGCGGGCGGGCCGGGTGACCATCTTCGACCGTTCCTGGTCCGGCCGGGTTCTGGTGGAGCGGGTGGAGGGTTTCGCGCGCGAGGATGAGTGGAAGCGCGCCTTCCAGGAGATCAACGAATTCGAGGACCAGCTGGTGGATCACGGGATGATGGTCACCAAGTTCTGGGTCCACATCAGCAAGGACGAGCAGCTCCGGCGCTTCAAAGAGCGGCAGAAGACGGAGTTCAAGCAATACAAGATCACCGATGAGGACTGGCGCAACCGAAAACAGTGGGACGCCTACGAAGAGGCCATCAACGAGATGGTGGTGCGCACGAGCACGCGGGGCGCGCCCTGGGTGATCGTCTCCGGCAACGACAAGCGCCATGCCCGCATCCAGGTTCTCGAGACGGTCTGCCGAAGGCTCGAGAAGGTCCTCGGCTAGGGAAGGAAAACCCAGGTGCACAAGTACATCGTGATGGGCCCGCAAGGATGCGGAAAAGGCACGCAGGCGAAGATGCTCGAAAAGGACTTCGACCTCGTCCACATCAGCGTGGGGGACATCTTCCGCTGGCAGGTCCAGCACCACACCAAGCTCGGGGCCAAGGTGAAGAGGATCGTGGCCTCCGGCCTGCTCGTCCCCGACGACCTCGTCAACGAGGTGGTCACCGAGCGCCTGGAGCTCCACGACTGGAACTACGGCTTCATCCTCGATGGATTCCCCCGGAACGAGACCCAGGCCGTGTTCTTTCTCGAACGGTACGATGTGGACGCCATCCTGCTTATCGAGGTGCCGGACGCGGTCGTCCTCGAGCGCATCATGAGCCGAAGGCTCTGCTCGAATTGCGGGCTCGACTACAACCTCATCTTCCACCGGCCGGCGCGCGAGGATGTTTGCGACGTGTGCAAGGGGAAGCTCGTGGCGCGGGCGGACGACAACCCCGACGCGGTCAAGGGGCGGCTTCTCGATTACCGCGAGAAGACCCAGCCCATCATCGACCTGTTCCGCCGCAAGGAACTGGTGGTGGCCGTGGATGGAACTCAAAAGGCCGCGGACATCCAGGCCGAGCTGCGCACGCGTCTCGGTCTCACCGCGGTCGGGGGAGCCTGAATCGCCATGGCTCCCCGAATCGGATGTTCGAAAAACGTCGTTCAGGAGGAATGGTCATGAAAAAAGTCATTGCCGTCGCTGCCACGCTTTTGCTCGCAGGCGTCGCGTTCGCCCAGACGCCCCCCGCGGCGAAGCCCGCGCCCAAGCCCGCCGCCGAGGTCGATCTGGCCGAAGCCGCCTCGGGCGAGGTGATCTACCTGCGTTACTGCGCTGCCTGCCACGGCCGCTCCCTCAAGGGCGATGGGCCGGTGGCCTCGGGCCTGCGGAACAAGCCCACCGACCTCACCACCATGGCGGAGAAGAATGCCGGCGTCTTCCCATACGACAAGGTGGCGGGAGTCATCGACGGCCGCCAGACCTCGCGCATCCACGGCACCCCCGACATGCCGGTCTGGGGCGAGATCTTCGCAGTCACCACCGGAACCGAGGCTCCCTCGTCGGAAGCCGCGGTCAAGCGCATCACTCACTACGTCTGGGCGCAGCAGGTGAAGGCCGCGCCGGCGAAGAAGTAAGGCCTGAGCGTCCCCGCCGGGCCGTATAGTTCGGACCCTACATTGGAGCCATGACCATGAAGAAAGCCTTAGCCGTCTGCGCCGTACTCGCCTTGTCCTCGGTTGCCTTCGCCCAGAATCCTCCGGCGCCCACCCCGACCGCCCCTCCGCCCGCCACGGAAGCGGTCAAGACCGCGACCGGCCCCGACCTGGGTGAGGCCGCCGCCGGGGAAGTCATCTACATGAGGTACTGCGCGGCCTGCCACGGCAGAACCATGAAGGGCGATGGCCCCGTGGCCTCGGGTCTGAACCGGAAGCCGATCGACCTCACCCAGCTCGCGAAGAAGAACAACGGGACGTTCCCCTTCGACAAGGTGGCGGCGATGATCGATGGTCGCCAGTCCACCCGCATGCACGGAACCCCGGACATGCCGGTATGGGGCGAGATCTTCGCCATGACCAAGGGCACCGACGCCCCGAGCGCCGAGTCGGCGGTCAAGCGGATCACCAACTTCGTCTGGACCCTTCAGGCGAAGTAAGACCGGCCTCAGGCTTTCTGCCTGGTCCGACCTGTGCCGGGGTAGGCTCCTGCCCCGGTTGCAGCGATGTCCGTTCCGCCTTCGTCCGCCGGCGCGTCTGAGGCTCGCCTTTCCGGCGAGCCTCGCGGCTGAGAGGCACCAGAGGCGCGGATGTCCGGGACGATTCCGGTGCTCGCGCTTTTGCGCGACCGCTCTCTCGTGATCAAGTTCAGCAAGGTCCGCACTCCCCAATTGAAGAGGTCCATCTGATGAAGCGCTCCGCTCTCGCCCTGCTCACCCTCGCCGCCTCGACCTCCTTCGCGGGCGGGTCGATCACCGACGTCCCCGGCATCAAGGTGGGGAGCGTCACCCTCACCGAGAAGCCGACCGGATGCACGGTGATTCTCGCCGAAGGGCCGCCCACCGCCGCCGGGGTGATTCAAGGCGCCACCCCCGGCGTGTCGCAAAGAGGCGGGGCTCCGGGCACCCGCGAGACCGACCTGATGAGTCCCATGAACCATGTGGACCAGGCGAACGCCATCGTCCTGTCCGGCGGCAGCGCCTACGGCCTCGACGCCGCCTCGGGGACCATGAAGTGGCTCGAGGAAAAAGGAATCGGCTGGTCCGTGGGTGCGGCCGGCGTGGTGCCCATCGTGGGCTCCGCGATCCTCTTCGATCTTCCCTTCGATGGAAAGCCGAAGATCCGTCCGGGCGCCGACTGCGGCTACAAGGCGGCGGCCGCCGCCACCACCGATCCCGTGGCCATGGGAACGGTGGGCGCGGGTGCGGGCGCCACGGTTGGGAAGATGGGCGGCCCGGGGCGGCGACCGATGAAAGGGGGCCTCGGCAGTGCGTCCATCAAGCTTCCGAATGGCCTCGTGGTCGGCGCCATCGTCGCGGTGAATTCCGTCGGGGACATCATCGACCCCTACACCGGCAAGGTGGTCGCGGGCTCGATCAACCCCGATGACACCTTCGTCGACGTCCGCACCGTCCTGCGCTCCGGGATCTCGCGCCCGCGCCCCCGCGCGGGTGAGAACACCACGATCGGCCTCGTGGCTACCAACGCCAGGCTGACCAAGGCGCAGGTCACCAAGGTGGCGATGATGGCCGACGACGGCTATGCCCGGGCCATCAACCCCGCGCACACGAGCGGGGATGGCGACACCATCTTCGGACTTGCCACCGGCCGGTGGGACGGTGAGGCCAACGAGAGCCTGATCGGCGCCCTCGCCGCCGAGGCCATGGCCGACGCCCTCCTCGCCGCGGTCCGCGAGGCCACCAGTGCGGGCGGGGTGAAGGCGGTTCGAGACCTCAAGCCCCTGGCCGCTCCTGCGCCGTCCCCGGCCGGGAGGTAACGGGTCTTGTCCCTCAAGGGTGAGGAAACCCTGGACCCGGCCTCGCGCCTCGAGGAGGCGATCCGCGGTCTGCGTGTAGTGTGGCTTGGCCTCCTCGCGGGCCTCGCGATGATGCTGGGAGTGGTTCTCTTCCTTGGCCCCATAGGAGGCGACGGATCCCTGACCGTGCCCCTTCTCGCCGTGTTCGGCCTTCTAGTCACCTCGTCCTTCGCCGCGGCTTTTGTCCTTGATCGCGCGTTTGTGACCAGGATCGCCGCCCGCGCCCCGGAACTGCGCTCGCTCGCCGATCCGCTCGCCCCCGTTCTCGGCGAGTATCGCGGCCACTCCATCGTGATGTTGGGGCTGGCGGAGGGGCCGGGCCTGTTTTGCGGCCCGGGCTACCTTGTCACCGGATCTCCGTTCTTCCTGGCTGGGGGCGTTCTTGCCTTCGCGGTCCTGCTCTCGCGCATGCCAAGCGAAGGCGGCCTTCGCCGCTCGGTGGAACGCGCGATCGGGGCGGCTTGAGCGAGCCGGGGCGCCCGGCGTCCCGAGGCAGGCAGCGTTAGCCCGCGAGGGCGGCGCGCGCTTCTGCCACCACCCTTACATACTCGCGTGCCTTGGCGGAGACGCTGGTGGCGAGAGTGTTCCAGTCTTCTTCGAGCATGGCCTTGGCGTCGATGAGGTCGCTACCCACGCCGAGGGCGAACGAACCCGCCTTGATGAAGTCGGCCGCGGTCTTGAGCGACACCCCGCCCGTGGGCATGAGGTCGATCTGGGGGAAGGGGGCTTTGAGCGCCTTGATATAGGAAGCGCCCCCGACCGCGCCGCACGGGAAGATCTTCACCACGTCGGCCCCCGCCGACCAGGCGTTTACAACTTCGGTGGGGGTGAGCGCGCCCGCAATCACCGGGACCGAATATCGGCGGCAGATCTCGATGGTTGCGACATTGAGGGTGGGGCTCACGATGAACTGTGCCCCCGCGAAGATGCAGGCGCGCGCGGTCTCAGGGTCAAGGACGGTACCGGCACCCACCACCGCCGACTTCTCGCGCTTGCGGACCGCCTCGATGATGGAGAGCGCTCCCGGCACGGTCATGGTGATCTCGAGCAGGGGGATGCCGCCGGCCTCGACCGCGTCGATGACCCGGATCGCCTCTTCCTTGTCTTCGGCCCGGATCACGGGGACGAGTCCGACCTCGACGATGTGCTGCAGGACTTCACTCTTATCCATAAACCGGCTCCTTCGGCTGTCTCTTTGGTGTTCTCGGGTTTTTCGGGGGGCTAGCGCGAGACCCGGGCGGTTCCGCCCTTCATGACCCGCTCGACTTCCGCGAGGGTCACCATGGTGGTATCGCCCGGCGTGGTCATGGCCAGAGCCCCGTGAGCGGCTCCGCATTCCACGGCCCATTGTGGCCCTTTGCCGGAGAGAAAGCCATAGATGAGGCCTGAGGCAAACGAATCACCACCGCCCACCCGGTCGAAGATCTCGAGGCCTTCCCGCTCGGCGGCGCGGTACAGCTGCCCGTCCGCATACACCACGGCCCCCCAGTCGTTCACGGTGGCCGTCCTCGCGGCCCGCAGGGTGGTGGCCACCACCTTGAAGTTGGGGAATTCGCGGGTGGCCCGCTCCATCATCCTCTGGAAGTTCAGGACGTCGAGGGTGGAGAGGCTCTCGTCGAGGCCTTCGACGTGGATGCCGAGCGAGGCCTGGAAGTCCTCCTCGTTGCCGAGCATGACGTCCACGAGCGGCGCGAGTTCGCGGTTGACTTCGCGCGCCCGCTTCTCGCCCCCGATGGACTTCCACAAGGACGGGCGGTAGTTGAGGTCGTAGGAGACGATGACTCCATGGCGTCGCGCCGCCTCCATGGCCTCCTTCGCGACGAGCGGGGTGGTTTCCGAGAGGGCGGCGAAGATCCCTCCGGTGTGGAACCAGCGCGCGCCGTCCACGGCGAAGATCCGGTTCCAGTCCACCTCTCCCGGTTTGAGCTGCGACACCGCGGTGTGCCCGCGGTCGGAGCAGCCGAGGGCCGCGCGCACCCCGAAACCCCGCTCCGTGAAGTTGAGGCCGTTGCGGGCCTTCCGGCCCACTCCGTCATCGGCGACGAAGCGGAGGTAGGTCTGATCGACGCCGCCCTGATAGATGAGGTCCTGGACCAGCCGGCCCACGGGATTGTCGACCAGAGCGGTGACCACCGCGGCATTCAGGCCGAAGCAGCGCTTGAGCCCGCGGGCCACGTTGTATTCGCCGCCACCCTCCCAGACCTCGAACGAGCGCGTGGTGTGGATGCGGCCGGGGCCGGGGTCGAGCCGCAACATGACCTCCCCGAGAGAAACGATGTCGAAGCGGCACTGGCCGCGTTCCTTGATGGTCAGGGTGCCTGTCATGAATTCCTCGTTCGCGGTTCGGCCATGCGTTTCCGGGGCGGGCTCGGCTCCGTTCCTTGAAACCTATCGCGGAAGGTTGAGCCGTTTCAAAAGAGGGGAGACATCCACGCCCGGGTCGACGGCGAGGGACCGCATCAGACCTCCGAGCCAGGCCTTTCGCTCCGGGCCGCCCGGGGGCACCGCCACCGAATGGCGCGACTCCGCGCGCTTTGGGTAGCCCTCGACCTGGGACTGCGAGTCGATGATGCGTCCGCTTCCCAGGATCACCGATTCGATGATGCGCCGGTCGATGGGATCGCGCTCCGCGGGCCTGAATCCGGCTCCCCTGAGCACCGCGGAGATGGTGTCCGATGCATTCGCGGGCGGTTCCCGCGGCGCAGCCGGGGGATCAGCTGGAACGGTCGGGAAGGTGGTCGGGGTGATCGAGGCGTCGAGTTCCTTGAGGGCCGCGCCCGCCGCGGTGAGGGCCAGGTTACCCGCGGCCTCGACCGACGCGCCGGGATCGACGGCGCGAACCAGCACCCGCCCCTTCGTGTCGGGGCCGGCGATGGCGACGTTGTCCTTCACCACCGCCTTCACGCCCTCGAGGACCTCCTCGTTGCCACGCGCGCCCACCCCGACCGCGGCCGATCCCCAGTTGTAGATGACGTTCCCGATCACCGACGCGACCACGCCGCCCTTGAGGCGCGGATTGCGCTCGCGGTTGCTCGCGAACAGGTTCCCCGAGATCGTCACTCCGCGGATCCCGTCGTGGACGAGGAGCCCCATCGAGTGCGGCCCCTTCGCGTGCGTCGAATTCAACAGCGCCTCGGCGCTGAGGTTGTCGCGGAGGGTGACGTCATGGGCGGTGGCTTCCGGGCCCGATGAGGGCCGGACATCGCGCGGCCCTGATACGGACATGTTCTCGTCCACCGCCCACGTGGCCGAGCAGTTCTGGATCAGGACGTCGTGGACGGGCCTTTGCGCGCGGTCCACGGTGATGCCGTCGGGCTGCCACCCCGAAGCGCGCGCCTTGAACTCCGGCCCCCCGTCGCCCGGCCTCACCGCGAGGTGCCGGACGATCACGTGATCGGCCTCGATGAGGAGGCTTCCCCGGATGAGAGTGACTCCGGGTGGGGGCGCGGTCTCCCCGGCCACGAAGATGAAGGAGTTGCTGATTTCGAGCGAGCGACCCGCGAGGTCGATGACCCCGCCCACCTCGAACACCACCAGGGCCGGGCCTTTCTCCCGCAGGGCCGCGCGCAGCGAGCCCGCTCCCTCGGGCCGAAGGGTGGTGACGGTCAGAACCTTCGCTTCGGCCATGGGGAAGCGGTCGACCTCCTTGGGAATCTCGGGCCTGGATTGGTCAATTGGTCGGACCAATATGGTTCCAGGTGGGTTCTGACTCGAGCCGGCCGGGGATCCGAGTGCCGGGGCTACAAGGGCCGTCAATGCTATGAATATGACTCTCATTCGAGTTGGAGATGGGGTGCCCGCTACGCCCTAATGGTAATACAAGACTTGACAGACCGTGCAGAGTGGTCCTATAACCATCCCCAATGGACCGACCGCGCACCCCCCGTTTCACGGAGTTCGCGAAATACGAAGAGCCGCATTTGTGGTGGAGATTCAATCGATGAAGTTTTCATTTCTTCGCAACCTCGCGTTCGTGGGCGCGGCCATCGGTGCGCTGCTCGCCGCCTCGGATTCAGCCGCCCAGGATTCACGCGGCGTCATCGTCGGGACCCTGACGGACTCGACCGGCGGCATCCTGCCGGGCGTGAGCGTCAGCGTCACCAACGAGGGGACGAACGTCTCGGTCAACCTCGTCACCGACGCGAAGGGCGCCTACCAGGCGCGCAACCTCAACTCGGGCACCTACAGCGTGACCGCGAAACTCGACGGCTTCAAAACCGCGGTGCGCCGGGGCATCGAGGTCCGGGTGGGAGACGCCATTCCCATCGACCTCGTTCTCTCCACCGGCGGCGTCGCCGAGGTGGTGGTGGTCACGGCCGAGGCTCCCATCCTCGACACTCTGTCCGGAGTTACGGGAACCACGGTCGACTCGAAGCAGATTGCCGAGCTTCCCCTCGGCGATGGCACGGCCTACATGCTGACCCGCCTCGCTCCGGGCATCATGGACAACTCCGACCTGCATTTCTCGCGGCCGGCCGACAACGGCAACCTCGCCGGCATCGTGGCGAACGGCGTCCAGGGCGGTAATGAATTCTCGATCGACGGCGCCCCGAACATGTCGAACGCCCGCGGCGTCGGTTTCTCGCCGCCTTCCGACACCATCTCCGAGTTCAAGGTGCAGACGAACGCCTTC
>CAZYEA010000049.1:0-21132 GCA_964646485.1 uncultured Acidobacteriota bacterium
GGCCAACATGGAGAAGATGCCCATCTTCAAGGACAACAACAACGCGGGCATGGCCAGGCGCACGTTCAAGGACAAGCTGGCCCTGGGGAAGGGCGCCGACGAGGTCGATCTGTACTACTTCGGCCGCGGGCACACGAACGGGGACGCCTTCGTGGTGTTCAAGGCCCTCCGCGTGGCCCACACCGGCGACATCTTCGCGGGCAAGCAGGTTCCCCTCATCGACGAGGCCAACGGGGGCAGCATGCTGCAGATCTCTGAAACCCTGATGAAGGCCCATGACGGCATCAAGGATGTCGACACCATCATCAACGGGCACATGCCGACCCTCACCACCTGGGCCGACCTCAAGGAATACGCGGAATTCAACAAGGAGCTCGCGGGCTGGATGCAGGACCAGCTCAAGGCCGGGAAGACCCCGGAGCAGGCGGCGGCCGAGTGGAAGCTGCCCGAGAAATACAAGGGCTACTCTTCGAACGTGAGCGCGCTCTTCGGCGGCCTCGCCGGGAGGATCCAGGTCCTCGCGAACGAGACAAAAAAGTAACGCGGTAGGAAGCGTCTCCGCGTGCGCGGCGTCAGTGGGTCAGGCCGTAGATCATGTAGTTGACCCCGACCTTGTAAGCCTCGTTCGATAGATCGATCGGGGCGTAACCGGTGTCGGACCACTCCCAGAACTCGCCGATGTCACCGTTGTAGTTGGCGATCACCATCAGCCGCTTGGTCGGGTCGTTGTCCTCGAAGATGCCCTGGTAGGTGGTCGGGGTGCCGCGCCCTCCGAATCCCCCGAACCCTCCTCCGAATCCGCCTCGGCCCATCGAGCCTCGGCCTCCCGACCCACCACGGCCCCTTGGGGGCTCCGCGATCTTGAAGAACGAATCCCAGATCGGATGATCCATGGGGATCTCGATGAAGCGGGACTCCGGAAGCACCTCGCGCATGCGTTCCTCCAGATTGAGGACCGCCCGTCCGAAGAAGTCGTCGAAGATCACGAAGCCGCCCTTGTTCAGATAGTCGCGGAGGTTCTTCGTCTCCTTCTCATTGAGCGTCCAGTAGCCGGGTTCGGAGACGTAGGCGATGGGGTAGTCGAAAAGCGCCGGCTCGTCGAAGCCCACGATCACCGACTCCGCGTTGGGATCGATGGTCGTGGTTTCGCGCAGGATCTTCATGAAATGCTCGTCGGCCCGCGGATAGTCGTGGTTCCACTTGAGGTCGAGTCCCCATTCGTAGCGGCCGGGGCCCCACTCGGACGGCCGGAATTTCACCCGGGCGAAGGTGAACTTCCCGTTGTACGGGGCGTTCTCGTACGGGACCTCGGGAGGCGCCGGGATATCGCTCATCTGGGCCACGGCGGCGGCCGCGACGAGGGTGAAGGCGAGATGTCGAAGATGCGGGATCAATCTCACGGCGTCTTCTCCTCTCGGTGGATCTTCAGCAGCAGCTCCTGCGCGCGTCCGAAGCGAGGAGCGATCTCCAGCGACTTGAGGATGCTACGACGGGCGGCCGCACGGTCGCCCGCCGCGAGCTCGGCCGCGGCCAACTGGTAGTACGCCTCCGCCTTGTCCACCGGGTCCAGATCGACGAGGGCGCGGCGAGCGTCCCTCACCACCAGCGGTCGCTTCAGCCTCGAGCCGAGGGAGGCGCGGATCTCGTGCAGCTTCGGATCGAAGGGGTAGATGAAAACAGCGGAGTCCATGGAGGCGAGGGCCTCCTCGAGGCGCCCCTTCGTCTCCAACAGGCCGGTGAGCTGATAGCGCGCGGCATCGTGACTCTCGTTCCGTGCGACCAGCGAGCGAAGTGCATCGATGGCGCCGTCGATGTCCCCTTTCGACTGCTTGATCTCTGCCATGGGGAAGTAGGGGCTCTCCTCTCCCGATGACTCGGGCCAGAGAGCCGCGGCGCGCTCGAGGTGACGCAAGGCCTCGTCGTCGCGCTTCTCGCGATGATTGAGACGCCCCAGGCGCACGTGGGCGATGAAATCGCCATCGTCGCGGGCGAGCCGGGCCTCGAGAGAGGCGCGCGAGTCGGGAGAAGAGGGGCGGCCGGCCGGGAGGGTCGCGTCGGGGGTGCGGATCGCGGCGAGGGGCTTGGCCAGGCGTGCCTTGAGGGCGGCCTGGAACTCGGCATCCACCTGGTCGACCGTACGGCCGAGCGCCATCTCGAAGGCTTTGTCCGTGCCCGCCCCCGCAGCGTACGCGCTCAACAGGGCGCGGAGCCCGGCGATTCCAGAGCGGCCTTCGATGTGTTCGACGACGAGCGAAGCCTGGTAGTAGGAAAGGCCGACCTGCTCTGGGCGCTTGGGACGAACGAAGCCATTGTTGAGGTCCTTCAAGGGAAGCAGGCTCCCCGACTGGTAGGCCAGGAGGAAATCAAGCGACAGATCGTCGCCCCAACCCGGCCGGGCGCGCCGCTCCTCGTAGACCGAGAGGCCTTCGGTCAACCAGCGGGGTACCCGGCCGCCCGATGCTCCCAGGGTGATCGTATGCGCGAGCTCGTGCCAGAGCGTGGAACCCCAGTTGAAGTCCCCGCGCTCGCGGGCCTGAGGCGAATCGATCGCCACCACCGGGCCGAAACAGACACCGAGGGCGCCGAGGCCGGCAAGGCCGACCGTGCGTACCGAGAAGTCGGCATGGGAGGGATAAGCCTCCACCCGGATCGGGCCGCTGGGGGTGAAGCCGTAGCGGACCGAGAGCTTGTCGATCGCCTCGACCGCGAGCGCCGCCATGGGCGGGGCCAGGACGGGAGCCTCCTTCTTGTCGAGGAACAGCTTGAACCGCCCGCCCCCGGCCTCGACGATGGTGTAGTTCACGTAGGTGTCGAGGAGATCCAGGGTGTTCTTCACCCAGACGTTGTAGGGGTCTCCCTTGAACGAACGCTCGAGGCTCGCGCGCGCTCCTTCGATGTCGCCGAGGCGCATCTGGTTCTGACCGAGGCTCGCGAGCGCGGACCAGGAGTCGGGCTCGAGAGCGAGCGCGGCCCGCGCCAGATCTCCGGCCTCGCGATAAAGGCGGTTGCGAACCGCGGCCTCGGCCACGGTCACGAGGAGATCGCCGCTCTTCGGAAACAGGGCCTGGGCCCTCGCGCGGGTTGCGGCAAAGGAGGCCTGGTCGGAGGCAACGTACTGGGCGGCCGCGAGGGCGGCGAGCGCCTCGGGCGATGAGGGGTTTTCCGCCAGAGCCCGCGCGGCCTCGTCGCGCGCGGCCGGAAAGTCCTCGAGGGCGAGGAGCAGTCCAGAGCGATAGGCGCGCGCCGCGGTGAGGTTCGGGTTGGTCTTGAGCGCGCGGTCGAGAAGATCGGGGACGCCGCGCTCGCCATCGAAGTCGAGGGCGCGGGCCATGCCGAGGAGGGCGTCGGGCTGATCGCGGTTCACCGCCAGCACGGCCTCGAAGGCCTGGCGGGCCTCGGTGCCGTTGAACTTGTCGAGGAAGAGCTCGCCCGTTCGGAGGCGGGCCTCGTGGCTTTCGTCCAGGGCCGCGGCCTCGTCGAAGGCTTTGAGCGCATCCTTGAACGCATCGGGGTTCGAAGCCCCCAGATAACGACAGGCCCGTCCCACCGCGAGGAGATCCTGAGCCGAGGTCGCTCGACCTGAGTTGTAGGCGGCCACGAGGCGCTCGAAGCGAAGGGTGGCCTCGGCCCGTTGCCCTCGGTCATACAGAAGTCCGCCGAGGGAGGCCTCCGCGGCCAGGACCGAGGCCCCGCGTCCAGCGATCGCCTTGAGGTAGGCCGCCTCCGCCTCGGTCCGCTTCCCTCGCGCCGCGAACACGTCGCCCATCAGATTCCAGGCGTCGGCCGTCCTCGAATTTCGCTCGATGAAGGCGTGAACTGAAGATTCGGCCTCGGCGTAGGCGCCCGTTTCCATCTGCGCGCGGACCAGGACGGAGAGCGCCGGGAGGCTTTGGGGTGCGGCCGCGAGCTCTGCCCGTCCGGCCTGCAGGGCACGAGCGTATTCACCCCGGCGCAGGGCTTCGGTCGCGGAGAGAAACGCGGCGGTGCGAGGGGCTGTAGGGGGAGACGGCGCAACCTGGGCGCTCGCAGGCGCGGCGATGGCGCTGAGCGCCAACCAGGCGAGGTGCTTGAAACGAAGACTCACAGCGATCCACCTCCGCGCTTTCGGCGAATCTCTTCGTTCTTCAGGGCGAGGTCCAGCAGCAGCTTTTCGAGTTCCTCCTCGTAGCGACCCGCCGGCATCGTTCCTTTGACCGCCTTCAGCGCTTCGATCCGGTCCTCCAGAACGCGGCGCTCCTCCTCCAGTCCTGCGAGCGCCGGATCGGAAGACGATGTCCGCTCCGCGACCTCGGGAGTTCGACCCCCGAGGAAGGTCGCCCGGGCCACCGCTCCAGCTGCTCCATCCTCAAGGACGGCGTGCTCGGTGAGCAGCCGACGTTCCCGCTGGTACTCGGTCGACACCTGGGTCCGGGCCGCTTCGAACGCCTCGAGAATCGAAACCCGTCCGTTCTTGTCGGTGTCGGCGGCTTCGCCGATGAGGGCCTCCGAGAAGTACTTGCCGAAGACCGCTTCGTTTCGCTCCTGCGAGCTCTTCGTCGAGGTCAGGATCAGCCGGTTCGGTCCCGCGAGGACTTTCTGGAAGTCACCGCTCGCCGACGCCGCGTTCACGAAGATCACCTTCTGCAAGGCGAAGGGCACGAGCCAGGTCGCGAAGTCTCGCGCGCTCGCGTCCGGGCCGGGGAGGTTGAAGCGGGCCTCCTCGCCTGCCCCACTGCCGTGACCGAAGAGAATGACGGCGACGGTGTCGCCCGGGCGGCAGCGACCGCTGAGCCTGGTGAAGGCCTTGCCCAGTTCCTCGCGGGAGGCGCGGCCATCCGCGCGAGTCGGATCCTTCTCCGGGCTCTCGGTGAGGTAGGTGATGTTGGCGCGGGGGATGCCGAGCTTCTTCTCGGCGGCGGATTGGAGGGCCGCGGACCAGGCCTGGAACGACTCCGTGTAGCCCGGCTCTCCGCCGAGGCCGGCCACGATGAGCAGGTGGGTTTCCTGCGCTTCGACTCTCGCGCAGAAAAGCGCGGCCACGGAGGCGGCCCTCCACAGACCGCGGATCGACCCCGCTCTCACGCGAGGCCCCGATACTTGCGGTAGATCCATTCGCAAGACAAAAACATGAGTATGCCCAGGAAAAGCGCCGGCATGTCCCACAGTTCCTTCTCGTCCACCACGGAAGCGGTGGTGGGGGAGTAGGTGAGGTCCTCCGGCAACTGCGCGGCGTTTGAAGGAGTGTAGAACCTCCCCCCGGTCTCCGAGGAGATCCGGCGCAGGAGCTCTTCCTTCATTTCCGCTCCCCGGAATTCGACCTGAAGATCATCGGCCCGCACGTGGGCGGTGTCCTCGCCGATGGTTTTGCCATTCCGCCTCGCGGTGACCCGCACTTCGTGGACACCGCGCTGATCCGGACGAAACTCGCCGGTGTACTCGCCGTCCTTGTCGACGGTCCAGCGCAGGGGAATCTCCCGGGTCTCACCGTCCGGCGCTTTGACCAGGGCCGTGACCACGGCGTCGTTGACGCGGATGAACGTCTCGTCCGCCACGTCCCCGCGGATGACGACGGTGGTGCCCGGTGCTACGAGGCTCGCGGAAAGAGCGGCGGACACCGGACCGCCGACCCCGCTCACGAGCTGCCGCAGCATCTGCCGCCAGAACGTTTCGTGGGACAGGTCGTCCGCGGCGACATCGGCGTGCATCTGCCAGCGCCAGGAGTCCTGAACCGGAAGAGCAAAGGCCCTTCCGCGGCCATAGCGTTGGGAGGCAAGGACCACGCGCGCGTCGCCCCCCTCTTCGCCCGAGGGTTCGCCGGTGAGCAGGGTGGAGGCCCCCGGTTTCACCCGAAAGACCCGGTTGACGGAGGAGAGGGGCGGCAGCGCCTTGAACCGCGCCTCGCTCAGGGCTTCGTTCGCGGCGATCTGGGTCACTGGCTGGCCCGCGCCGAGCGGGGTCACGTTCACTTTCAGCCATTGGAAACGCGAGTCCCCGGCTTTGGCGGGGGAGGCGTCTGGGGCATCGAGGG
This sequence comes from uncultured Acidobacteriota bacterium, assembly GCA_964646485.1. Lineage (GTDB taxonomy): Bacteria > Acidobacteriota > Vicinamibacteria > Fen-336 > JAGNNV01 > JAGNNV01. The sequence continues at coordinate 6,008 of CAZYEA010000049.1, forward strand.
CCACTGGAAGGGCCTCCGCCACCGCGGTGCCCGCATACCCTCCCTCCGCAAAAGTCTGATCGCTGCCGAGCATGAGGAGCCCGCCGCCGCGCTGGGAAACGAAATCGGCCAGCATGCGGACCTGATCGACGCTGAAGAAGCTCGCCTCGACTCCTCCGATCACGAGGCCGCGATAGGCGAAGAGCTCCTCTCGCGTCCTCGGGAACCCCGCGGCCAGCTCCTCGGCGTCGTCGACATCGAGGCGGAGGAACTTGTTGTCGGAGGTGCGCTCGAGCGTCACCACCTGGAGGTTCTTGTCGTCCTGTACCGCGCGGCGGAGGAACTTGGCTTCGAAGCGCGCGCCTCCTTCGAAGTAGAGGATCTTCTCTCGCCGCCCGAGGACATCGAGGGCCACATCGAACTGGTTGTTCTCGACCACCTGCTCGCCCTCGACTGGTGCGACCTTGAAGCGAAGCAGCCGCGAACCCGGTTCATCCGCGCGGATCGAGACGCGGACGGTGGACGAGTCGGCGGCGGTGACCTGGACCTCCTGGGCGGAGAGTATCCGGCCGGAGTCCTCGACGGTGAGGCTCAAGGGAGCGCGGCCCGCGCCTTCGGCCTTGAGGGCGAGGCTTGCCACCACCGAACTTCCCTGGAGAACCGAGGCGGGTGCTTCCACCCGGGTGATCTCGACGTCCCGGGAAAATCGACTTTGCCCGAGTCCGATCGTGGACACGGGAATCTGCCGGGCGCGCAGATCGAGCAGGATCTCGCTCAATGGCCCGGCGACATTGTCCGCTCCATCACTCACGAGCACGAAGCCGGAGATGGGAACGTCGGCGAGTTCCTCCTTCGCGCGCCTGAGCGCGGTGGCGAGGTCGGTCCGGGAGCCCTGGAACCCGAGGCCTCCTCCCTGAATCCGGCTCGCGGATTCGGAGAACCGGAAGTAGCGAACCTTGAACTTCTGCTCGAGGGCCCGGCGCAGCTCGCCCAGGGGATCCATCAGCTGCGCCTTCGCGTACTCGCCGCGCGCGCGGCCCCGGTCATCCTTGATGGTCAGACTCTGCGAGTCGTCGAGCAGGACCCCCACGAAGGTCTGCTGCGGGGCCACGGTCAGCACCCGCAGCGTCGGCTCGAGCAGGGCGATGGCGAGAAGGCCGAGGCCGGCCGCGCGCAGCCCGGTGAGGATCGTCAGGTCGATGCGTCGAAGCGTCGACCGGGCGGCCAGGCGACGGTAAGTCCACACCGCGAGGGCGAGCGCCCCCAGGAATGCCGCGAGTATTGCGAAGGTCGGCGCTCCCGCCCCGATCGCGACCTCACCGGCCTCGAAAACCGAGCGGCGATACTTGAACAGGAACTCGAAGGCCGATTCAAGCGTTGGCATCGGGATCAGAGGCGGCCGCGGGGCCCTAGGTGTCGAGGCTCAGAACGAGCAGCGCCCCAAGGCCCACGAAGGCGAGATTGGGCGCCCAGGCCGCGAGCATCGGGGGCAGGTATCCGTATTTTCCGAGCGCTTCGGAGAATACGAAGCCCACCTGGTAGAAGGCGGCCAGGAACAGGGCGATGCCGACCCCGAAAAGGGCGCCGCGTTTGCCCACGAACATCGAGAAGGGAAGTCCTACGAAGGCCATGACCAGGCACATCGCGGGGTAGGACACCTTGTGATGCAACCCCAGCCGCAGAGGCGTGCCGTCGAGGCCAAGGCCTTCGATCGATTCGATGTGAGTCTGCAGGTCCGCGAACGAAAGCTCGTCGGCGGTGCGCTCCTCCTTCTTGAAGTAGGTCGGCGGATCGATCTCGGCCGATCGCACGGTGTCGATCACCCGGTCGGCGGCCGACCCGCCGGTGAAGGTGCGCCGAAAACCGCGTGAGAGCTCGTAGACCTTTCCGTCCCAGCGAACCTCTTCGGCCATGAGGTGCTCGCGCAGGGTCCAGGTTTTGGGATCGATGTCGAGGACCGAGAGACCACGGAAGATCACGCTCCCGGGGTCGGTGGAGGGGGCGATCTGGTTGTAGGAGTAGAAGCGGCCATCCGAGCCCAGAGCCATGCGCCGGTCGAGGGCGGTGTTGGAGCGGGGAGGCCGGCCCTTGATGACGTCGTGTTCGCGCTGGGCCATGCGCCTGTAGGGCGGCACCAGGGAATCGTTTCCCACGAACATCAGGATGGACACCACCGCGGCGATGGCGAGTGCCGGCACCGCGGCGCGGTAGACGCTGATGCCGGTGGCCTTGAGTGCGGTGACCTCGTTCTGCCGCGACATGATTCCGTAGGTGGCGAGGGTCGCGATCAGGACGGCCATGGGCAGGATCTGGCTGAAGAGATAGAAGGGGAGGTTGTAGGCGAAGTAGGAGAGGAGGGTGGCCCCCTTGACGTGGTTCTGCTGAACGTCATCGAGCAGGTCCATGAACTCGAGCAGGACGGGCAGGATCAGAAGGGCCACGGTGGCGAGAACGAGCATGCGAATGAACTCGCGCCCGATGTAGCGGTCGAGCACGCCGACCACGCGCGCGCTGAAGGGCGATCTCCGTCGTTCCCCCCTCGATCCTCGCGATGAAAACCATCCCGCGATCCAGTGGGTCAGGCCGCCGAAACTGAGCGGGTCCACCGTCCCTTCGCGCCGGGCCCGGTAGAGGAGATACGCGGCGAGGGCTCCGAGGATCAGATTTGCGGCCCACACCGCCACCCCCGGAGGCAGCGCCCGGGTGTCACCGGCCTGCTCGCCGAGCCGCGCCAGCACGTAGTAGGTGAAGATCACCGCGATCGCGAGGCCGAAGGCCGACTGCCGGGAATCGCGCCGGCCCCCGAGCATCAAGGCGAGTCCCAGCACCGCGAACACGAGCGGCACCACGGAGAGGGCGTACTTCTTGTGGTACTCGACGGCGTACCGAGCCGCCTCCGCGACGTTGCCCTCCTGTTCGAACTTCTCGATCTGCGTGAGCAGCATGGACGGCGTCATTTCCCGGTCGCCGCGGGAGAGCGGCAGGTCGGGGAAGATCTGGCCGAAGTCGATGGGGAATTTCCCCCGGGCGAATCGCTGGAAGTCGTAGGTCTTGCGGTCGACGAGGTCGAAGGAATACGCACTTCCACTCTCGAGCTCCAGTTCGACTCGCTTCTCAGCGCGATTGATCGACAGTTCTCCGCGCCGCGCCAGCCAGACCCGCGGCCGCCCGTTGTTCTGGCGGTCGATGATGAGCGCGTCCTTCCAGACCCCGGTTCCAAGTTCCACGTCGGTGAGGTACAAGGAGCGCTGGGGGAGGAGGTCCTCGATGAAGACCCTGGGCTTGACGCTCTGCGCCCGCGAAATGGCGAGCGCGAAGGCGGTTTCGCGGTAAGTCTGATTCGCATCGGGCACCCAGAACGCGTGGACATAGTAGGTGGCCCCGGTGGCGAGAACCCCGAGCAGCATGAGGGGGCGGAGCAGGAACAGCGGGGACACTCCAACCGCCTGCATGGCCACAAGTTCGGTTTCGCTTGCCAGCCGCCCGAGTCCCAGGAGCACCGCCAGCAGGAAGGCCATGGGAATGGTCAGGGCGAGGAAGCTCGGCAGGATGTTGAAGATGAGCTTGCCGATGACGGTCCAGGTCGCGCTCTTTCCCACGAGAAGGTCGGAAATGTCGGCGAGGTGGGGGATGAGCAGGACGAAGGTGAACAGAACCAGGCCAATCAGGAACGGCGAGGCCACCTCCCGCAGCACGTAGCGATCGAGGATGGTCGGCCGCAGGATCAGCTTGTGCTTCATCGAAGGGGAAATCGTAGCAGGCGGCTCTGGCTCACGCCCCATTAGAATGTCGGCCCTTGAGCAGCCTTCAGGTCGTTCGTCGAATCCATTTCAGCGCCGGGCATCGCCTCGTCGGACACGAGGGCGCTTGCGCCTATCTGCACGGCCACAATTACCTGGTCTTCATCCACGCCGCCGGCGATCTCGATCCCGTGGGCCGCGTCATCGACTTCGCCGTGCTCAAGGAGCGCGTGGGCGGCTGGATCCTCGAGCACTGGGACCACGGTTTCATCGTGGCCGCTCACGACGTCGACGGGCGCCGCGCCATCGCCGCTTTCGAAAGCGGCGGTCTCAAGCAGAAGACGTTCGTGCTCGACCGCAACCCGACCGCGGAGAACCTCGCTCACTTCCTGGCTCACGATGTCTCTCCGCGGGTCCTGCAGGGTACCGGGGTGAAGGTGGTCAAGATCGTTCTGCAAGAGACCGAGAACTGCTTCGCGGAATGCGTGGTCGAGTGATGGCGCGCGCGGTTACGAGTCGGACCGCGAAACGATATTCGGTCAACGAGATCTTCTTCTCTTTGCAGGGCGAGGGCGCCCGCGCGGGCACGCCGAACGTCTTCGTGCGCTTCTCCGGCTGCAATATGCGCTGCGACTTGAAAGCGGGGAAGAGGTCTCCCGGCGGATTCGCCTGCGACACTGAGTTCGAATCGGGGACACCCATGACCGCGGCGCAGGTCGTCACCACGGCCCTGAAGCTCGCGCCGAAGGCGTCCGTCGGCGTCATCTTCACGGGGGGGGAGCCCGCGCTGCAGCTCGACCGGCCCATGGTCGACGCCCTCCGCAAGGCTGGGTTCGGACCTGTATGCATCGAGACCAACGGAACCATCGATGTCTCTCCCCTCGGGCTCGACTGGGTATCGCTCAGTCCGAAGGTCGCCGAACACGCGGTGAAGGTGAAGGAGTGTTCGGAGATTCGCTACGTCCGCGGTCACGGGCAGGGAATTCCACGTCCGAGTGCCAAGGCCGGGCTAAAGTTCATTTCGCCGGCGTTCTCGGGCGATGCCCTCGACCCTGAGACCCTTCGCTGGTGCGTCGGCCTGGTGAAGGCGAATCCCGGCTGGGCGCTCTCGGTGCAGCAGCACAAGACCTGGGGCATCCGCTAAAGGCCTGGTCGCGACCAACTACAATCTCGGCCATGTCTGAGATCCACACGTTCCTCAAGGAAGCGCGACTCTTCCCGCCGCCGCCGGGCTTTTCGGACCGGGCCCACGTCAAGCACCTCGAAGAGTACCGGGCTCTCTACACGAGGAGCATCGACGACCCCGAGGGCTTCTGGGCCGAGCAGGCCGAAGCACTCACCTGGCAGGAGAAGTGGCACACCGTTCTCGACTGGAAGGTCCCCTTCGCCCAGTGGTTCGTGGGGGGCAAGCTCAATCTCTCGGAGAACTGTCTCGATCGCCACGCCGCCACCTGGCGCAAGAACAAGGCCGCGATCATCTGGGAGGGCGAGCCCGGTGAGACGCGCGTCGTCACCTATGGCGAACTTCTGCGCGAGGTCTGCAAGTTCGCGAACGTCCTGAAATCGCTCGGAGTGCACAAGGGCGATCGGGTTGGGATCTATCTGCCCATGATCCCCGAAGCCGCGGTGGCCATGTTGGCGTGCGCCCGCATCGGCGCGGTCCACAGCGTGGTCTTCGGAGGCTTCTCGGCCGAGGCGGTCAGCGATCGCATGAACGACGCGGAAGCGAAGCTCATTGTGACCGCGGACGGGGCCTGCCGGCGGGGAAGCATCGTCCATCTCAAGGCCAACGTGGATGCCGCCTGTCCGGCCATCCCGAGCGTCACCCGGGTGGTCGTGGTGCGCCGGACCGGCGAGACCATAGAGATGAAGGGCGGTCGGGACGTCTGGTATCACGAGGCCATGGCCACGGCCTCGGCGACCTGCCCGCCCGAGCCCCTCGATTCGGAACACCCGCTTTTCATCCTCTACACGTCGGGCACCACGGGCAAGCCGAAGGGCGTGCAGCATTCGACCGCGGGTTATCTCCTTCAGGCCGCCATGACCTCGAAGTACGTCTTCGACCTCAAGGAGGAGGACACCTACTTCTGTACGGCCGACGTCGGTTGGGTCACCGGGCACAGCTACGTGGTCTACGGTCCGCTCGCCAATGGCGCCACTTCGCTCATGTACGAGGGCGCTCCGAACTTCCCGAAACCGGACCGGCTCTGGGACATCATCGAGCGGCACCGGGTCAGCGTCTTCTACACGGCGCCCACCGCCATTCGATCGTTCGTCCGTCAAGGGGACGAGTGGCCGAACGCTCACGATATGAGTTCGCTCCGTCTCCTCGGCACGGTCGGCGAGCCCATCAATCCCGAAGCCTGGATGTGGTACCACAAGGTCATCGGCGGCGAGCGCTGTCCGATCGTCGATACCTGGTGGCAGACGGAGACGGGCGCCATCATGATCACGCCTCTGCCCGGCGCCACGCCCACGAAGCCCGGGTCCGGGACGCTGCCATTCTTCGGAATCCTGCCGGAGGTTGTGGACAAGGAAGGAAAGAAAGTCCCGGCGGGCCAGGGAGGCTTCCTGGTCATTCGGAAGCCGTGGCCCTCGATGCTTCGCACCGTGTTCCGGGATCCGGACCGGTATGTCGAGCAGTATTGGAAGCGCTTCCCGGGCTCGTACTTCACCGGGGACGGCGCCCGTGAGGACGAGGACGGCTACTTCTGGATCATGGGCCGGGTCGACGACGTGGTCAATGTTGCCGGACACCGGCTCGGGACGATGGAGGTCGAAAGCGCCCTGGTCTCACATCACCGGGTCGCCGAGGCTGCGGTGGTCGCCCGACCGGATGAGCTGAAGGGCCAGGCGCTTTGCGCCTTTGTAACCCTGAAGGCGGGCGCCGCCGGGACCGACCAATTCGCCATCGAGGCGATGAAGGAGGAGCTGAAGGCTCACGTGGCCCGGGAGATCGGCGCCATCGCCAAGCCCGATGACATTCGGTTCACGGATGCCTTGCCCAAGACCCGAAGCGGAAAGATCATGCGGCGGCTCCTGAGGGACATCGCCGCAGGGTCCCAGACCGTCGGAGACACGACCACGCTCGAGGACTTCTCGGTGCTGGCCAAGCTGCGTGAGGACGAGGAGTAGGACGCCAGGGTCCGGGCGATGCTTGCGGTCGGCCCAAAGTCCGTCCAAGCAGTGGGATTGGGCCCTCTAAACTACGTATCTCGAAGACCCTGGCGGGTCATCGAGCTACTATCTTATCGGACACCTCGGCGCGCCGTGGGCGTTCCGAGGTGTCTGATAAGATATATTATGTAAAGTTTGATAGGTACCAGGATGCCGAATAGGCCTGAACGGGCTCAGGTTCGCTGTCTTTCCTTCCACTCTTCCTACCAGTGCCAGAACACCGGCGTCTGCTGCTCCTCTGGCTGGGAAATCGCCGTCGAACAGCCCATCGAGCTCGCCCTCACACCCCGACTGAAGAATCCCGGGGCTCGGCTCCCAAACGGCCCCGACGGGTTCCTCCCGATGGCCGATCCGCCGCCTGGCTGCCGCGCGTCTCTTCGGCGGTCGGACACGACAGGTTCCTGCTGGTTCCGTGACCAAAACGACCAGCGTTGCGCCATCCACCGGGAGTTTGGCGTCGAGGCGCTCCCATCGGCATGCCGGCAGTTCCCAAGGGTCTGCGTCCTGGAACCGGACTGCGTGTCCCTCAGCCTGTCTCACTATTGTCCAACCGCGGCGGGCCTGCTTTTCCAGGGTGGCGAAGGCTTCTCGCTCGTATCCGGCGCACGAGCCGGCTTTCCGCCCGATTGGCCCTATGAGGGCCTCGACGCCCGGATGTCCTATCCCCCGCTCCTCCGGCCCGGGGTCCTTCTGGGATTCGACGGACTGAGAGCCTTCGAAGAGGGCGCGGTCGAGGCCTTTGCGAGTCACGACCTTGGCACCAGTCTCAACCTGGTTCAGTTCGTCGTGGAGGAAGCGCACTCATGGCGCCCCGGTGGCCCATCGCTCCCCGAGCTCATCCGCACCGCGTTCTCGAGGCCTGCGGCGCCGTCTCGAGAAGTCCAGGCGCAGGACTCCCGGAGCATCCTCGCGTCTTCCTCGGCGGAAGGATCACCCGTAGCCGAGTTGCCCACGCGGCAAGCGGCGACCCGGCAGATCCCAGCCTTCGCCGACCTCGCGCTCAGGAAGTACCTTGGCGCCCGGCTCATCGCGGCATGGGTGACGTTCCAGGCCGAGGACCTGCGGACGGTCGCGAACTACCTGCGGCTCTGCCTGGATACAGTCCTGCTGTTCGAGGCGGCCGCACCTCTGGAGTCGCCCGAATCGATGCGATGGAAGGAAGCGGTTCGGAGCGCCGACCTCTGGATCCTCCATCACTGCGATCCGGAGCGTCTGGCCCGAAACCTGGGATAGGGTTCGCGCCATGAAGTTCCGCGACTCATCGGTTCTCGGCGGGATGCCGGTGGATCGATTCCTCCGGACGCATTGGCAGAAGCAGCCCATGGTGGTTCGGGGCGCCTTCCCGAACCTTGAAGATCCGCTCTCCGCCGATGAACTTGCCGGCCTCGCCTGCGAGAGAGGCGTGGATTCCCGGCTCGTCATCGAGCGCGCCGGAAGGAAGGCCTGGCAGGCCGTCCGCGGTCCGCAGAAGCCGGCGACGCTGCGGAGATTGCCCCGCTCCCACTGGACTCTGCTCGTCGAATCCGTGGACCGCCATTCGCCGGCGATCGCCGCCCTCGCCGACGCGTTCTCGTTCATACCTAGGTGGCGGATGGATGACGTCATGGTGAGCCTCGCTCCGATCCACGGCACGGTCGACGCTCACATCGACAGCTACGACGTCTTCCTGATTCAGGGCCAGGGCCGGAGGCGATGGGAGGTGGATCGGCGGTCCCGGCCGGAGTATCGGCCCGGCCTCGACCTGAGAATCCTGAAGCGCTTTCGCGCAGAGGAGTCGTGGGTGCTCGACCCCGGCGACATGCTGTACGTGCCCCCAGGCGTGGGACACCGAGGCGTCACCGTGGCCAGCGACGCGGAGGTAGCCCTCACGTACTCCATTGGTTTTCGCGCGCCTTCGACCGCCGACCTTCTCTCGACCCTGCTGTCCAAGGCCCTCGCGAATGAAACTCCGGGACTCTTTCGCGACGCCGGGAGGACGCCGGCGCGGGATCAGGGTCAGATTTCCGGTGAGGATCTCGAGGCACTTCGGCGCTACCTCGTGTCCGACATCGAGGGGCTCGCGGGCGACGCGTGGGCGATCGCCATGGGCGAGACGGTGACCGCGGGCGGCCGAGGACAGGCTCCAACGAGAGTCCCTCGCCCCGCTCTCGTGAGACGGCTCGCGGGCGGCACTCCGGTACGGCCCGTCGCCGCGGCCCGCCTTGCCTGGGCCCCGCTCGATCGCGGCCAGGCCGCCATCTTCGTCAACGGCGAGTCCCGAGTGCTCCCGCGTTCCCAGGCCTTCGCCGCCCCTTTCCTGTGCGGGAACGCTTCTGCGGCCTCGGCGCGCCGCCTGGCTTCGAGCCCGGCTCTGGTCTCTTTGACCTCTGAGCTGTTCCGGGCGGGCGTGGTGCGCTGGGCGGAATAGCCGCCTTCGCGGGCTCGCGAAACTCGTCCGGCCGCGGGGCTCGAGATCACGAGCGGCTCGGCCGTTACCGGATGAGCGAGCTCGATTCGCTCCGCGTGCAACATGATTCGGCCCGACGGAGAGGGCGGACCGCCATAGCGCCGGTCGCCCACGATCGGAGCTTCAACCGAGGCCAGGTGCGCGCGGATCTGGTGCTTGCGGCCGGTGAGCGGACGCGCCTCGATCAATAGATGCCGGGCGCGTCGTGCGATCACGCGGATCCTCGTGATTGCGGGAGCGCCTTTCCCATCCACTCGAACCTCGCCGTTCGCGGTCACCAGGATGGGCGTATCAATCTCCAACTCCTTCGGCCAGTCCACGGGCGGGCGAGCCACGAGAGCCACATACGACTTGACGATCTCGCGACCGGCGAAGGCTCGCGCGAGGGCGGGGTTTGCTTCCGCGCGCTTGGCGAAGAGGATCACACCCGAGGTGCCGGAATCGAGGCGATGATGGACGGAGACCCGGCGGCCCACGTGGGCTTCGACCATTCGGGTGAGGCTTGGCCGCTGCGGATCCTTCGACTCGTGAGTAGGCAGTCCTTCCGGCTTGTCGACCGCGATGACCCAGTCGTCCTCGTACAGGATCCGCAAGGTCCGCTCGGGCTCGCGCTCTTTGAGCCAGTCGAAGTGCCGGATGAACACGGAGGGCCCGCGCTTGACCAGCAGACCAGGGTCGCGAACGATGCGACCGCCGACGGCCACCACTCCCGAGACGATGGCCTTGCGGACCAGCGCTCGCGGCAGGGCGCGGCCGATCGTGTGCGACAACTCGGTGGCGAGCCAGCGGTCGAACGGCGCCATCGCGTCCTCTCGGACCACGATGGAGAGCGGCTTCATCTCTTCTCGAGTGCTTCGCGGTCCCGCTCGCGCAGCCGTCTTCCGATCCACAGGGTCCGATGGAAGGCGGTGATGAAGGTTCCCGCGGCGATGACCGCCATCACCACCATGACCACGGCCCCCTGGGTCCAGCCGAAGGAGAGGGTGATGGGCCCATCGAAGAAGACCGCGAAGACGAGCAGGGCGATCCTCTCGGCCCGCTGCATCAGCCCTTCCTTGCATAAGACACCCTGCGATTCGCCCCGCGCGCGGGTGTAGCTCACGAGGAGCGAGCCGGTAATGGCGGCCGCGGCCAGAAGGGCTCCCCACTCCGTATCTCGGAAGAGGAAGACCAGGCCGAGGAAGGCGAACACCTCGACGAACCGGTCCAGGGTCGAGTCGATGAAGGCGCCGTAGGACGAGGCGGTCTTCATCGACCGGGCGATTCGGCCGTCCATCACGTCGCAGATTCCCCCGAGCAGCATGATCACGCCTCCCCACCCCAGATGATTGAGGGCGAAGAGGGTGCCCGCGACCGCGCCCAGGAAGAGCCCCGACCAGTTGAAGAAATCCGGGGTCAGCCGCAGGGCGAGGCTGATCCTCTCGATCGGACCTATGGCCCACATGAACCAGTGCACGAGGAAGTTCCCGACGCCCATGAGGAACTGGGTTCCCTTGTCGCTTGCGTCTTTGTCCTTCAAACGGCCGAACCCCGCGTACACGAACATCGAGCCGATGGCGATGCCGAGGACGATGAGCGCGTTTTGAAGGGAGGGATGCATGGATTCCTGGGCCGCGAGGTTAAACCGGGGGGCGGCCCTTGCGCCGCTGCCGGGCCAGGAATCGAAAGGCTCTGGGCCAGAGCAGGACCAAGGGAAAGCGTCGCTCCATGGGGGTCAACGTGATCGTCTCCCCGGAGTGTCGTTCCGCTTTCCGCACGATGTAGTCGAGCCACCCGTCGAAGGTCAGAGCGTGCTTGGGCCATCGCGCGGTGGCGCGAACGCGGGACCACTCGAGAAAGGCACGGCGTCTGAACCTCTCAGATCCGGACACCGGCCGCGGGAGAGAGAACCGGCCCTCGCCTTGGGCGAGGAGAGCTCCGGAGGCCGCGAGTGCCGGCAGGACGACTTCGAAAATCGGAACCAGGCGCTCCGCCTGCGCGTCGTACAGCGCGTCGGCCCGGCCCCGGGTCTCCGGCCTCACCTCGAAGCGGAACGAGGTCTGGAAGAGCTGGCGCACGTAGCCCGGCGCGTCGAATCGCTCGGGCAGGTCCGGCCCAACCCAATCGAGAGTGACGCGACGAGCCGAGTCGATCGCCGTCACGATGCTCTCCAGGAAATGAGCGTCCCGCGCCCAGACCACGTGGACGTCCTGGAACAGGCGGCCGGCCACGAACTGATCCTTGCGGTGCTTCGAGGTGGCGCGGAGAAGCGCGCCCATGGACAGCACCGAAGCCTTTGCGAGCCCGCCCGAGGGCGCGAGGCGGATCTGAGTCGGAGGCAGAAGCGGGTCCAGGAGCCCCAGAAGGGCCGGGCCCCGGCCCAGGAAACCGGCATCGCTCATGGCGCGGTAGAAATCCCGAGGCTGATCGCAGACGAGCATCAGGTCATAGGCGCTCGCGGCCGTGGTGGCGACTCCCGAGCTGCGCGAGCCGAAGAATATGGCGGCGCCGAGCGTTCCCCGGGAAGCGGCGGCGATCGCCGCCACCAGATCGAGACCGGGCCGATCCAGGACCGCTTCGGCGATGTCCTGAGGATTCAGCGGGCGGCCTCGCCTCGCATGTTCGCAAGTTCGCGGATCATGGTCTGACGCCGTCCTTCGATGAAATCGGGCAGCTCATCCGGGTTCTCGGGCGACATGATCTTCTCGACCACCTTGATCCTGCCTTCCACCTGGCCGAGCCCGAACAGAGTGTCCACGAGCTTCCGATGCCGCCAGAAGCCGTCGCTGACGATGGTCCACACCGGCATCGGGCGATTCTTGAGGAGCGCGATCATGCCCGCGGGCCGGAAGGGCGCGACCTCGCCATCCCTCGTCCGGTGCCCCTCCGGAAAGAGCATGACCGGCTGTTGAAGGCCCGCCTCCGCCGCTCGCTGGATGGCGAGAACGGAGCCGGCGCGGTCACGCCGGGGGTCGATGATGATGCAGTCCAGATAACGGATCGCCCGGGAAACCGTGGGTATCGATCGTGCGTAGCGCGAGCGCGCCACGAAGCGGGGCAGGCGCGACCGGGTGATGTGGATCAGGGGAGCGATTTCGAGGAGCGACTGATGGTTCATGATGATCACGCCCTTCTGGCCGCAATCGATCTCCCCTTCGATCCTGAAAGTGGCGCCCCCGAGCCTCATGAGGATGACCAGGCTCCGTGCGATGTGACTTACCCATTCAGCGCCCAGTTCTCCGGCGCGATGCCGGTGAAAAGCAATGCGGGGCACGTAGATCAGGTAGAGGCTCAAAGGAGCCACCACCCCGAGGAGAAGCAGGCAGGCTGCGATTGCGGCGAAGCTGCGCAGGGCGCGGAGCAGACCCATCACGGCACCAGGACGTTCAGCGCCCTCGGAAGGGTCTCGATGGCCAGGGTGGTGCCGCTCGCTTGACGCCATTCCCCGTCGGTCTCGAAGGAGGGAGGAGTGACGAAGTCGAACACGGCGCGGCGCGCGCGAACCGTGCCGATTCCGGTCAGGTCGTTGTGCGTTCCCTTCATAAGGGCGCCCATCGCTTTGAGGCGGGCGAAGAAGCCCAGGTCCCCGAAAGTCACGATGTCGACCTCGCCGTCATCGAGCGAGGCCTCCGGGGCGACCGCGAATCCCCCGCCGAACTTCTTCGCATTGGCCACGATCACCATCATGTGGGTCCCGGAAGGCCCGGGCCGCCCATCGAGGACGCTTTTGAGCGCGAATCCGGGATAGGCCTTCATCTCGAGCAGCGCGCAGTAGAGGTAGAGCAGTTCGCCACGCAGCCATTTCACCTTGAAGGACCGTTCGAGCACCGCCATGTCGAACCCGAACCCGGCAACGTTGAGAAAATGCCGGTCGGCGACCTTCCCCACATCGATGGGGCGCGTACGTCCGGCGCCGACGATATCGGCGCATCGTTGCAGGTCGTTCTGGGGAATGTCCAGGCTGCGGGCGAGGTCACAGCCCGTGCCGCCCGGCACCAGTCCCAGAGCCACGGGCTTGCCGGACTCCATGATGGCGTGGCCGATATTCGAGGTGGTTCCGTCCCCGCCCACCGCCACGATCCGTTCGCATCCGCGACCGATGGCCTCGGCCGCCAGCCTTTCCTCATCACCGGGACGCGTGGTCAGGCCGAACTCGACGTCCTGTGACCGGAACACCTCGCGAATCCTGGGCTCGAGCCGACGGCCCCTTCCCTTGCCTGAATTCGGATTGAGGATGACGAAGGTTCGAGGCATCGAGGAATCGGACCGCCCGCCGGACTCTAGGCTGTGGCGACAGTGAGGCGCCTGTGGCCTACAGCTGCTTGAGGGGATCGAAGGTCTGGCGCCCGTTGCGCATCCAGAGCTCGCGGAAAGGAGTCGCGTAGACATCCTCGATGCTGAGCGCCTTGTTGAAGTCGTGATCGTGCAGGACGATCGAGCCCTTTTCGTCCTCGTGCTCGCTCTGCTCGCCCTCCATGATGATGCTCGCGAGGTACTTGCCCGAGTCATCGGCCATGAACGACTGATAGAGGTGGTTCACCGGCGCAAAGCTGTGCGCGGCCACCTTCAGTTCGACGATCGGGGCGCCGGCCGAATCGCTGACCCGAGCCACCCCCACGTTGGGCGTGGACCGGTCGAACTCGATGCGGACGTCTTCCATGAAGTGCGGCAGATGCCAGCGCTCGATTGCGTGGTCGCGCGCCGCCTTGGTGGTGGTGGCCACGAGATAGGGGTACATCGCCGACTTGGGGAGCCGCTCGCCCGGCTTCACGAGGGGAGACACGATGACCGCCATCACGACCTCGCCATACTCGCCCACCGAGCTCTCGTTGAAATCGAAAGCGGTCATGGCGAAGATGCTGGTTCCGTGGTGGACCTCGACCGGCTCCAGGTGATCGGGAAGGATTTCGCGGGCGTTCTCGGTCGGAAACTCGAAGAACGCGCTCATCGCATCCCGATACCCGTAGATGGTTACTGGCATACACCCTCTTCGCGCAGGACGGACGCGATCACCCGCACCGCGGTTTCGAGATCGGCCTCGGTGTGCGCGGCCGAGACGGAGATGCGCAGACGCGACTTGTGCTTCGGCACCGCGGGGTAGGTCACGGGCTGCAGGAAGAGGCCGCGGTCCTGGATCTTCTCGGCGACCGCGAACACGCGGGCGTCGTTGTTGACCATGACCGGCATGACCTGCGAATTCGACTTCCCGATGTCGACCCCCTCCTCCGCGAAGCGGCGGCGGAGGAAAGCCACGTTCGACCACAGCTTCTGCCGCAGCTCAGGCTCCTTCTGGACGATCCGGATGCCGGCGAGGAGGCCGGCTACGAGAACGGGCGAAAGGTTGCAGGAGAAGAAGCGGGACCGGCCGAAGGCGTTGATGTAGTCGACGAGCTTGCGGCTCCCCGCCACGAAACCGCCCTGACCGCCGAGGCTCTTCGAGAACGTGCCGAGGTGGAAGTCGACCTCGTCATCGAGACCGAAGTGCTCGGCCACTCCCCGACCGTTCTGGCCGAAGAGGAAGGTCGAGTGCGCTTCGTCGATGAGAACGCGGGCGCCGTGACGCTTCGCTACTTCGAGAAGTTCGGGGAGGGTGCAGATGTCGCCGTCCATCGAATAGACGCCTTCCACCACCACGAGCTTCTTGCCCTTGGTCTTCCCGAGCTTGCGCTCGAGATCGAGGGGGTTGTTGTGACGGAAGAAGACGGTATTCGATTTCGCGAGGATCGCTCCGTCGACCACCGAAGCGTGCGAGTACTGATCCAGGATGATGGAGTCGCCGGCGCGCATCAGGCCGGAGATGAAGC